>CAYNYQ010000025.1:0-26449 GCA_964401305.1 uncultured Acetobacteraceae bacterium | reverse complement strand
GGAGTCCAACTTTCTCATGGTGTGCGAAAGTGAGGCGGAGCCGCTGATGGCGATTGCCGGCACCTTCGAGGACTATGTCCTGCGCACCCGGGGGTCTGGCGCTTCCAGCCCTGCCGCATCTTGAACGACATCGCCGGCTCGCGCAGGCTGAAGCCGTGAGGAGGTTGGGGTGATGCTCTGCCGCCGCGCCGTCCTGGCACTTCCGCTGCTGATCTGAGGCGTGGCGGCAGTGGGTAGGGCAGACCTTCCTCGCCAACCCCTGATCGCACCCTCCGCCCCAAGCAGCACGGTCGACCCCATGGGCCGTGCAACTGCGCCGGCCATGGCCGAGATCCTGGGCCAGCCTGTGGTGGCGGAGAACCGCGCCAGGGCCAGCGGGGATGCCGCGATTGACGCCGTAGCGAAGGCGCAAAAAAAACCCCAGCACAGGCTGAATGTTGGCGTCTCCGTCGGGCGTGGCCATCAGTGTGCCTGCGCGAAGAAGCCGGCAACGCAAGCCGGCCGCATCGCGACCCCGACCGACTGCTGGTCGAACCGTTGGCGATATAAGGCGATGGCCTCCTCGAGCCCGCGGCGCCGCTTCTCCGCCTCGGCCGGACGGAGCACCAGGGTGACCACCTTCGTCGGCTCGCCCCGCGTCGCGCCGAGCCAGGTGCCGGTGGCTTCGGTCACGGTGGAGCCGCCACCTGGGCCGAGCCGCGGCAGCAGTGCCTCGCGCATGAAGCCATCCCAGGCCACCTCGTCCACGAGCAGCACCGTGGGGCTGCCGGCTGCCGCATCGCGTGCCGGTCCGCTCCGGCCGAAGTAGGCGTCGATCACCACCGCCGACTCGAGCCCGGCAGGGCAGGGCACGGGCCCCCAAGCGGGCTCTCGGGCGATAGCGCAGCCGGTGACGCCGAGCATGAGGGTGACGACCCCAGCATGACGCGAAAGTTTTTTCTGTTCAACAACCATAAGATGCATTACCGAATGTGAATATTCCATGGAACCCCACGCAGTCGACTGCGCTGTCACAACTCGGGTGAAAAATAGCCCGCAACGGGGATCAGGCGCTCATTGCCAGCAGCACCACCCCCCCGCAGATCAACAGGATGGCGGCGATCTTCTGCGCGCCCAGCGCCTCGCCGAAGGCGAAATGGCCGATCAGCGCGATCGCCACGTAGCTTGCTGCAGTGCAGGGCAGCGCTATGCTCATCGGAATGCGCCGCAGTGCGACGATGTATAGCAGCGCCGCCCCACCGTAGCAGGCAAGGCCAATGATAGTTGTTGGCCGGAAAAGCTGCGCCAGGAACCCGCCCTCACCGCCGGCACCAGCCTTCAGCAGCACCTGGCCGACGAGGGAGGTGGAGATTGCTGCGGCGAGCGCCAGCCAATGGGTGCTCACGTCGGCTGCCCGCGCGTCGCGCCGGTCACCAGTATCGCTGACGCCCGCGCGTCGGGCGCGGTGGGCCCGCGGGCGTCCTGTACGTCCGGTCCTCGGACCTCCTGCACTCTTGGCCGGCGGACCTCGCGCACCACGCCCTGCGGCTTACCGTTTGCCGAGAGGAAGGCGCGGCCGACGTATTCCCCGAGCACGCCGAGAATCAGGAACTGCACGCCCGCCGTCAGCAGGATAACCGTCATCGTCGAGGCCCAGCCCGAGGGCGTCTCGCCCCGCAGCCCCTCCACCACCACGTAGAGCGCGGCGAAAAGGCCAAGCAGGCCCATCATCGCCCCGGCCAGGATTGCCATGCGCAGCGGCAGCACCGAGAAGTTGGTGGCCAGGTTGAGCCAAAGCAGCACCAGACGCTTCAAAGTGTAGTTTGACCGCCCTTCCATCCGCGCCAGGTGCTTCACCTCGATGGAATCGAGGCGCTGCGTCACCTGCATGATCAGTCCATCCACATAGGGGTAGGGGCCGCGGTACTTCATGACCTCGCGCACCACCAGTGCCGACATGCAGCGGAAGGAGGACAGATAGAGCCCGCGCGGCTTGTCGAGGAGTGCATCCGCGACCTTGTTCGCGAAGCGGCTGCCGAGGTTGCGCCAGCCGTCGTGCTCCTTCACCGGGTAGCGCGTGTAGACGACGTCCCATTCACCAAGCCGCGCATGATCGTAGAGGCGTACCACCTCTTCCGGCGGGTTCTGCAAGTCGTCGTCCATGGTGATGACGTAGCTGCCGCGGGCATGGCGAAGCCCGGTCATGACCGCATTGTGCTCCCCGTAGTTGCGCGCGTGCTCGACATAGGTCAGCGGCACGCTGGCGTCGCGCTGCAGCGTGCGGCAGACATCGCCCGAGTTATCGGGGCTGCCGTCATTGACCAGGATGATCTCGAGCCCGCCCTGGGGCCGCAATGCCGAAAGCGCCTGGACCAGCGCGCCGACGGTCGCGGCGCCACGATACACCGGCACGACGATCGACAGCCCGATGATGGGCGTCTCGGGCGTCTCCTGCGGAAATGGGTAGTCCATCGGGGCGGGGTATCTCCTGGGGGGGCGGGCGCGAGATCAGGGGCGAATGGCGGTCGCCAGAAGTGATCCGCCGGCGGGAAAGCGCAGGCCGGCCGCCATCAGGCGGCGTTCGAGCACCGTCGTCGCATGTAACGTCGCATCGAGCCACGGCGAAAAGGCGGCGACATCGGAGCCATTGTCGGGCGCGCGCGCGAGGACTTTCCGCTGGACCATCATGAGTGGCAGGAGCAGGGCGTTCCAGAAGCGCAACCTGATTCCGTCGAACCCGGCCGCGGCGATGAGGGTGCGCGTGGCCGCCGGGGTGAACCGGCGTGCGTTGTGCACGCGCTCGTCGTGCGCCGAGTGCAACCAGGCGAAGGCCGGGAGATTCAGCACCAGCCGCCCGCCGGGGGCGAGAACGCGCCGCATCTCGGCGAGGGCTTGCACCGGGTCCACCGCGGCGTGGGAGAGAACGTCGAGACTGACGACCGCGCCGAAGCTGCCGTCTCGGAAGGGCATGGCATTCACGGAGCCCGCCACGACCGTCGCGCCCGACTTGCCACGGGCCCGCGCAGCCGCGGGGGCATGAACTTCGAGGCCAAGCGCCACCACGCCCGGTGCCTCTCGCCGCAGACGCGTGAGGAAGCCCCCGGTCCCGCAGCCGGCATCCAGCACCGGCCCTGGCAACTCATGGGGTACCTCGAGGCCCGCCATCGCCTGCGCATGCAGGGCTCGGTACCACCACATGCCGTCCTCGACGGCGTCCATCTTCTGATATTCGACAGCGTCCACGGCGCCGCTTCTGGCACGAGGGGTCGCGTTGCCACAAGCGCTCCTGCGCCTCACCCTGGCCGCATTTGGGTCGTTTCGTTCGGCGCCGGGGTAGCGCTTCGAAGAGCAATCGCACCGAGAGGCTGACAGGCTGATGATCCACCCCGACAGGCCTGCCCGTGCCGCGGCCGCCGAAGCGGCGTCCGGGCTCGAGGGCGCGGGCGCCGAGGCGCTTCCTTGGTTGCGCTGGGTGGCCTTCCTGCCCTCCTGCGTCTTCGTCCTCATCGCGCTCGCGCCGCCGTTGAACCACGATGTCGCTGCGGTGCTGAGCTTCTCCGAGCGCTGGCTGCAGGGCGAGGTGCTCTACCGCGACCTCATCGACGTCAACCCACCGCTGATCTTCGTCCTCAGCCTGCTGCCGGCCGCCATTGGGGCGGCGAGTCCGCTTGCCGCGGTGCATGCAGTCCCGCTCTGCGTGCTGGGGCTCTGCTGGCTCTCGGTGCGTCTCACGCTGCGGGTGATGCCGTCGGTGGGCGCCGTGCAGACCGCTTGCCTGGCGGCTGCCATCCCGCTGACCACGCTCGCCGCCGGCTACGATTTTGCGCAGCGCGAGCACCTGATGGTGGTGGCGGCGCTGCCTTACCTGGCGCTGACGGGGCGCCGGGTTGCCGGGGTCGCGGTACCGGTGCGACTGGCGATCGGGATCGCCGTGCTGGCGGCGGCGGGCTTTGCGCTGAAGCCCCATTTCCTGCTGATCCCCGCAGTAATCGAGGCGCTGGTCCTGCTTCGCCGCGGGCCCTTGGCTGCGCTGCGCGACCCTGCGCCCTGGGCGATGGCGGCCGCCTGGGCCGTTTATTGCCTCGCCATACTGCTGGTCTTCCCCGACTACCCGGGCCGCGTGCTGCCGCTGGTCTTCGCCCACTATCTCGGGCTGCACGACTTCTCCTGGTGGCAGGTGATCCTGACCGACCGCATGGCGACCGGCCTGGCCCTCCTCGTGCCAATGGCGGTGATCGCCTTCCGCCCCGGCCAGGACCGCGCGGTGGCGGCACCCGCCCAGGCAGTGGCGCTGGCCGGACTCGCGGCGGCGCTCGTCGCTGTCCTCCAGGAGAAGGGCTGGTCCTACCACCTTCTGCCCGTACGCCTCCTCGGCGGGTTGTTGGCCGTGATGCTTCTGGCGCGCTGGTTCGACGGTGCATTGGCCCCGGCGCGGGCGCGGCGGGACGCGGCGGCGGTGGCGGCGCTGGCGGCGCTCGGCCTCGGAATTCTGCAGATGACGGGAGCGGAGGCACCATGGCGCCAGATCACCTGGTCCTGGTCTGCGGAGGGGCAGATCAGCGCGCTGGTCCAGCGCGAGGCGGCCGGCCAGTCCGTGCTCGTCCTCTCGCCCGCAATCTACCCGATCTTCCCCGCGGTGAACTACGCCGGGGCGCGATTCACCCTGCCCACGATGAATATCTGGCCACTGCAGGGCGCCTATGCGACCTGCGCGCCGGGCGGCACGCGGTACCGCGAGTCGGCGGCGATGCCGGAGGTGGAGCGGGGCTTTGTCCGGGAGGTCACCGAAGGCTTGGTGCGCCGGCCACCGGCCGCGATCCTGGTCGCACTCGACGCGGGCATCCCCAACTGCGGGCGCGGCTTTGACCTTGTGGAGTATCTCACGCGCAACACCGGCTTTGCCGCGGCCTTCCGTCATTACCGGCCGAAGGCTGAGTTGGCCGGGTACCGGCTCTACACACGGATCCGCTGACCCCCCCCCGACGCTTCAGGCCCGGAACAGGGGGCAGGCTTCGTTCAGCCCGGTCGTCCGCCCCCGTGTGCGCGGGTGAACGGCTGCCGCGGGCGCACTTATGCTCCGGATGGCCGATCATTGCGCCGCATCGGCGGGCCAAGGGAACGACGAGTCGGTCCTGCACCCTGCCGGACTGACTTGATTGGCCGAGGCTCCATGGCGCCCCGATGGCCCGGAGCGGCGTCTCTAGGCCGGCACAGGCGGGAGCCGCTTGGGCCCCGACACGCCATTTCATCTGGCGCAAGATAACCGATGAGGCGATTCCATCGGGTTGGATGTTGCTCCAGGGCCCCCCTACAGCCGATCTGGGCCTGACCGGCGCAGGGAGGCGGTGCGCCATGCGGCAGGCGCAGTTCCAGCGGCGCCGATGGCCGATATGATCTGGCATGATCCTTTCCGGCCGAGTTGCGCCCCGCCCCTTGGCCTTCTCGCGCAGCCCGGACGCCCGATGCGCCCGGCACGCTCTTTCCCGGCGCCGCATGCCCTGGCGTCGGCGTCACCCAGTCCCGCCGTGTCGCAGCGGCGCCGGCTGATGCGCGATCGTCCTCCACTCGTGCCCGAGACCATCGCACGGCGCCGCCTCGGCTCGAGCGGGGATGAAGCTGTGCGCGGTCTTTCCCTTGTTGCCCTCGGCTTCATTGTGATCTCCTGCGCCGATGCGGCGGTGAAATGGGTGCTGCCCGAGATCGGGCCGGCCGGGGCAATGCTCTGGCGCGGCATCATCGGCGCCTCGGTCATCGTGCTGCTGGCGCGTGGGCGCGGCCTCAGGCCGGTACAGCGCGGCCTGCTCGGTGCCCGCAGCGTCCTGCATTGCTGCGTCTCGGCGGCCTGGTTTCTGGCTTGGATGCTCGGGGTTGGCCTGGCCGACAGCTATGCCGTCGCCGCCGTCTCGCCGCTGCTGATGACCTTGCTGGCGATTCCGTTGCTCGGCGAGCGGGTGGGCTGGCGCCGCTTCCTCTCCACCGGCTTCGGTTTTGTCGGCGTGCTGGTGATGCTGCAGCCCGGCGGCGAACTCTGGCGGTGGGAGACCGGGCTGCTCCTGGCAGCGACGGCGGCGATGGCACTGACCCGGATCTGGACCCGCATGCTGGCCGCGACCGAGACGCCGCAGGCAATCGCCTTCTGGCTGATGGCGCTGCACGTGCCCGGGGCTCTGGTCGTGCTTGCCATCCCCGGCATGGGGCCACCTGGTGGGCAGGGGCTGGCAGGCCTCGTACCCGGCTGGGCCGGGGTCGCCGCGCTGATCGGGTTCGGCGTGGCCAATGCGGTGGCGCACATGCTCTTCGCGCGCGCCTACGCGCTGGCGCCCGTCGCGGCCATCGCGCCCTTCGAGTACTCGCCGCTGCTCTGGGGTACGCTGCTTGGCTTCCTGATCTGGCGCGAGGTGCCTGCCTGGACCACCTTCGCAGGAGCGGCCGTGGTCATCGGCGCGGGTCTCTACAATCTGCACCGCGAACGGATGCGCCGCGCGCAGGAACGTGCCGCGGCGGCGGTGCCGCGCTGATGGTCGCCACCGTCGCTTCCACTGCGCTACGCTGATGCCGCTGCGCCACGACATCCGCCGCGGCGCCCTGCTGATGGTCGCCTCGCACGCGCTTTTCACCGGACTCTCGGCGCTGGTGAAGCTGCTCGGCGACAGCGTCCCGGTGGTGCAGCTGATGTTCTTCCGCAGTGCACTTGCCCTGCCTGTCGTGGCGCTGATCCTGGCGCGCGGCGGCGGGCTGCGCGCCGGGCTGCGCACAAGGCGGCTGCCCGGCCATGTCGCGCGGGCCTGCACCGGCACGCTGGCGCAGGGCTGCAGCTTCTACGCGCTGACCGTGCTGCCGCTCGCGGTGCAGACCGCGCTCGGCTACACCACTCCGCTCTTCGTCACCGTGCTTGCCATCCTCTTTCTCGGCGAGCGCGTCGGCGTGCATCGCTGGTCTGCCGTGGCGGCTGGCTTCTGCGGTGTGCTGGTGATCGCGGCGGGCCAGGGGGCGCTTGGCGGGGTCCTCGGCGGGGCAACGCCGGTTCTGGGTGTCGTCGCTGCGGTGGCCCAGGGGCTCTTCTCCGCCGCGACAACGCTGCTGGTCCGGCAACTCTCCGCCACCGAGAGTTCGGCCACCATCACCATGTATCAGTCGCTGCTGATGACGCTGTTCACCCTCCTGCTGCTGCCTTTCGTCTGGGTCACGCCCGGATGGGCGCAACTCGGCCTTCTCGTGACCATCGGCCTCGTCGGTGGTGTCGCGCAGTGGATGCTGACCGAGGCCTGGGCCAGCGCACAGGTCTCGGCCGTCGCGCCCTATTCCTATTCCGCCTTGGTCTGGGCCATCGCCCTCGGCTTCGTCGTCTGGGGAGACGTTCCGGGGCTTGCGATGCTGGGCGGTTCGGCATTGATCGTCGGGGCCGGCCTGTACATCCTGCACCGCGAGCTGGTGCGCCGGCGCAGCCGGGGGGAGACGACGCGATGAGCATAGCGTTCCTGCGAAAGGACGACCTCGCCCACGGCGCCGTCGAGGAGACGGCGCCCGGCGTGCGTCGTATCCTCTGCAACAATCCCTCCGCCTTCACCTTCCGCGGCACCAACACCTGGATCATCGGCCGCGGCCGCGTCGCCGTGCTGGACCCCGGGCCCGAGGATGCGACGCATCTGGCCGCCATCCTCGGCGCGCTGAAGGGCGAGGAAATCACGCATATCCTCGTCTCCCACACGCATCGCGACCATTCCCCGGGCGCGCGGGCGTTGCAGGCGGCGACGGGCGCGCCCACCTGGGGCTTCGGGAGGCACATGACACCGCCCGACCAGGGTGGAGAGGGCGGCGACCATGGCTTCACGCCGGACGTGCAAGTGCCAGGCAGCGGCGTAATCGAGGGCGACGACTGGCGCCTCCTTGCGTTTCACACGCCTGGTCACTGCGGCAATCATCTCTGCTTCGCAATGGACGGGCCGGCCGGGAACTTTTTCAGCGCCGACATGGTGATGAGCTGGTCCACAAGCGTCGTAAGCCCGCCCGATGGCGA
Organism: uncultured Acetobacteraceae bacterium; assembly: GCA_964401305.1. Lineage (GTDB taxonomy): Bacteria > Pseudomonadota > Alphaproteobacteria > Acetobacterales > Acetobacteraceae > JAIEOP01. The sequence continues at coordinate 18,453 of CAYNYQ010000025.1, read as the reverse complement.
CATGTCGGCCTATATGCGCAGCCTCGATCGACTCATCGCGCGTGGCGAGGTCGATCGGCTCTATCTCTGCGGACACGGCCCGCCCCTGCCGGACCCCGGCCCCTACTTGGCGGCGCTGAAGGCCCACCGGCTCGAGCGCGAGGCGAAGGTGCTGGAGGCGCTGCGCGCCGCGGGTGCCGCAACCGCGGTGGAGCTGGTCCCGCCGGTCTATGGGCCGCTCGATCCGCGCCTGGTCGGGCCCGCGGGGCGCAGCCTGCTGAGCCACCTCATCAAGCTGGAGCAGGAGAACCTGGCGGTGCGCGAGGAGGGGGAGCGCTGGAGGGCGCGATAGCGCCCCCTCACGTTTCCAACGTACGTGCGTCCGTGTCGCGCCGGCCGCTGCGGAAGCAGACCAGCGGCCGCGAGGCGCGTTCCTCCTCGCTCATGCGCAGCCAAGCCTCGAACTCCTCCATCACCTTCGAGGTAATGGAGATCATCTTGTGCCGCCGCGCCTCCTCTATGGTGAAGAAGCGTAGCTCCTCGAGCTCGCCCGAGCCGCGGATATGGCCCTGCGCGGCCTCGGCAGGCGCGATCAGGAACCGGGCGTTGAAGCGCATGAAGCGGTTCGGCGGGGTCACCGCACGGCAGAGATAGTCCAGCATGCCGAGTTCGGGCCAAAGGCGATGGCCGTCCATCCGGCCAAGCACCAGCCCGGTCTCCTCGTGCAGTTCCCGCGCGGCCGCAACGCCGAGGGCGCGTGCCAGCGAGGGTGGAGCGGTGCGCAGCAGCTGCGCCTGCGTCCGCTCCGGCAGCTCGCTCGCCGCCTTGGCGCGATGATCGCCGACATCCACGCGGCCACCAGGGAAGACCAGTACATTGGGCAGGAAGCGGTGCCGCGCGTGCCGCAGGCCCATCAGCAACTCGAGGCCCTTTGCACCGCGGCGCCACAACAGCAGGGAGGCAGCATGGCGGGGCCGCACCGCACGCGTCGGCGCCGGCTTCGCCTCGGCGATGCCACCCGGATTGTCATCCGTCGGCCGCTCGCAGATGCGGGCCGCCTCAGTCAAGCGCGAGGCTCCTGAGCTTCAACCAGGTGCGGAGCCCGAAGCGCTCCGGCACGGAGAGCTGTCGTGCGGCATTCTCGCTCCAGCCGCAGCCCTCGGGCTTGGCCCCATGGATCTCCGGGTAGCGCGGGCGGGCTGGTGGGCGGGCCGAGTCGTAGGCGGGCAGCGCCGCCTCCAGCCCTGAATCGTCGTAGGTCTCGCGGTGCACGACGAGATGTTGTGGCAGGCGCGGGGAAAGCCAGTTCCGGTTGCCCTCCGGCCAGCCCAGCGTCAGTCCGGCGACGGGGAAGACGCCCTCTGGCAGGCCGCACATCGGCCCGATCCTCTCGACATGGTTGCGCACGTAGGAGATCGGGCAGGTGCCAAGCCCGGCCGCGTCCGCCGCGAGGATCATGCTGCCCATGGCAAGTGATGCATCGGCGGTGGCGTTGATGAAGGTATCTACATTGTCGTTGGCGTGCACCCGGCCATGGATCCCGCAGATGCGCCGGCCGCGGCGGATGTCGCCGCAGAAAAGAAGGAAGACGGGCGCCTCCGCGATCCAGTCCATGCCGCCGATCCAGCGGGCGATGGCGGCGATCTTTGCCGGCTCCTGCAGCATGATGATGGCGTATTGCTGCAGGTCGGACTTGCTCGGCGCGGACTGCGCTGCGGCGAACAGTGTGCGTAGCAACGCCTCGGGCACCGGCTCCGCCTTGTAGCGGCGCGTCACGCGCCGATCGAGGATCGCGGCGAGCGCCGGCGGGATCGCCTCTGGCGCATCGAAGGGGGAGGGCGCCTCCGGCCGGATGCCGTAGCGCGCGCGGATCATGGCGTCGGGGGTCATGGGCGGATCATGCCATCCCCCTGGCGCCCCGCCCAGGGGTCAGGCTGCCTTCGCCCAGGGATCGCAGCGATGCGGGCAGGACGCAATTTTGGTCGGGCATCGCAGGGCCTGCCGGTTAACGCCGCACCACCCAGGCATCAGCGACGGTGACGCCCTCGCCCTCCGGCCCGATGATCAGCGGGTTGATCTCGGCTTCGGCGATGTCGACACACGCGGCAAGGCGCGAGGCCGCGACCACGGCCCGCGCCAGGGCCGCCAAGTCGCCGCGCGGCATTCCGCGCCAGCCGCTCAAAGGCTTCAGCCCGCGGACCTCGGTGATCATCGCCATCGCCTCCTCCGTCGTAACCGGAGCGAGGCGGAGGGTCACGTCGCGGAAGACCTCGGCCGCGATGCCGCCTGTTCCCAGCAGCACGACCGGACCGACCTCCGGGTCATGGCGGAAGCCGAGGATTGCCTCGCCGAGACCCTTCGCCATGGGTTGCACCAGGAAGCCCGAGAGGCGCGCGCCGGGCGCCAGGCGCCGCACGCGGCCCTGCATCGCCGCCGCTTGCTCGCGAAGGGCGTCGGCATCGACGATGCCGAGCGTCACGCCGCCGACCTCGGTCTTGTGGGCGAGGTCGGGCGAGAGGATCTTCAGTGCCAGTGGGAAGGCGATCTCCGCCGGCGGCTTATCATGCGGGTTGCGCAGCACGGCGAAGGCGCTGGGCAGGCCGAGCGCGGCGAAGAGGCGGCGCGCATCGGCCTCGTCGGGGCGAGCCGGCAGCACATGGGCAATGGGCTGCACCTCGGGCGCGTCGCGCGGCGCTGTCCAGTCGCACCAGGCGCGAATGGCATCCGCGCAGGATTCCGGAGTCCGGAAGGAGGGGATGCCGGCCTCGGTCAGCAGGCGCAGGGACTGCTCGGCCTGCGGCACCAGGAAGGCCGCGATGGGCTTCGCATGGCCGGCATCGCGCGCTCGGAGGATGCCGGCGACGCTGTCCTGCGGCCGAAACTGTGCCGAGGAGCCGATGACCGAGAGCGCGAGGTCCGTGTCCGCGGCCTGCTGCAGGGCGCCCAGCGCCGCCGCGACGCGATCTGGCTTCGTTCCCGCAAGCGTCACGTCAAGCAGCCGGCCGTGATGCGCGAAGCCGGCGGCATCCAGCGCGGCGGCGGCGGCGTCGTCGGGCGTCTGCGCCTCGATCCCGGCAGCGCCGAGGCAATCCACCGCCATCGCCCCGCCGCCTCCCGTGGTCGTCATGACGCCGACGGCGCGGTTCGCCCGCGGCATGGGCCGGCGCCCGACGAGCAGTGCCGGCAGTTCCAGCAGCCCCTCGAGCGTGGTGACGCGGGCGATGCCATGGGCGCGGAAGAAGGCTTCGGCTGCCGCATCCGATCCTGCCAGGGCGCCGGTATGGCTGGCCGCGAGTTCCGCGCCATAGGGCGAGCGCCCGAGCTTGTACGCGATCACCGGCTTGCCAGCGGCATGCGCGCGGCGGGCGAGGTCGGCAAAGTGCGCAGGCGCACGAATCGCCTCGAGGAACAGCAGGATTGCGTCCACCTGCGGGTCGTCAACCAGTCGCCCGGCCACCTCTCCGGCGGAGAGGTCGGCCTCGTTCCCCGTGCCGATGATGTGGGAGAAGCCCATGCCCCGCGCCGCGCCGCGTGACATGATGGCGCCCATCATCGAGCCTGACTGGGATACCAGTGCGATGCGCCCCGCCGGCAGGCTCTCCGCCTCCAGCGCCGCGTTGACCGAGCAGGCGATGCGGGCGTTAAGGTTGATCACACCCATGGAGTTGGGGCCGAGGATGCGGAGGTCGGCCGCGCGCGCGGTCGCCAGCAGCCGCTCCTGCAGGGCGCGGCCCTCCGGCCCAGCCTCTGCGAAGCCATCCGCCAGCACGCAGGCGGCAGGAATGCCCTTGGCCGCGACGGCATTCACCACGCCTTCGACCTGCGGCGTGTTCAGCAGGATATAGGCGAGGTCGACCGGGCCAGGGAGGTCGGTGATGCTGGGATAGGCCGTCTCGCCCAGGACCTTCGCCTCGCGCGGATGCACGGGCAGGATCTCGCCGGCGAAGCCGTGCTTGCGGAGGTAGAGCTGCGCCCGGGCGGTCAGCCGGTTCGGATCGGCCGAGGCACCGACGAGGGCGATGCGCCGGGGCTCGAACAACGCGGCATGGAGGACGGCGCGCCGCGCTGCGGTGGGCCTGGCATCCATCGGCGTGGCACCTTGCGGATTGGAGAAGGCGCGGAGTCGAGAGGGCCGGTCCCGTCGCGCGGACGGGACCGGCCCCGCTCGATCGCCTCAGGCCCTCAGACGGGATCCCAGCTCAGCACCTCGCCGGAGCGGTCGAGCGGGGTGAAGCTCGACTTCAGTGCCGGCAGGGCGATCTCGGCGATCAGCTCGGGGGTCCAGCCTTCCGCAGTGTGGATGGAGCGGATGGGGCGCGACTGGTTGAACAGGAAGAGCTCGTTCATCCGCGGGCCAAAGATCTGGCCCGAGACCTCCTTCGCGGCGTCGGAGGCTAGGAAGACCGCGAGCGGCGCGTTCTTCTCCGGCCCCATGCGCATGATCTTCTCCACGCGCGCCTTCTGCTCCGGCGTCTCGGCCGGGATGGAGCTGGTCATGCGGCTCCAGGCGAACGGGGCGAGGCAGTTGGAGCGTACGTTGTAGCGCTTCATGTCGAGCGCGATCGACTTCGAGAGCGCGCAGATGCCGAGTTTGGCCGCCGAGTAGTTTGCTTGACCGAAATTGCCGATGAGGCCGGAGGTCGAGGTGATGTGCACGAAGGCGCCGCTCTCCTGCTTGCGGAAATGCGTCGCCGCGTGGCGCGAGACATAAAAGGAGCCGGAGAGGTGAACGGCGATGACCGCGTCCCACTCCTCCTTCGTCATGCGGTGGAAGATCTGGTCGCGCAGGATCCCGGCGTTGTTCACGACGATGTCGACGCGGCCGAAACTGTCCATCGCGCACTGGATGATCTTCTCGGCGCTCTCCCAGCTGGCGACACTGTCGGTGCTGATCGCCGCCTGGCCGCCCTGCTGCTCGATGATGCCCTTGGTCTGCTGCGCCGGCGTCGCCGAGCCGCCCTCGCCGGAGAGCGACGCTCCGACGTCGTTGATGACCACCTTGGCGCCCGCTGCGGCCATGTGCACCGCGATCTCGCGCCCGATGCCGCCGCCCGAGCCGGTGACGACCGCGACCTTACCGTCCAGCATGCCCATTGGCGTTTCCTCTCCGTCAGGGGTGGGACGGCATTGGTAGCCCCCACGGCTGGGCGCGTGAAGTCAGGGTAGCTGCCCGGCGCCAGGGCGTGGCATGCGGTCGGGCGGGTATCGCCCGGGCCCGGTCACCGCTAGGAAGCGCCCCGCATGGCCAACGATTCCCCATCCCGCCCCGATTCCCGTCTCGCCGCCCTGCAACGCCTCGCCGAGAGCCTGGCACCGCATCTCGGCATGGACCTTGCGATCCGGTTCTGGGACGGGCGGGCGGTGCCGCTTGGTCCGCACTGGTCCGGCGACGTGGCTATCGCGCTTGGCGCGCCGGAGGCGCTGACCCGCCTGATCCGCCGTCCACGCCTGACAACTGTGGTCGAACTCGTTGCCGAGGGGCTTCTCGACATCGAGGGCGGCACGCTGCTGGACCTCGCGGCGCGGCGCGAGACCGGGCAGGGCACGCGCGAGCTATGGCGGAAGCTCGACAAGGCGCTCCTGGCACGGGCGCTGCTGCCCTACGCGTTTGGCCCAGGCCGTGGCGCAACGGCGCACGCCTATGCCGGCCAGCAGGCTGCCCGGCCCGAGGCCGGACGGGATGACAAGGCGTTGGTGCAGTTCCACTACGACCTCTCCAACGCCTTCTATTCGCTCTTCCTCGACCCGGAGATGGTCTACTCCTGCGCCTACTTCACCGATTGGGACGCCGGCATCGAGGCGGCGCAGCAGTCTAAGCTCGAGATGATCTGCCGCAAGCTACGCCTCAAGCCCGGCGAGCGCTTGCTCGACATCGGCTGCGGCTGGGGCGGGCTCGTCTGCCATGCCGCCCGGCACCATGGGGTCACCGCGCACGGCGTGACGCTGAGCCAGGCGCAGCACGACGCTTCGGTGGAGAAGGTGCGGCGCCTTGGGCTTGAGGGGCGGGTCACGATCGAGCTCCGCGATTTCCGGACGCTCGAGGGGATCGTGTTCGACAAGATCGCCTCTATCGGCATGTTCGAGCATGTCGGGCTGGCCAACCGGGATGCCTACTTCGGCAAGATCCGAGCCCTGCTCGCGCCGCGCGGCATCTACCTGCACCACGCCATCACCCGGCCGATGAAGCGGACGGAGCGCACCTTCCGCCGCAAGCGCCCGGAGTACGCGGCGGTCGTGAACTACGTCTTTCCCGGCAGCGAGCTTGATCACATTGGCGGAACGCTCGACGGACTCGAGCGGAACGGCTTCGAGGTGCACGACGTCGAGGGCTGGCGCGAGCACTATGCCCGCACCACGCGGCTTTGGGCCGAGCGGCTGTACGCCAATCGGGCGGCCGCCGAGCGCGAAGTGGGCGCGGCCAAGACCCGGCTCTGGCTGCTCTACCTGGCGGGCGTCTCGCTCGGCTTCCAACGGGGCACCATCGGCATCTTCCAGACGGTTGCGACGCGGCGTGCGCGCGGCGCCAGTGGCCTGCCGCCGACGCGGGCCGACCTCTACGCCCGAGCGCCAGCGCCCGCACGCTGACGGGCTACTCCCACGACATCGCATCGGGGCAGGCGCCGCTGTCGAGCCGACGCGGACGCTCAAGCCGGGATGCGCACCGGCAGCTGGCGGATGCCGTGGATGAAGTTGGAGTAGAGCCGCTTCGGCGGCGCCAGCACCTCGATGACGGGGAAGCGCGGCAGGATCTCCTCCCAGAGGATCCGCAGCTGCAGCTCGGCCAGGCGGTTGCCGACGCAGCGGTGCACGCCGAAGCCGAAGGACATGTGCTGGCGCACCTTCGGCCGATCGATCAGGAAGCGGTCGGGCTGCTCGATCGCCGTCTCGTCGCGGTTCGCCGAGACGTACCAGAGCACCACCTTGTCCCCCTCGCGGATACGCCGGCCGCAGAGCTCGGTGTCGCGCAGCGCGGTGCGGCGCATGTGGATCACCGGCGTGACCCAGCGGATGGTCTCGCTGACCATGGCGGGGATCAGCGCGGGGTCGGCGCGCAGCTTCGCCCATTCGCCGGGGTTCTGCGCCAGCGCCCAGAGCCCGCCGGACATGGAGTTGCGGGTGGTATCGTTGCCGCCGACGATCAGCAGGGCGATGTTGCCCATGAACTCGCGCAGCGGCATCTCCCGCGTCGCCTCGCCATGGGCGAGCATGGAGAGCAGGTCGAAGCGCGGCGGCATGCGCTGGCGCTCGGCGAAGAGGGTGCCCATGGCGCCCGCCATCTCCTTCAGCACCTCGAAGCGCGCCTCCTCGGTGCGGACCGGGCTGTCCTCGGCGGTCACGTCGCAGATCGCGACGTCCGACCACCAGGTGAGCTTCTGCCTTTCCTCGACGGGGAAGTCGAAGAGGGTCGCCAGCATCAGCGTGGTCAGCTCGATCGAGACATGCTCGACCCAGTCGAATTCCTGGTTGCGCGGCAGGCCGTCCAGCACGCGGCGGGTGCGCTCGCGGATCAGCCCTTCCATGTTCGCCAGGTTGCCGGGCGCGACGATGGGCTGCACCACCTTGCGCTGCTCATCGTGTTTCGGCGGGTCCATGCGGATGAAGGAGGGGCGCTGCATCCCCTCGGGCTGGTCGATGATCTGGATGCCGCCGCGCGCATTCGAGTAGGTGGCGTGGTCCACCTCCACCGCCATGATGTCGCGGTAGCGGCTGACCGACCAGTAGGGGCCGAAGCGGCTCTCGGGCGTGAAGTGCACGGGATCCTCGCGCCGCAGCCGGGCGAAGTAGGGCCCCCAGGCCTCCTGCTCGTAGAGCGCCGGGTTGGAGACGTCGAAGCCCTCGAGCGGGCCGGCGGCGGCCGCCAGCAGCGCGTCGCGCCGCGGGTTGGCGATGGCGTTCATGGGCGTTCCTCGCTTGCCTTGGCGCGAGCCTAGCCGATCGCGCGGCGGCGGTGGAAGCGCGTCGGGGCGTTGTGGCCTGTGCGCGATCGCGCATCGGCGCCGGCGCGGGTGGGCTAGGTCTCTCGCATCGGCGGCGCGTCGGGTGCCGCCGCCACGGGAGACAGAGACCATGCGCACCATCACGAAGATCGGCATCGGGGCCGCCGTGCTGCTGGCCAATGTCGCGGTTCACAACCTGGCCGCTGCCCAGGGCTATCCGCGCCTTCTCGGCAGCGGCGACGAGGCGGTGGTCGAGGACGGCGCCGGGACGCCGGGCAACATCGTCGGCGGCGGCCGCGTCGCGCTCGGGCATGACGGCGACAGCATCGCCGTGCTGCGCCAGGACGAGGGCATCGGCCAGCGCGTCCTCGCCGGCCAGGTGCCGGTCGCGCGCAGCGTGAACGGCACGGTGGAGGTGGTCTTGGTGCCGACCGCTCCTGAAGTCAGGGTAGTTGCGAGTACCCGCACCGCGCCGCAAGGCTGACCGGGGCGCTCTGCCCTGGGTTGGGGTGCCCGATGCAACTGTGTAGCGCGCGTCACGATGTCCAGGCGTTGGAATGGATCTGCTTGGATCGAAAGCCCGGCTGCCGGCGCTCCAGGCGAGGGGTCGGGCTTGGCGGGGGGGGCAGGTCCAACCGCCGGCGCATGGTATGGATGTGATGTCCACGAAACATGCTGCCTCCGGCAGCGGTCCCTTGCACCCGATGCCGCGACGGACGACTTCGCCTAAGCTGGCATTTTGTGGAACCAAGATGACGTCAACGCCTATACCACGGACCTCGGTCGCGCTTGCACTGGCCGTCACGCCGCTGCTGAGGGACGTGGCGCCGGGGTCGCTTGATCGCTTTGCGGCGCATGCACGCCTTGCCGAGGCGCAGGAGGGCGGCATGATCCTCGACGGCGAGGAGGAGAGCACCGACGTCTACTTCGTCCTGCACGGCACGGTGCGGGTGACGCTGCGCACCCCTGGGGGCAAGGAGACGATTCTCGGCGACTTCGCCGAAGGCGCCCTCTTCGGCGAGATGGCGGCGATCGACGATGCGCCGCGCTCTGCGCGCATCGTGGCGCTCACCCGTGCGCGGCTCGCAGCGGTGCCGGCGCGCGCCTTTCTCGAGCTGGTTTTCGCTGCGCCCGAGGCATGCCACCGCCTGCTGCGCCTATTGACCGCGCGTATCCGCAGCCAGAACGAGCGGCTGCTCGAGCATGCCGCGCTGCCCTCGCGCCTGCGGCTGCATGCCGAACTTCTGCGGCTCTCCCGGCCCTGGCCCGCTGGGGGGGCCGCTGCACGCAGAATCAACCCGCCGCCCACGCAGTCTGATCTTGCCGCGCGCATTGGCGTCCGGCGCGAGGCGGTGAGCCGGGAGATGGCCGCGCTGTCCCGGCGCGGTCTGATCGAGTCGACCCGCGGCGCCATCCACATCACCGACGCCGAGGCGCTTCGGCGCGAGATCGCCGCGGGCTTTGCCGGCGAGGTGGAATGACGCGGTGGCGCTACCGCACCTTCGTCGCGATGATGGCGCCGGAGAGGGTCGTCGGGTTGCGTGCCCACCAGCGCCCCGCATCGACCCAGGTGACGAAGTCGAGCAGGCCCCGATTGAAGGCGTCCGGGTCCTCGAGGTTCATGGTGTGGCCGCAGCGCGGCAGCACCAATAGTGCGCTGGTCGGGATGGTCCGCTTGAGGAAGAGGCCGGGCTGCAGCGTCGGGTCGTCCTCATCGCCGCAGATCACGAGGGTGGGCAGGGCAAGGCGGCGGAAATCTGCCTCCAGATCGAAGAGGCTCGGTCGCTCGCGCTGCACGCCGCGCATGGTCAATGCGGCGCCATCGGTGTCGTGCTCGGCAAGCTGGGCAAGGAACTCGGCATAGCCGCGCCGGTCCTTCTCCTCGAAAACCAGCCGGGTCGGTCCGCTGCCATAGACGCCGGCCATCCGCGCCATACCCTCCGCCGCGATGCGGTCGGCGGTGGCATCGACCTCGGTACGGAACTGTGCGCGAACGCCCGGGGCGGCGCCGTAGCCCACTCCTGCTGCGGTCAGGCTGCGCGCCAGGTGTGGATGGCGAAGGCCCAGTTGCAGGGTGGCAAAGGCGCCCATCGAGAGACCCACCACATGCGCCGGCGCAAGACCGAGCGCGTTGATGACGGCGGCCATGTCGGCAGTGGCGCGGTCCTGCGAATAGGCGCCCGGGTCCTGTGGCACGCCGGAGGGCGGGTAGCCCCTTGCATTGAACGCTACGCACCGGTACCGCCGGGCGAAGAAGCGCATCTGCGGCTCCCAACTGCGGTGGTCGCCGGCGAACTCGTGCACGAAGAGCATCGGCGTGCCACTGCCCGCCTCCTCGTAGTAGAGGTCCACGCCATCATCGGTGCGGATGGTGGGCATCGCGATTGGTCTCCACGCCTTCGGGCGCAGGCTAGAGGCATGGTGCGGGTCGGGAAAGATACCCCTCGTGCCGCTGTTCGGCACGGACCTCGGCGGACTCACGAAAATGAGGGGAGGGGGCTGGAAAGCGCACCTCCAGAGTCCTATTTCTCCTCTGCGCGCGGGGCAGGCCTGTGTGCCGTTGAAGGCGGAGATGCAGTGCTCAGGCTCTCGAAGTTGACCGACTACGCCGTGGTGGTGCTTGCGCGGCTGGAGCAGGACGGCGCCATGCCAGGTGTCGGCCAAGTCCAGACGGCGCCAGGCCTCGCGGCCACGACCGGTATTGCCGAGCCGACCGTTGCCAAAGTGCTGAAGATACTGGGTGGCGCGGGCTTGGTGGAGGGGGTGCGAGGCGCGCGTGGCGGCTACCGGCTGGCTCGGGCGCTTGCGGATGTGCCGCTTGCCGAGGTTATTGTCGCCTTCGACGGACCGATCGCGCTCACCGCTTGCGTCGATGGCGGACAAGGCGGTTGCGATGCCGAGGGCATCTGCCCTGTTCGCGGCCGCTGGGACCCCGTCAACGATGCCATCCGCCGCGCGCTCTCCGATATTCCGGTCGCCGCCTTGGCCCGCCCGCGCTTCGCCTGGGACCTGCCGCCGTTCACGGCGCGTGGCGCCGGCGAGCCGGGCACCATGCCCGCCCTGACCACTCTCGTCGCCGAGTAGGAATCGCATGCCCGCCGTCACCGAGACGCTCGAGACCGTCCAGTCCGTCACCGAGTCAGGGTACAAGTGGGGTTTTGAGACGGACATCGAGATGGAGTTCGCCCCCAAAGGGCTGAACGAGGACATTGTTCGTTTCATCTCGAAGAAGAAAAACGAGCCTGACTGGCTGCTGGACTGGCGGCTCAAGGCGTTCTCACTCTGGCAACGGATGGAGGAGCCGACTTGGGCAGCGGTGAAGTACCCTCCGATCGACTACCAGGATGCCTACTACTATGCCGCGCCGGTGCAGAAGGCGAAGCCAAAGTCACTCGAGGAGGTCGATCCCGAGCTGCTGCGTACGTACGAGAAGCTCGGCATCCCCCTGAAGGAGCAGGCGATCCTGGCCGGGGTCGAGGGCGCGGGCGAGGCGCCGGCCGATAGCGGCCGCATGCCGATTGCGATTGACGCCGTTTTCGACAGTGTCTCGGTGGCCACCTCCTACAAGGAGCGGCTGGCGAAGGAGGGGATCATCTTCTGTGCCATCAGCGAGGCGGTTCAGGAGTATCCGGAACTGGTGCGGCAGTACCTCGGCACGGTGGTGCCGCAGGGCGACAATTTCTATGCCGCGTTGAACAGCGCCGTGTTCACTGACGGCTCCTTCGTGTTCATCCCGAAGGGCGTGCGCTGCCCGATGGAGCTCAGCACCTACTTCCGTATCAATGCGAAGAGCACGGGCCAGTTCGAGCGCACCCTGATCATCGCCGAGGAAGGCAGCACCGTTTCCTATCTCGAGGGCTGCACCGCACCGATGCGCGACGAGAACCAGTTGCATGCGGCGGTGGTGGAGCTGATCGCGCTTGACGACGCCACCATCAAGTACAGCACCGTGCAGAACTGGTACCCGGGGGACGCCGAGGGACGCGGCGGCATCTACAACTTCGTCACCAAGCGCGCGCAGTGCAGGGGCAAGCGGTCCAAGGTTAGCTGGACGCAAGTGGAGACCGGCAGCGCCATCACCTGGAAGTATCCGTCCTGCGTGCTGCTTGGCGACGACAGCGTCGGCGAGTTTTACAGCGTGGCGATCACCAACAACCGCCAGCAGGCCGACACGGGCACGAAGATGATCCATGTCGGCAAGCGTACCAGCAGCACGATCGTTTCGAAGGGCATATCGGCGGGCTTCGGGCAAAATACCTATCGAGGCCTGGTGCGTGTGGCGTCGACGGCCAGCGGCGCGCGAAACTTCACGCAGTGTGACAGCCTGCTGATTGGTGATCGCTGCGGCGCGCATACCGTGCCCTACATTGAGAACCGGTGTCTCACCGCAAAGGTTGAGCACGAGGCGACCACCAGCCGTATTGCCGAGGACCAGCTGTTCTATTGCCGTCAGCGCGGCCTTTCGCAGGAGGACGCGGTGGGCCTCATCGTCAACGGCTTCTGCCGCGAGGTGCTCAAGGAGCTGCCTATGGAGTTCGCAGTCGAGGCGCAGAAGCTGCTGCAAATTTCGCTCGAAGGGAGCGTTGGTTGATGCCACTGGTAATCGAGAACCTGACTGCCGAGGTCGATGGCAAGCCCATCCTGAAGGGCATCAGCCTTGAGATTCCGGCCGGCGAAATCCACGCTGTGATGGGCCCGAACGGGTCTGGCAAGTCTACCCTTTCCTACGTGCTCGCGGGCCGCGATGGCTATGAGGTCACGGGCGGCAGCGCCACGTTCGATGGCCACGACATCCTGGCGATGGAGCCGGAGGAGCGCGCCGCTGCAGGTCTTTTCCTGGCCTTCCAATATCCGGTGGAACTTCCGGGCGTGGGCAACGCGCTCTTTCTGCGCACGGCGCTGAACGCGATTCGCAAGCACCGCGGCGAGCCAGAGCTCGATGCGATGCAGTTCCTCAAGGTCGCGCGCGAGCGCATGAAGGCGCTCGGCATGAGCGACGAGATGCTGAAGCGTGGCGTCAATGTCGGCTTCTCTGGCGGCGAGAAGAAGCGCAATGAGGTCCTGCAGATGGCGTTGCTTGAGCCAAGGCTCGCGATTCTGGATGAGACCGACAGTGGACTCGATATCGACGCGCTCAAGATTGTAGCCGACGGCGTGAATGCGCAGCGTGGTCCCGGCTTCTCCTCCCTGGTGATCACTCACTACCAGCGGCTGCTAAACTACATCGTGCCGGACCGCGTGCACGTTCTGGTCGGCGGCCGGGTGGTGAAGTCCGGCGGCCCGGAATTGGCTCACGCTTTAGAGCGCGAGGGTTATTCCAGCGTTCAGTCGGAGGCCGCATGAGCGCGGTTGCCCATACCGGCGCCGAGGGCTTCCTGCACCGCTTTGCGGGTCTGCGTGCGCGCCTGCCGGGTCATCGCCTGGGCTGGCTCGAGCGGGTGCGCGAGGAGGCCGCGGCCTCGTTCCGGACCCATGGACTGCCGACGCGACGCGTGGAGGCGTGGAGGTACACCGATCTGCGCGCCCTTGCGGAGGCCGGCTTCGGGGAGTCCCTTTCCTCTGTCAGCGATGCCCCCGTCCTGCCGCCTGCCCACGGCGCAGGCGCGCGCGCCGTCTTCGTCGACGGGCGCTTCCGCCCCGACCTCTCGGTGCTCGATGACCTACCGTTCGAGGTTGGCTCCCTCGCCCGGTCCCTGCCGCAGCTCGACGGCCGCATCGGCGCCGTCGCGCCTGCCATCGAGTTGCCCATGGTCGCGTTGAACGCCATGCTTTTCGAGGACGGTCTTTTGCTCACGGTGCCTGCGGGCGTGGCCGGCGGTACGCTGGATATGCTGTCGCTGGCCAGCGGCGGCGCACGACCCGAGGCCTTCCATCCACGCCACCTGATACGCCTTGAGAAAGGTGCTAGCCTGACCTTGGTCGAGACCATGGCCGGCCCCGAGCATCGCGGCGTGACGCTGCACAACCCGGTCTACGAAATCGAGGTCGCGGAAGGTGCGACACTGGTGCATGCGCGGCTGAACGAGGAGGGGCGGCAGAGCTTCCACCTGTCGACTGTGCACGCAAGGGTCGCTGCTGGTGGTACCTACGACAACTTCACCCTCGTCGCCGGGGCTCGGCTGACGCGCAACGAGATCCACGTTGCGCTCGAAGGGCAGGGCGCGGCAGCGCACATGAACGGGGCGCAGCTACTGGCCGGTGGGCAGCATTCCGATACTTCTACCTTTCTCGATCACGCGGCACCAGGTTGCGCCAGCCGCCAGACTTACAAGACCGTCCTGGCTGGCAAGTCGCGCGGCGTCTTCCAGGGCAAGATCCTGGTCCGTCAGGTGGCTCAGAGGACTGACGGCTACCAGATGAACCAGGCGTTGCTATTGTCGCCCGATGCGGAGATGGACAGCAAGCCGCAGCTCGAGATCTACGCCGACGACGTCAAGTGCAGTCATGGTGCCACGGTGGGTGAACTCGACCATGGCCAGCTTTTTTACATGCGTTCGCGCGGCGTTCCGGAGGCGCAGGCGCGGTCGCTGCTGATCCAGGCCTTCCTGCAGGAGGCCGTGGAGGGGGTCACCGACGAGACGGCGCGCACGGCACTTGGCGCGGCGGTCTCCGGCTGGTGGGAGCGGGAGGCCGCCGCGTGAGCGCGCTCGACGTCCAGCGCATACGTCAGGATTTTCCCATCCTAGGCAAGCCAGTCCGTGGCAAGCGACTTGTCTTTCTTGACAGCGGCGCGAGCGCGCAGAAGCCACGGCAGGTCATCGAGGCGATGGCGCGCTGCATGGAGGAGCGCTACGCCAACGTCCATCGCGGCGCCTATTTTCTCTCGGAGGCCGCGACCGAAGCCTATGAGGCGGCGCGCGGCGCCGTGGCGCGCTTTCTCGGCGCCGCCGATCCGCGCGAGATCGTCTTCTCGAAGAACAGCACTGAGGCGATCAACCTGGTCGCGCACGGCTGGGGGCGTGGCGTGCTGCAGCCTGGCCAGGCGGTGCTCATTAGCGAGATGGAACACCACGCCAACATCGTGCCCTGGCAGATGCTGCGCGACGATGGACGCGGTATCGGTTTGCGGGTCTGTCGGGTGACCGAGACGGGCGAACTCGACATGGACGACCTTGCAGCGAAACTTGCCGATGGAAGGGTCGGCCTGGTTGCGGTGACCCACATGTCGAACGTGCTCGGCACAGTGACCCCGGCTGAGCGCATCGTGGCCACTGCGCATGCTCATGGGGCCAAGGTGTTGTTCGATGGCAGCCAGGCGGCGGTGCACCGACGCGTTGATGTTGGGAACCTGGGCGCGGATTTCTATTGCTTCACTGGTCATAAACTTTACGGGCCGACCGGCATTGGCGTGCTCTGGGCGCGGCTCGAGCATCTGGAGCGAATGCCGCCCTTCCTCGGCGGCGGCGACATGATCTCCATGGTGACCCTGGAGCGCAGCGAGTGGGCTCCGCCGCCGGCAAAGTTCGAGGCAGGCACACCGCCGATCGTCGAGGCCGTTGGTTTGCATGCCGCAGTGGACTACGTCTGCGCCATTGGCCTGCCGGCGATCGAGGCACATGAGCGCGCCCTCGTAGACCACGCGATGCGGCGCCTGACCGATATCGAAGGGCTGACGCTGCTCGGCCGCGCACAGGACCGCGGTGGCGTCTTCGCGTTTTCGCTCGACGCGGCACATCCTCACGACCTCTCTACGCTGCTCGACCGCGCGGGAATCGCGGTGCGCGCGGGGCGCCACTGCGCCGAGCCGCTGCACGCGCGTTTCGGCCTCGAGGGCGGCACGTGCCGCGCCAGCTTTGGCCTCTACACGACAGCGGACGAGGTCGACTACTTGGCGGATGCGCTGGTCAAGGCGAGGGAGTTCTTCACATGACGCCGCGCCGAATTAAGTGGCAGGCGGAAACGCGCGTCCGAAAGGCCGTCGCGCCGTGCAGCGCGAGCCGACTTCACGGATGCGTCTTTGCGTCGCAGGAGGGCGTCCAATAATGTTTGACGACCTTCGGGACCTCTACCAGGAAGTCATCCTTGATCATGGCCGGAAGCCCCGGAACTTTCGCCGGCTTGAGGGCGCCGACCGCGCCGCTCGCGGCGACAACCCGATGTGCGGCGACCGAATAGAGGTGCAGCTCAGGCTCGCGTCGGATGGCGCTGTTGCTGATGTCGCTTTTCAGGGTCGTGGCTGTGCCATCTCCATTGCGAGCGCATCGCTGATGACTGAGACCGTGAAGGGCAAATCGCAGGACCAGGCGCGCGCGCTCGGGGCCGGTTTCCGGGAGCTGGCGATGACCGGCACCTGCCCTGATTGCGGCGCCCATCTGGCAGATGAGATGGAGCGGCTGACGCCACTCTCAGGCGTGCATGAGTTTCCCAGCCGGGTAAAGTGCGCGACGCTGGCCTGGCACACCCTGAACGCCGCGCTGGACGGTGCGAAGGAGGCGAGTAGTGAGTAAGGAGACCGTCGCGGCGCCTGCCGCCGCCGCGCATAACGCCTGGACACCCGATGGCGAGGTGCTTCCGCCGGTGCCGCAGCCGCCCGCCGCTGGCGACGTCAGCGAGGGTGCCATTGTCAACGTGCTGAAGACGGTCTTCGACCCGGAGATCCCAGTCGACATCTATGAGTTAGGTCTGATCTATGCGGTGGAGATCGCCGATGACGGCCATATCAAGGTCGAGATGACGCTGACGACCCCAGCCTGCCCATCGGCGCAGGAGCTTCCGAGCCAGGTGGAGGAGGCGATCCGTCTGGTTCCGGGCGTGACCGAGGTTCAGGTTGAAGTCGTCTGGGATCCGCCCTGGGATCCGAGCCGGATGAGCGAGGACGCCCGCCTCGCCCTTAACATGTACTGAAGACGAAGTGCCGCGAGCATGAGCGCCACCATGACCCCACCGCCCGCTAACGCTCCGCGCCGTCCCCGGCGAGAGCTTCCGCCCCTCATGCAGTTGACTGAGGCCGCGGCCGAGCGGCTCCGCGCCCTGTACGCCGGAGGAGAGCAAGGGCGCCTGCTAAGGATCGGTGTGAAGACCAAGGGCTGCTCGGGCTTGGCGTATGACTTGACCTGGACCGATGCTCCGGGGCCGGGGGACGAGAAGGTGGCGGACCGGGGCGTGATTGTGCTGATCGACCGCAAGGCTAGCCTCTTCCTCATCGGCACGGTCATGGACTTCGAACAGAAGCAGCTCTCGGCAGGGTTCACATTTACGAACCCGAACGAGAAGGGCCGCTGCGGCTGCGGGGAGAGCTTCCACGTTTGACTTTGTCTGCATCTATTGGAGGTCTAAGTCTTGTTTTCTAGGCTCAGGACTCATTGTTTGAGCCAAAAGATGACGATGGCGGCAAGGGTGAGGGCGCCGAAGAAGATGGTTGGGCATCGGTCGTAGCGGGTTTCGATACGGCGCCAGTCCTTGAGGCGTCCAAACATGATCTCGACGCGATGGCGCTGTCGGTAGAGCGCCTTGTCGTGCGGGATCGGCTGCTTGCGGTTCTTCTTGGACGGAATGCAGGCAGCGATGCCGCGCTCGGCGAGGGCGTGGCGGAATGGGTTGCTGTCGTAGCTGCGGTCGGCGATCAGCTCGCGTGCTGGCGGTAGCATCGGGGCCATGATGTTGGCGCCCTTCTGGTCGTTCATCTGCCCCTCGGAGAGCATCAGGACGACGGGGCGGCCCTGGCCATCGCAGACGGCGTGGAGCTTGGAGTTCAGCCCGCCGTTGGTTCTGCCGATGCACCGACCAGGCGCCCCCTTTTAGGCAGGCTGGCAGCGGTGCGGTGCGCCTTCAAGTGCGTGCTGTCGATGATCAGGCGGACGGGCTCGCCCGCCTCGCCGGCCAGGGCGGCGAAGATCTGGCTGAAGACGCCCATGCCGAATACCCAGCGGCCGAAAGGCTGACTCCTTGGCTCGAGGCGACGCGGGCGGTCGTGATTCATCAGCGGGCATGGCTTCTTGGAGTGGACCATGCCGGCGCTGATCATCCAGGAGGATGCGCCACCTGCTGAGCTTCGGCGGCTGGCCAGGACCGAGGACGACCCGCGGGTGGCGCGGCGACTGCTGGCGATCGCAGCGGCACTGGAGGGGATGAGCCGGGAGGCTGCGGCGCGGATTGCTGGGATGGACCGGCAGACGCTGCGGGACTGGGTGATCCGCTACAACCGCGGCGGGCCCGCCGGGCTGTCGGACCACTGGGGCGACGGCCGGCCGTGCCGGCTGACGGAGGGCCAGCAGGCGACCTTGAAGGCGATCGTGCTGACGGGCCCGGATCCTGAGGTTGATGGGGTCTCGACCTGGCGGCTGATCGATCTCTGCCGGATCGTGCATGAGCGCTTCGGGGTCGGCTACGACGAGAGCGGGTTGGGCACGCTGCTGCATCGGCTCGACCTGTCCTGGCAGACGCCCCGACCACGGCACGCCGAGACCGACCGCACCGCACAGGAGGCATTCAAAAAAAGGGCTTCGCCGCTGCCCTCGCGCAGATCACGGCCGACCATCCGGAGTGAACCGCGCCGAGTTTGCCGGAGGCTGTTTGGTGTGAGTCAGGCCGCCAGGGC
>CAYNYQ010000024.1:0-26911 GCA_964401305.1 uncultured Acetobacteraceae bacterium | reverse complement strand
TGCTGAACGCGGTGCTGCGCATGCTGGCCCAGCAGCTCGACCCGATGGTCGCGCAATTCCTGCGCAACGCCTTCGGCGCCGTGGTCATGCTGCCCTTCATTCTGCGCGCCGGCCTGGCCGCCTACCGGCCGAAGGAAATGCGCGGGCAGGTCTGGCGCGGCCTGGTGCACACGATCGGGCTGGTGCTGTGGTTCCTGGCCGTGCCGCACGTGCCGCTGGCGGAGATCACCGCGCTCGGCTTCACCTCGCCGCTCTTCCTCATGCTGGGCGCGGCGATCTTCCTGGGCGAGCGCATGGTCGCGGCGCGCTGGGCGGCGGCGCTGGCGGGCTTCGCGGGCGTGCTGATCGTGGTGGCGCCGGCGCTGCTGGCGGGCGGCGCGTCCAGCGGGACACCCTGGGCGCTGGTGCTGCTGCTGGCCTCCCCGGTCTTCGCGGCGAGCTCGCTGATCACCAAGGCGCTGACGCGACGCGATGCGCCGCAGGTGATCGTGCTGTGGCAGTCGCTGATGGTCGCGGCCTTCTCCCTGCCGCTGGCGCTGTGGCACTGGCAATGGCCGAGCGCCGAGCAATGGGCCTGGTTCGCCTTCTCCGGCCTGCTGGGCACGGCCGGGCACTACTGCCTGACGCGGGCCTTCGCGCTGGCGGACCTCTCGGTGACGCAGCCGATCAAGTTCCTGGAACTGGTCTGGGCGGTGCTGATCGGGCTGCTGATCTGGGGCGAAGTGCCGGGGGCGACGACGCTGCTGGGGGGCGCGGTGATCTTCGCGGCGACGTGGTGGATCGCAAGAAGGGAGGCGAGGGGAGGGGATAGGGGGTGATGCGAGGCGTTGCCTCGCGCTCCACCAGGGAGGGCGCCGCCCTCCCTGGACCCACCCGCCAGGGTGCCGGGCACCCTGGACCTCCATGACCTATCCGGGGCGGCGCTGCATCGCCTGGCGGCCTTGTTCCGTCGCCTCCACCAGCAGGGCGCCCTCGCGGCGGACACAGGCCACCAGCCCACGGTCCACCGCATCCTCCCACACCGTCAGGCGCGGGCAGGAGGTGCGCCAGGCGTCGATCACCTCCGCATAGGGCCGCGGCCGCTGCGCCACCCAGGCGACGAGGTCGAGGATCAGCGGCTCGGTCACCGACTGGCTCCTCGTCGTCCTCCTCCCGAAAGCCGCGGGCGGGCGCTACTCGGCCGCCACCCGCGCCATCTCGGCGGGCGGCGTCGCGCCGCGCAGCGCCGGCATCACCTGCTTCGCGAAGATCTCGATGTTCTTCATTGTCAGCGCGTGCGGCAGCGTGCCGAAGTGCAGGCCCGCCATGACGATGTTGAAGCCGCCCTTCTGCTGGTAGGCCGCGAGCTGGTCGATCACCGTCTGCGGACTGCCGCAGATGAAGGTGCCCTGCTCGAGCATCTGCTCCATCGTCCGATAGCCGCCGGTGATGGTCTTGCGGCTCTGCATCAGCGCCTTCATCGAGGCGAGCGAGGTGTAGCCCGGCGGCAGCAGGTACTCCTGCGGCATGCGCAGGAACTTGTTGGCGAAGCTCTCGATGTGCGGCTTGGCCTCGGCGCGGGCGATCTCGTCGGTCTCGGCGACGTAGATCTTGATCGACCAGCCCAGCTGGTCCGGGCTGGACTGGTAGCCCCGCCGCTCCGCCTCGTCGCGATAGGACTGCATGGTCTTGAACAGCGTCGCCGCCGGCGCCGCGGTCTGCAGGTAGACGTACTTGCGGGTTGGGTCGGCGGCGAACTCGATCGTCTCCTTCGAGCCCTGGCTCGGGATCCAGATCGGCGGGTGCGGCGCCTGGTAGCAGCGCGGCCAGAGGTTCACATGCGGGAAGTGGTAGTACCGGCCGTCCCAGGCGAAGGGGCCGGGCCGGGTCCAGGCGGCGAGGATCAGGTCATGCGCCTCGTGGAAGCGGCCATGGCTCTCCGTGGGGTTCACCGCCAGGGAGTGGTACTCGGCGCCGATGCCGCGCACGAAGCCGGCAATCACCCGCCCGCGGGTCACGTTGTCCAGCACCGCGTATTCCTCGGCGACCGAGAGCGGGTTCGAGAGGACGGGCAGCGCACGGCCGAGGATGCAGATCTTCGCCTCCGGTGCCATCCGCCGCGCCAGCATGCCGGCGAAGACGTTGGGGCAGGGCATCAGGCCATAGGCGTTCTGGTGGTGCTCGTTCACGCCCACGCCCTCGAACCCCAACTCGGCGGCGTATTCCAGCTCGTCGAGGTAGCGGTGGTAGAGGTCGGCGCCCCTGGCCGCGTCGTAGTAGCTGTTCGGCAGCGTCACCCAGGACGACTTGTGCGTCCTGTCGTAGTCCGGGTCGAGGTCGGCATAGGGCATCAGGTGGAATAAGAAGAACCTCATCGCCCGGTGCTCCCCGCCACGAAGGCTTCCAGGATGTCGCAGAAGGCGTCCGCCTGCTCCACCTGCGGCACATGCCCGCAGGCCTCGATCACGCGCACCTGCGCCTGCGCCAGTAGCGTGCCCCAATGCGCGGCATAGGGGCCGGCGGGCAGCACCTGGTCCTGCGCGCCCCAGACGACCAGCGAGGGGATCCGGATGCGGTGCAGCCACTTCTCCAGGTGCGGGTCATGGCCGCGCGGCGCCCACATTAGCCGCGCCGCGGCGAAGCGGTTCTTCAGCTGCCGGTCCAGCATCTCCTCGGAGACGGGCTGGCCCAGCACGGCCTCCGCCAGGCGCTGGTCGTGGAACATCGCCCGCGTCATCTCCTCCGGCGTCCAGAGGAAGATGTCGGGCTTCGGCACGCCGCGCACATGCAGGCCCGAGGGCCCGATCAGCGTCAGCCCCGCCATGCGCTCCGTGCTGCGCACCGCGGCCTCGGCGGCGATCCAGCCGCCGAGCGAGCTGCCCACCACCTGCACGCCGCGAAGGTCGAGCGCCTGCATCAGGTCCAGCACGAAATACGCCACGTCGTGGATGGTCTCGAACCAGTCCGGCGTGTCGGTGCGGCCGAAGCCCGGCATCTCGGGCGCGATGATCTCGTGCCGCGCGGCGATGCGGTTCATCCAGGGCTGCCAGACCCCGCCGCCGCCGGCGCCATGGATGTAGAGCAGCGGCGGGCCCTCGCCGCCGCGCAGCGCATAGGTGCGGCAGCCATCGACCAGGTGGTATTCCTCGCGCGGCGTCACGGGGCGCGGCGTCACCGGCGCGATGGTGGCGGACATGGCTCAGGCCCCCCTCGGGCGGATGCCGGTCTCGGCGATGACGGCGCTCCAGGTGGCGCGCTCGGCGGCGAGCATGGCGGCGAGATCCGCCGCGCTGCCGCCGGCCGGCTCGAAGCCGATGTTGCGCAGCAGGCCCGAGACGGCGTCGGAGGCAATGGCGGCGCGCACCTCGGCCTCCACCGCGGCGGCGATCGCAGGCGGCGTGTTCGGCGGCAGGAAGACCGCCTGCCAGATCGCCGGCTCGAAGCCTGGCATGCCGAGCTCCCCGAAGCTCGGCACCTCCGGCAGCACGGCCAGGCGCCGGCGGCCGCTGACCGCCAGCGGCCGCAGCGAGCCGTCGCGGAAGAAGGGCATGCCCGAGGCGCTGTCGACGATGCCGCAGCGGATGTGGTCGGCGATCATGTCGCGGATCATCGGCGGCGAGGTCGGGTAGTGCACCACCTCGGTCGGCAGGCCGGCGCGGCGGATCAGCAGCGCGGCGTGGATGTGGCTCGCCGTGCCGTGGCCGTAGGTGCCGATGGTGAAGCGTTCCGGCTCCGCCTTCGAGGCGGCGACGAAGGCGGCGAGGTCGGGGATCGGCAGGCGCGGCGGCACCGTCAGCACCGTCGCCGCCTGGTGCACCTGGCTGACCGGCATGACGTTGCGCACGTCGTAGGGCAGGGAGGGATCGACCAGCGGCGCCAGCAGGATGGAGGAGATGGCACACATGATGGTCTGGCCGTCGGGCCTGGCGCGCGTCGCGGCCAGGATGCCGACGGTGCCGACGCCCTGCGGCATGTTCTCGATGACGACGGCCTGGCCGATCTGCTCGGCGAGGCGGGCGCCGAGCGCGCGGGCCACCACATCGGCGCCGCTGCCGGCCCCCGAGGGCACGATCATGCGCACCGGCCGTTCCGGCCGCCAGGCGCTGGCCTGGGCGGTTGCCGCCGTCGCCCCCAGGCCCGCCGCCGCAGCGCCCAGCACCAGGCCGCGGCGGCCGATCCTCGTTTCCATGCTCGTCCTCCGAGCTCGCCCTCTGCGGGGCTCGATCCCGCGCGGAGTAGAGCAGCGGTGCCGGGCGATGGCCAGCCCCCGGGGCGCCGCGCTAGGCTCGCGCGACACCGGGGAGGACGGCCATGGACCAGGCGCTGATCGGCAGGCTCAACGCGATCTGCGAGGCACAGCCCTTCACCACCACCTGGACGCTGCGCGCCTGCGCCACCGGCGCGCAGGCGAGCCGCGACGGCGCGGTGGTCGTGCCCTCGGCCAGCACGCGCAAGACCTCGATCCTGCTGCACGCGCTGAGCCAGGTCGCCGCCGGGAAGCTCGACCTCGCGGAGACCTGCGTCGTCGAGGCGCGGCTGCAGAAGGACGTGACCAGCGGCACCTACCAGCACATGACGCCGGGCACGCAGCTGCCGCTGCGCGACGCCATGGTGAACATGATCATCACCAGCGACAACGTGGGCACGCAGCTCGTGCTCGAGCGGCTGGACCGCGACGCGCTGAACGCCTGGTGCCGGCGCATCGGCATGGTGGGGACGACGCACCGGGCGAACATCCCGCCGGCGGGCCTCGCCTGGGACCACGCGATGGACCGCACCGCCACCACCACCAGCGACGACCAGGTGCGGCTGCTGCACCTGATCCTGCGCGGCGCCGAGGGCGAGGCGGAGGCGACCGGCCTGATGGGCGTGCCGCAGGAGCTCGGCCGGCTCGCCCTCGACATCCTCTCCTGGCAGCGGCTGCGCAACCTGATCCCGAACCTGCTGCCGGCGAACACGAAGGTGGCGCACAAGACGGGGCGCGACGCGCGCGGCCGCTCGGATGCCGGCATCGTCTTCCGCGACGGCCGGCCGCTCTTCATCCTGGCCGCCTATTGCGACCGGGTGCCGGAGACGATGCCGGACGGGCTGCCGGGCTTCGCCGCGGCCTATGCCACGGTCGGCCGGCTGGCCCGCTGCGCCTGGGACGCGCTGTAGCCGGGGCGGTGCAGGGACGGCGACGCCGGAGGTTCGCCCTTCCGGCGGCGGGTTTCGTCCGGGTCCGAAGCGACCGCCGCGGCATCGCGCCAGACTCGTCCATGGAGACACCCGCCATGACCGAGCCGATGCCGAGCCATCCCCTCCGCCACCGCGCGGCGTCGCCGACTGCGGCACCGCACCCTCCGCCAGCCTGCGCAGGCCGGTCCTGGCCTGGCCTCGCGGGCCGGCGCGCCATGCCGCGGCCGCAGATGGCCGGCGACGCATCCGGTGCAGCCTAGCGCGTGCCGCTCTTCCACGGCTGGCGCGTCGTCGCCGCCTGCTTCGTGGTCGCGAGCTTCGGCTGGGGGCTCGGGCTTTTCGGCAGCAGCGTCTACCTGCAGGCGGTCACGGCGGAGCATGGCTGGGCGGTGGCGGAGGTGGCGTCGGCCATCACGCTGTTCTTCCTGGTGAGCGCGGCCGTGCAGCGCAGCGTCGGCCGTGCCATCGACCGCTTCGGCCCGAGGCCGGTGCTGTCGCTCGGCACGCTCTCGATCGCCGCGGGGGTGGCATTGATCGGCCAGGCGACCGCGCCCTGGCAGCTCTACCCCTGCTTCGTGCTGGTCGGCATCGGCTGGTCCACGCTGTCCACGACCGGCATCTCCGCCACCGTGGCGCCCTGGTTCGAGCGGCACCAGGGCCGCTCCATCACCCTGGCGATCATGGGGGCGAGCGTCGGCGCGATCCTCGGCGTGCCGCTGCTGCTGCTGGCGCTGCGGCAGCTTGGCCTGGCGGGCGGGTTGGCGGCGGCGGCGCTCGCCGCGGTGCTGGTGCTGCTGCCGCTGGTCGGCACCGTGCTGCGCGTGCGCGGCCCTGCCGAGCTTGGCCTGCGGCGCGACGGCGATGCGGCGCCGCCCGATGCGGCAGGGGCCGCTGCGGCACCGCTGCCGCGCGCGGCGCGCGGCGGGGGGCGGGTGCTGCTGCTGACCGCGACCATCGGCTTCGCGCTCGCCCTGACCGTGCAGATCGGCTTCATCACCCATCACCTGGCGCTGGCCGAGCCGCTGCTCGGCGCCGCCGGCGCGGGGTGGCTGATCAGCGCGACCGGGCTCGTCGCCTTCGCCGGTCGCCTGGTGCTGGCGCGCATCGTCGACGCCGTCGCGGTGCGGCGCCTGGCGACCGGCATCATGCTGCTGCAGGCGCTGGCGCTGCTGGCCATCGCGCTGTGGCCGAGCGTGCCCGTCCTGGTGGCCGCCAGCCTGGCCTACGGCTACGGCATCGGGCATGTGACGACGCTGGCGCCCGTGGTGGTGCGGCGGGAGTTCGGCGCCGCGGCCTTCGGCGCCACCTATGGCAGCGCGGCCACGGCGATCCAGCTCGCCTCGGCCTTCGGGCCGGCGCTGTTCGGCCTGCTGCGCGACGGCTTCGGCGGATACGGGCCGGGGCTGGCCATCGCCGCGCTGGCGACGCTGGCGGGCGGGCTCGCCCTCCTCGCCGGCGGCCGGCTGGCACCGCGCTGAGCGCAGGGGATGGTCCGCAACCGGAGCCCGGCCGACGGCGAAGTCGAGCGGATGGCATGCAGCGCGAGGGGCGCCAGGTGACGGGATTCCGGGCCTTGCTGGCAGCGATATGGCTGGTGATCGCCGCCTACACGACCATCGTCGTCGCCAGCCATGGATTGGGATTCCTGCCGGTCTTCTTCGGCGACATGGCGCGCATGGGCTGGCCGGGCCAGTTCAACCTGGACTTCCTGTGCATGCTCGCGCTGTCCGGGCTCTGGGTCGCCTGGCGGCATCGCTTCACGGCCGCCGGGCTCGGACTCGGGCTGCTCGCGCTCTTCGGCGGCGCGTTCTTCCTCTCGGCCTACCTTCTCGTCGTCAGCCTTCGGGAGAGGGGCGACATGGCAAGGATCCTGCTCGGCGCCGACCACGACGCAGCATAGGGCGCGGTCGCGCCGGGCGGCGGCGCGACCGGCCGCCCTGGCCGCTCAGCCCCGCGCCTTGGCCTCGCGCCGGCGCGCATGCAGCACGAACTCCGTGTAGCCGTTCGGCTGCTCGCGGCCCTTGAAAACCAGGTCGCAGGCCGCCTTGAATGCCGGGCCGTCAAAGCCCGGCGCCATCGGGGTATAGGCCGGGTCGGCGGCATTCTGCCGGTCCACCACGGCGGCCATGCGCCGCATCGTCTCCATCACCTGCGCCTCGGTGCAGACGCCGTGGCGCAGCCAATTGGCGATGTGCTGGGAGGAGATGCGCAAGGTCGCGCGGTCCTCCATCAGCCCGACATCGTTGATGTCCGGCACCTTGGAGCAGCCGACGCCCTGGTCGACCCAGCGCACCACGTAGCCCAGGATGCCCTGCGCGTTGTTGTCGAGCTCGGCCTGCACGTCGGCCGGCGCCCAGTTGGTGTCGGCGGCCAGCGGCACGGTCAGGATGTCGTCGAGCTTCGCGCGCCGGCCTCCCTTCGCCAGTTCCTCCTGCCGCGCCGCGACATCCACCTGGTGGTAGTGCAGCGCGTGCAGCGTCGCCGCGGTGGGGGAGGGGACCCAGGCCGTGTTGGCGCCGGCCCTCGGGTGACCGACCTTCTGCTCGAGCATCGCCGCCATCATGTCGGGCGCCGCCCACATGCCCTTGCCGATCTGCGCCCGGCCGCGCAGGCCGCAGGCCAGGCCGACATCGACGTTGCTGTCCTCGTAGGCGCCGATCCAGGCCGCCTTGCGCATGTCGTTCTTGCGGATGACGGCGCCGGCCTCCATCGCCGTGTGGATCTCGTCGCCGGTGCGGTCGAGGAAGCCGGTGTTGATGAAGACCACGCGGTCCTTCGCGGCGCGGATGCATTCCCGCAGGTTGACGGTGGTGCGCCGCTCCTCGTCCATGATGCCCATCTTCAGCGTCGCGCGCGGCAGCCCGAAGGCGTCCTCCACGCGGGCGAAGAGCGCATCGGCCCAGGCCACTTCCTCCGGCCCATGCATCTTCGGCTTGACGATGTAGACGCTGCCGGCGCGGGAGTTCATGCGCTTGCCGCGGACATCGTGCAGCGCGATCGCCACCGTGCACATCGCGTCGAGGATGGTCTCCGGCGTCTCCGCCCCCTCCAGCGTGACGACATCGGTCATCATGTGGTGCCCGACATTGCGCACCAGCATCAGCGAGCGGCCATGCAGCGTGACGCCGCCGCCGGCCGGCGTCTTGTAGACGCGGTCCGGATTGAGGCGGCGGACCATGGTGCCGCCGCCCTTCTCGAAGCTCGCCTCCAGCGTGCCCTTCATCAGGCCGAGCCAGTTGCGGTAGACCAGCAGCTTGTCCTCGGCATCCACCGCGGCGACCGAATCCTCGGCGTCCATGATGGTGGTCACCGCGCTCTCGAGCGCGAGGTCGGCGATGCCCGCGGGGTCGTCCTTGCCGATCGGGTGGTCGCGGTCGAGGCGGATCTCGAGGTGCAGGCCGTTGTTCACCAGCAGCACCGCGGTGGGCGCGGAGGCATCGCCCTGGTAGCCGACGCACTGGCCGGGGCGGGCGAGCGCCACCGTCCGGCCGTCCTGCATCGTCACCGCCAGCGCCCCGCCGACGATGGCGTAGGACTTCGCCTCCCCGTGGCTCGCCCCGCCTGCGAGCGGCGCGGCCTCGTCCAGCACGGCGCGGGCGCGGGCGATCACCTTCGCGCCGCGCGCCGGATTGTAGCCGCGCCCGGCCCGCGTCGCGCCATCCGTCTCCGGGATCGCGTCCGTGCCGTAGAGCGCGTCGTAGAGGCTGCCCCAGCGCGCATTGGCGGCGTTCAGCGCATAGCGCGCGTTGGAGACCGGCACGACGAGCTGCGGCCCTGCGATCTCGGCGATCTCGGCATCGACGCCGGTGGTGCCGACCTGGAAATCGGGCCCCTCGGGCAGCAGGTAGCCGATCTCCCGCAGGAAGGCCGTGTAGGCGCCGAGGTCGATGGGGCGCGCCGGGTTGGCGCGGTGCCAGGCGTCGATCTTCGCCTGCAGCGCGTCGCGCTGCGCGAGGAGGGCGGCGTTCCGCGGCGCGAGGTCCTTCAGGATGGCGGCATAGGCGGACCAGAAGCGCTCCGGCGTGACGCCGGTGCCCGGCAGCGCCTCCTGCTCCATGAACTCGCGCAGGGACCGGGCCACCCCGAGGCCCGCAACCGCCACCATCTCCGCCACGGCCACTCCTCCCGCCTGCGGCCCCCGGCCGGGGCCGGGGGCAAGGGCGGGCTACCTAGGCGCAATCCCGCCGGGCGCAAAGGGGCACCGGGATGCGAGGCAGCCCGGCCGGACGCCGGGCGGCACCGGGATCGGCCGGGCGCAAGGGGGGGCGCGCCCCCAGGGTGCGAAGGGGCGCCCGGCCGCCGGCGGCTCAGCGGTCGAGAACGGCCCGGTCGTTCTTGGCGACGAGGGCGTGGAAATAGGGCGTGAGGTCCGCCTCGGAGAGGCCCCAGGCGGCGGCGAACTTCATCACCAGCTGCTGCTCGCCCTGCTCGGCCTCGCCATCGGCCATGGCGCTGTCGATCATGTTGAGGATGATGCAGAGCTTCTGGTCGGGCCGCAGCTTCGGGCCGGACTCGGCCAGGAACTGGTCGGGCTGGGTCGAGCGGACGTAGCGCAGCGCCGCCTCCACCTGCTGGCGCGTCGCGCCGCGCCCGAGGACGGAGACGAGGTGGCCGATCTCCTCCTCGTCCATCTGGCCGTCGGCGACCATGGAGTAGAGCAGGCCGATGGCCAGGCAGTTACGCGGCGAGAGCTCCATCGCGGAGCCCTGGGACTTGAACAGGCCGAACATGAAGGGTCTCTCCTGGGGAAGGGGCCCGGGCGATTCGGGCCCGGCGCCCGGCATCTAGGCCGCGATTACGGGAATGTCATGTTACAACTTGCCCGCCACGAGGGCGCGGCCCATCGCCGCGGCGAAGCGGGCGATGTCCTCCTCGTCGTTGTAGACATGCGGCCCGAGGCGCAGCACGCCCTGGCGGTCGGCGGCATGCACGCCCGCTTCGGCGAGGGCCGGCACGAGATGCGGCGGCAGCCCGCCCGGCAGCCGCAGCCCAAGGATGTGCCCGGCCCGCATGCCCGCCTCCGGCACCGGCAGGCCGAGCGCGGCGGCCGCCTCGGCCAGTCGCCCGGTGAGCCAAGCCAGGCGCCCCGCCACCGCCGCCACCCCCCAGCCGCCGAGGAGGTCGAGCGCCGCCTCCGCCATGGGCAGGGCGACGAGGTTGTTCCGCTCACCCATGTCATAGCGCCGGGCGCCGGGGGCGGGGGTGCCGTCGGGCGCCGTGTTGTTGCCGTTGGGCTCGAGCGGCGCGCCGCCCTGGCGATGCGGGGCGGCATAGAGGAAGGCCAGGTTGTAGCTGCCGAGCAGCCATTTGTAGGTCGGGAAGGCCAGGAAATCCGGCTGCCACCGCGCGACATCGACCACCGTCGCGCCGACCGCCTGGGTCGCGTCCACCACCAGCGCCGTGCCCGCCGCACGCAGCGCCGGGGCGATGCGGTCGAGGTCGACGCGCGCGCCATCCGTCCAGTGCAGCGGCGAGAGCGCCGTGACCGCGGCCGGCGCCGCCCCTGGCCGGGCGAGCGCGGCCAGCACGGCCGTCGCCCAGTCCTCGCCCGGGGCGCGCCGCACCGCCTCCACCGTCGCACCCGCCTCGGCGGCCGCGCGCTGCCAGGGCAGGACGTTGGAGGAATGCTCGCCGGCGAGATGCAGGATGCGGCTACCCGGCGCGACGGGCAGGTTGCGCGCGGCAGTGGCCAGCGCATGGCTGACCGAGCCGGCCAGCGCGATGTCGTCGGCGCCCGCGCCGATCAGCGCTGCGGCACCGGCGCGCACGCGCTCCGCGGGTCCGGCGGAATGGTCGATGCGCCAGGGCTGCGCCTTGACCGCCGCGCCGCGCTCGCCGGCGAGGCGCACGGGGCGGGGGATCGGCGCGAAGGAGGCGGCGTTGAGATAGGCCACCTCCCGCGGCAGGTCGAAGAGGTCGCGCTGGCAGCCGAGCATGGGTGCGCCCCGGCGGGTGCTAGAGCCCGGCCCGGTCGAGCCGCAGGATCGCCCGCGCCATCGCCTGGGCGCGGGGGACCATGCTACCGACCTCGAGGTATTCCTCCGGGCTGTGCGCCTTGCCGCCGATCGGCCCCACGGCGCAGATCGTCGGCGCGCCGACCGCCGCGGTGAAGCCGGAATCGGCGCAGCCGCCGCTGAACTCGCCGGTGGCGGAGAGGCCGCTCTCCTTCGCCGCGTCGACATACATCCCGAACAGCTTCGCCGCGGCGGGGGTCTGGGTCAGCGGCAGGAACTCGCCGCGGATGGTCAGCCGCGACTTCGTGCCGGGCACGTAGGACCGCGCGACGATCTCGTGGATCCTGCCCATGATCTCGTCGCGGTCGGCGGGTTCGCGGTAGCGGAAGTCGATCTGGCCCTGCGCCCAGGGGGCGACGGTGTTCACGCTCTGCCCGCCGGAGACCAGGCCGACATTCAGCGTGATGCCGCGCTTGAGGTCGGTCAGCGCGTGGATCGCCACGATCTTCTGCGCCAGCTCGCCGATGGCGCTGATACCGGCCTCGAAGTTGCCGCCCGAATGGGACGCCTTGCCCTCGATGTCGAAGATCGAGAAGACGCCGCCCTTGCGGCCCGTGACGACCCCGCCATTGGGCCGGCCCGGCTCGCTGTTGAAGACGACGCGGGCCTCGCGCGCCACGGCCTCGATCACCTCGCGCCCCTCCGGGCTGCCGATCTCCTCGTCGCCGGTGAAGAGGCCGAGCAGGGGGCCCGGCGCACCGCCGAAGCGATGGAAGGCGGCGAGGACGAACATGTTCATCACGAGGCCCGCCTTCATGTCGGCCACGCCCGGGCCATAGGCGATGCCGTTCTCGATGCGGAAGGGGCGGCGCTCCGGCTCGCCCTTGGGGAAGACGGTGTCGCGGTGGCCCATCAGGACGATGGAGCGCTTCATGTTGCCGGAGGAGAGCGCGTCACCGCCTTCGACCCGGGCCTTGATGCAGTCGCCGAAGCGCTCGCGCGGCACCACCTCGGTCGGGATGCCGCACTCGTCCATGAAGCGCCGGACGATGGCGCCTACCGCGTCGACGCCGGCCTTGTCGTAGCTGCCGCCGTCCGTGTTCACCATCTGCTCGAGCACGCGCAGCATCGCCTCCTGCTGGGTGGCGAGCCAGGCGGTGATGGTGGACTCGATGCTCTCGGCGGTCATGCGGGCGGCTCCTCCTCGCGGGTCGGGGGGAGCCTGTCCCGCCACGCCGCGCCGCGCAACCGGGGACGCGGCGCGCCCCGGCTACTCGAGCTTGCCCAACTGCCGCACCACGCCGAGCAGCCGCGCCGTATCGGCCCTGAAGAAGTCGGCGAAGGCCTCGCCATCGCGGTGGTCGAGCGTGTTGCCGGAGGCCGCGAGCGCGCGCGCCGCCTCGGGGTCGCGCACCGCCGCGGCGATGCCCTCGCGCAGCCGCGCCAGCACCGGTGCGGGCAGGCCGGCCGGGGCGAAGATCGCGGCCCAGATGTAGAACTCCGCCCCGGCGAAGCCGCGCTCCATCAGCGTCGGCACGTCGTCGTAGCCGGCCAGGCGCTTCGCGCCCCAGGTGGCGAGCGCGCGCAGCCTCCCCTCCCGCACATGCGGCGTCGCGGGGCCGGGGCCGCTGGCCAGCGCCTGCACCTGGCTGCCGAGCAGCGCCGTCATCGCCGGCCCGCCGCCCTGGAAGGGGACGTGGAGCAGGTCGACGCCGGCGATCTGCGCCAGCAGCGCCATCGGCAGGTGCAGCGTGGAATAGGTGCCGGCCGAGGAATAGGGGATCTGGCCGGGGCGCCGCCTCGCATCGGCGATGAACTCCTCCACCGTCCGCCAGGGCGCCGAGGCCGGCACCACCAGCACCGTCGGGTCCGCGGTGATCAGCGCGACGGGCGTGAACTGATCGATCTCATAGGCCGGCGCGCGGCCGTTGATGCGCGCCGCCGCCGGCAGCACGGGCAGGGAGGAGAGCGCCATCAGCAGCGTGTGCCCGTCGGGCGCGGCGCGCGCGACGGAGGCATTGCCGATCTCGCCCGAGGCGCCGGGGCGGCTGACCACCGGCACGGGCTGGCGCCAGATGCGCTCGAGC
The DNA here is from genome assembly GCA_964401305.1 of uncultured Acetobacteraceae bacterium. Taxonomy (GTDB): domain Bacteria; phylum Pseudomonadota; class Alphaproteobacteria; order Acetobacterales; family Acetobacteraceae; genus JAIEOP01. Next base: position 13,713 of record CAYNYQ010000024.1, on the reverse strand, counting down.
GCCGCAGCGATGGGCCGCGCCACCACGTCGGCCTGGCCGCCGGGCGGGAAGGCGACGACCATCTGCACGGGCCGGCCGGGAAAGGCCGCATCGCCCTGGGCCGCGGCGGGCCTGGGCCGGAGCCCGGGCAGGCCGAGCGCGGCCGCGGCTGCCAGGGTGCGTCTTCTCACGAATGTCATGCGAGGTCCTCCCGCAAGCCTGCGTGCCCGCTTCCGCGTGCTGCCGCAAGCGTGCCGCGCGGCCGGAACCGCGCGCGAGGGCCGGCGATGCGCAGGAAGCGGTCGCATCCTGCGGCGGACCGCTGCTAGAAGGATCCGGCCCCCGAGACCGGGCAGCGCGCGTCGGCCATGCAGCGCGTCGGTCCGGGACCGGGGGCGCGTCCGAGGCATGCTTCTTGCCTGGGCGGGAGGATCGCTGGGGATGGCGCAACGCTTGGACGCATGGGGACGAGCATGACAGAGACGGACCGGCTGTACCGCTGGAACCGATGGTACGACCAGCAGCCCGAGGTATGGCGCAGCCAGATCATCGTCTGGTTCCTGGTGGCGCTGGCGGCCTTCAACACCGCGCTTTCCATCTGGACGGGCTTCCCGTTCCTGCTCCTGGTGGTGCTTGCCATCGCGGCCATCGCGCTGGTGCGGGTGCCCTACCGCATGGGCTGGCTGCAGGCCCCGGCCGGGGCGGAGGACCAGCCGGCGACGCTGCAGATCGAGACCTGGGACTGGGTGCACCAGGCCAATCGCTGGTACGACGCGCAGCCCGAGGGCAAGCGTGCGGTGGTGGTGATCGCCATCCTGGTGGCCGCCGGCGCGGTCAACATGATCCTGACCTTCTCCAGCGGCTTCGCCTTCGGCCTGCTCTTCCTGCTCGCCTTCCTGGCCCTGATCGCCATCCGGGTGCCCTATGTGAACGGCTGGCTGAAGCCGCAGCCGCAGCCGCCGCAGGTGATGCTGGCGCGCGAGCAGCAGCCCGCGGTGGCGCCGCCGCCGGCCGCCATCGCCGACCAGGGCGCGACGGTGCCGCGGAGCGATCCGGCCTGATCCGGCGCGCCGGGCCCGGCCCGGCGCTGCCATCTCCGGGATAGGACACGGGCGGATCGGCGCGGGCCGATCCGCGACGCCACAGGTGCGCGCCGCCGTGGGTGCGATTGCCGTGTCGTCAGCCCGGCTCGGCCAGCGGCAGCGTCGCCGCCTGCTCCAGCGCGCGGGCGGCGCGCAGCACCAGGTCGTCGCGGTAGAGCGCGGCGGCGAGCTGCACCGCGCGCGGCATGCCCTGGCCGTCCAGCCCGACCGGCACGCTGGCCGCCGGCTGGCGCGTCAGGTTGAAGGCAAAGGTCCAGGGCGCCCAGTCGCGCCACAGCGCCTCGCGCGCGCGGAGCGTCGGCTGGTCGGCGGCGAAGGCCGCGGTCGGCGTCGCAGCGGTCAGCACGAGGTCGTAGCGCTGGTGGAAGCGCGCCATGGCATGCGCCGCCTCGAGGCGCTGCGCCTCCGCCTCCAGCAGCGCGAGCGCCGGCATGCCGCGCGCCTGTTCCGCCACCTCCACCAGGCCCGCGTCGAGCATCCCGTGGCGCTCCGCCGGCACGCCCGCGACCAGGCGCGCCAGCGCCACCGCCCAGAGGCTGTCGAAGAGGGCACGGCAATCGGGCAGGGCGGGCTCCGCCTCCTCGACGATGGCGCCCTGCTCCTCCAGCAGCCGCGCCGCGCCCTCGAGCGCCGCGGCACCGTCGGCATCCAGCGGCGGGTCGAAGCCGAAGCGGCGCACCACGGCGACGCGCAGCCCGGCGACCCCGGCCTCGACGCCGGCGCGCCAGTCGCGCGGATCCTCCGGCAGGCAGAAGGGGTCGCGCAGGTCGTGGCGCGCCATGGCGCCGAGCATCAGCGCCGCGTCGCGCACCGTGCGCGCCATCGGCCCCGCCACCGCCACCGCGGCGAAGGCGCCGAGCGGCCATTGCGGCACCCGGCCGAAGCTCGGCTTCAGCCCGACCAGGCCGCAGAAGGCGGCCGGGATGCGGATCGAGCCGCCCGCATCCGTACCGATGTGCAGCGGCCCGAAGCAGGCCGCCCCCGCCGCGCCGGCGCCGGAGGAGGAGCCGCCGGGGGTGCGGTCGCGGTCCCAGGGGTTGCGGGTGATGCCGTGCAGCGGGCAGTCGCCGGGCGACTTCCAGCCGAATTCCGTGGTGGTGGTCTTGCCCAGGATGACGGCACCGGCCTGCTTCAGGCCGAGCACCGCGGGCGCATCCTCGGTGGCGGGCGCGGCCTCGGTGGTGCGGCTGCCGCGGCGGGTCGGGAAGCCGGCGAGATGCAGCAGGTCCTTCACCGTGGCCGGCACGCCGTCGAGCGGCCCGATCGGGCGGCCGGCCATCCAGCGCGCCTCGCTCTCCCCGGCCTGGCCGAGGGCGCGCGGGTTCATGGCGGCGAAGGCGTTGACCCAAGGGTTGTAGCGCGCGACGCGCTCCATCACCGCCTTCAGCGCCTCCACCGGGGAGAGGGCACGGCGGGCATAGAGGCCGAGCAGCGTCTCGGCCGACATCAGGGCGGGGTCGGTCGGCGCGCCGCTCATCTTGTGGCGACCGCCGCGGCGGCGCCGGCCATCGCCACCCCGGCGGCGCGGTTGACGGCGCGCACGGCCCGCGTGCTGCGCAGCAGGTGCCGCGCCCGGAGCGCGGCGCCGACATAGGCCGCCAGCACCGCCGCATAGACCACCACCAGCACGCCGCCGAGCGCGGCGAAGCCCGCCAGGTCCACCTGCCCGACATCGAGCAGCGCCGGCGTGATCGCGGTGTAGAACAGCATGGTCTTCGGATTGCCGAGGGTTAGCGTGACGCCGGCAAAGCCGAGGCGCGCGCCTTCGCCGCGCGGCGGCGGCAGGTCCTGCGGCAGCATGGCGGGCGCGGTCCAGGCCTTCCAGGCGAGCCAGAGCAGGAAGCCGACGCCGGCCCACTTCAGCACGGCCAGCAGGGGCTGCGCCGCCTCGGCCAGCAGCGCCAGGCCGAAGACCGCGGCGGCCAGCCAGATCAGGTCGCCGAGCACGAGGCCGGCGCAGAAGGCCGCTGCGCCGTGCCTGCCGCGCGCCAGCACGCGCGCGATCAGCGCCGCGATGGTCGGGCCGGGGGAGGCGGTGGAGAGGGCGAGGGCCGCGGCGAAGCCGGCGAGGGTCAGGGCATCCATGCGCCGATCCTCGCCCGGCCCGCGCGGCGCCGCAATCGCAGCAGCGGCGACCCTACCGGCTACGCCGCCAGCTTCACATGGCTGCGGCAGGCCATCAGCGGCTGGATCTTCTCGCCGAAGTCGTCCATGCCCTTCAGGAAGTCGTCGAAGGTCAGCATGATGCCCTTCACCCCCGGCATCGTCGCCACCTCGTCCAGCATGCGCGCGACATTGGCGTAGCTGCCGACCAAGGTGCCCATGTTGAAGTTGATGGGCGAGGAGGCGCGCAGGAAGGAGGCCGCCATGGAGGTCTGGTCGAGCGCAGTGTCCTCGGCGGCCTTGCCCAGCAGATGGGCCAGCGCGTCCTTGTCGGCGCCCGCATTGTAGGCGTCCCACTTGGCCATCGCCGCGGCATCGGTCTCGTCGGCGATGACCATGTAGAGCATGTAGCTGCCGACATCGCGGCCTGCCTTCTGCGCATGCTCGAGCATCCGGGCCGGGACGGAGGCGGCCTTCTTCGGCTCGTTCACTCCCTCGCCGAGCGCGAAGTTGAAGTCGCAGTACTGCGCGGCGAACTCCATTCCCCGGTCCGACTGCCCGGCCGAGACGAGGGGGATGCGCTTCGGCCGGGGGCTCAGCTTGCAGGCGTCCATCTGGAAGTACTTGCCCTTGAAGTCGGAATGGCCGGTGTTCCAGAGGTCGTGCATGACCTGCACGTATTCGGTGCTGTAGTCGTAGCGATGGGCGAAGTGCTGGTCGCCCGGCCAGAGCCCCATCTGCGTGTACTCGATCTTGTGCCAGCCGGAGACGATGTTCACCCCGAAGCGCCCGCCGGAGACGTCGTCGATGGTCGCCGCCATGCGCGCCACCATGGCCGGCGGCAGGGTCAGCACGGCGGTCGAGGCGTAGAGCCGGATGCGCTTCGTCACCGCGGCCAGCGCCGACATCAGGGTGAAGCTTTCCAGCCCGTGGTCCCAGAACTCCGTCTTGCCGCCGAAGCCGTGCAGCTTGATCATGGAAAGGGCGAATTCGAAGCCGTAGGCCTCGGCCTTGTGCACCACCTGCCGGTTCAGCTCGAAGCTCGGCATGTATTGCGGCGAGGCGGCGGAGATGATCCAGCCGTTGTTGTTGATCGGGATGAACACGCCGATGTCCATGCGGGGGCTCCTGCGCTGCGTATGACCGGGGCCGTTGCCGAGCGTCCTCGTCCCGCCGCCCTGTTCGCCGGCGCGGGTTTTGGCGGCCAGATCAGCAAGCGGCATGCCATGGAGGAGTCCGGCCGATGACCACCACCGCCACGCCGCCACCCTGGGAATGGCCCGAGGAGACCTGGCGCCGCATCATCGGCCGCGCCCGCGCCGGCCGCAGCCTGCGCCCCGCCGCCTGGCCGGGCGGGGCGCGCTGCGCCGTCGCCCTCTCCTTCGACGCCGACCACGAGACCATCCCGCTGCGCGACATGGACGAGAGCCCGATGCGCATCAGCCAGGGGCATTACGGCGCGCGCCAGGGCGTGCCGCGCATCCGCGCGCTGCTGGCCCGCCACGGCCTGCCGGCGACCTTCTTCTACCCCGCCGTCTCCGCCCTGCTGCACCCCGAGGAGATCCGCGCGGTGGCGGCCGAGGGCCACGAGATCGGCATCCATTCCTGGATCCACGAGGCGAACACCGCGCTGCCCCCTGGTGTCGAGCGCGACCTGACCCTCCGCGCCGCCGAGGTGCTCGAGAAGGCCGCCGGCCGCCGCCCGGTCGGCATCCGCACGGCGAGCTGGGACTTCTCGACCGCCACCATGGGCATCATCCGTGAGATGGGCCTGCTCTACGATTCCTCGCTGATGGCCGACGACGACGCCTATGAGCTGACCGATGGCGGCGAGCCGACCGGCATCGTCGAGCTGCCGGTGGAGTGGATCCGCGACGACGCCGTCTACTTCCCCATGCGCTACACCAGCGCGCTCCGCCCCTACACCGCGCCCTCGGCGGTCGAGGAGATCTTCCGCGCCGAGTTCGACGGCACCTGGGAAGAGGGCGGCCTCTATGTCCTGACCATGCACCCCCATGTCATCGGCCACCGCAGCCGGATCGCCCTGCTCGAGCGCCTGGTGCGCCACATGCGGGCGGCCGGCGATGTCTGGTTCGCGACGCATGAGCAGGTCGCCCGCTGGTGCCGCGAGCAGGCGGGGCTCTGACCCCGCCACGGCGGCCCGCCGGGCGCGTTGACAGGATCGGTGACGCGCCGGAAGGTCGCCCCCGCGGGCGCTGCACGCCCGCGCATCTGCACCAACGAGAAGAAGCGGGCGACGGGGAGGCGGGCACGCCAGAGGCCCGCGAGCGGGAATCGGTCCAAGGGGGGCGTGATGGACGGTGTGGCGAGGCTGGTGAACGCGATCGACTGGGTCAATCGCGGCGCGGGCAGGATCGTGGCCTGGCTGACCCTGGCGACGGTGCTGATCTGCGGCGCCGTCGTCGTGCTGCGCTACGCGGCGGGGATCGGCGAGATCTGGATGCAGGAGCTCTACGTCTGGACCCACGCCATGACCTTCCTGCTGGCGGCGGGCTTCGCCTACCTGCTGAACGCGCATGTGCGGGTCGACATCTTCTACGCGCGCATGAGCCCGCGTGGCCGGGCCTGGGTCGACCTCTTCGGCGTCGTCTTCCTGCTCTTCCCCTGGCTCGCCCTGATCGCTTGGACGAGCTGGACCTATGTCGCCTATTCCTGGGCGACGAACGAGGTCTCGGTGCAGAGCAACGGCATGCCGGCCGTCTATGTGCTGAAGGCCTCGATCCTCGGCTTCGTGGTGCTGCTCGGGCTGCAGGGCATCGCCTGGATCGGCCGCTGCCTGCTGGTGCTCGCGGGGCGGGAGCCGCCGCCGAGCGAGACGCTGACCGGGCCGCTGGGCTGAGGCGCGGCGCATGTCCACGGTCCTGATCGGCGAGATCCTCGCCGTCCTGCTCTTCGTCGTCGGCACCTTCGGCGTGCTGCTGGGCTTTCCCATCGCCTTCACCCTCGCCGGCTTCTCGCTGATGTTCGCGGCCGTCGGCTGGTCGCTCGGCGCCTTCGACCCGATCATCCTGACCAGCCTGCCGTCCCGCTACTTCGGGCTGATGACCAACGAGGTGCTGGTCGCGGTGCCGCTCTTCATCTTCATGGGCGCCATCCTCGAGCGCTCGAAGATCGCCGAGGCGCTGCTCGAGACCATGGGCCAGCTCTTCGGCACCATGCGGGGCGGGCTGGCGATCTCGGTGGTGATCGTCGGCGCGCTGCTCGCGGCCTCCACGGGCGTGGTGGGGGCCACCGTCGTCACCATGGGCCTGCTCAGCCTGCCGGCGATGATGCGGGCCGGCTACGACCCGCGGCTCGCCACCGGCGTCATCTGCGCCTCCGGCACGCTCGGGCAGATCATCCCGCCCTCGGTCATCCTGATCTTCGTCGGCGACCTGCTGATGGGCGCGAACCAGCTGGCGGCGCAGCGCACCGGCCGGCCGCTCGATCCCGTCTCGGTCGGCGACCTCTTCATCGGCGCCTTCATCCCGGGCATCGCCCTGGTCGGGCTCTATATCCTCTATGTCCTGGCCATGGCGGTGCTGCGGCCGGCGAGCTGCCCGCCGCTCGAGATGGACGCGGCCGAGCGCGCCTCCCTGCCCGCGCGCTTCGTCCGCGCCCTGATCCCGCCGCTGGTGCTGATCGTGGCCGTGCTGGGCTCCATCCTCTCGGGCATCGCCACGCCCACCGAGGCGGCCTCGATCGGCGCGCTCGGCGCGATGGTGCTGGCCGCGCTCAACCGCGCCTTCTCCTTCGGCATGCTGCTCGGCGCGATGCGCAACACGGCGGTGATCAGCGCCCTCGTCTTCGGCATCGTGCTCGGCGTGTCGGTCTTCTCGCTGGTCTTCCGCGGCCTCGGCGGCGAGCACCTGGTCGAGCAGCTGCTGGCCGACGTGCCGGGCGGCGCCTTCGGCGCGGTCATGGCCGTGATGATGGTGATGTTCGTGCTCGGCTTCTTCATGGACACGGTCGAGATCGTGCTGATCGTCGTGCCCATCACCGCGCCCGTCATCATCGCCATGGGCGTCGACCCGCTCTGGCTCGGCGTGATGATCGGGGTGAACCTGCAGACCGCCTTCCTCACCCCGCCGGTGGGCTTCTCGCTGTTCTACATGCGCGCCGTCGCACCGGCCTCGATCACCACGGGCGACATCTACCGCGGCGCCATTCCCTTCGTCTGCCTGCAGGTCGCGGCCATCGCGGTGCTCTGGGTCTTCCCCCAGCTCGCCACGTGGCTGCCGCGCGTGGTCTATCCCTCCTCGGTGCCGGCCGTCGCGGCGCCTGGCGGCGCGGGCGGCGGCTCGGTGCTGGACGACATCCTGGGCGGCACGGTGGGCCCGTCCTCGTCCGGCGGAGCGTCCTCGGGTTCGCCGCTCGACGACATCCTCGGGCCGCGTCCGGGCGGCGGCGGCGCCAGCCCGCCCGCGTCGCCGCAGAGCGACCCGATCCTCGACCAGCTGCTGCGGCGGAACTGATGCCCGGCTCGCGCTGACGCGCTCCGTCCCTCGTCGCCGGCGGCGCAGCCCCGGCCATGCGCCAGGTGGCGCGCCGCCCCGGATCGCCGCCGGGCGCGGCCGACTCCATCGGGCGGCCCGAGGCGGGCATGAAAAAGGGGCCGGCGTCGCCGCCGGCCCCGCTTCCCTCGGGCGCCGCCGCGCTCAGCTGGCGCGGAAGGCGGTCAGCCGCGCGTTGAGGTATTCCTGCAGCCCAATGCGCGACCAGGCCATCTGCTCGCGCTGGAACTTGTAGTAGGATTCCAGGGTCCGCTTGGTCAGCGCGTCGCCGCCGTCGCGCAGCTCCGTCAGCACCTCCTGCCAGGCGCGGCCATAGGCCTGCACGAACTCGTCCGGCAGCTTGCGCAGCTGCACGTTGTGCTGGCGGATCAGCACCTCCAGCGCGCCGGCGTTGCTGGCATCGTTCTCCGCCGTCAGCTGGCTGTGCTCGTCGCCGCAGCCCCAGGCGAAGATCTGCTGGATGTCCTTCGGCAGCGCGTCGAACTTCGCCTTGTTCACGGTGATCTCGTTGATCACCGAGGGCTCGTGCATGCCGGGCCAGTAGTAGAACTTCGTCACCTTGTAGAAGCCGGCGGCGAGGTCCTGCCAGGGGCCGACCCATTCGGTGGCGTCGATCGCGCCGGACTGCAGCGCGCCGAAGATCTCGCCGACGGGCAGATTGACAATCGTCGCGCCGAGCTTGCGCAGCGCATCGCCGCCGAGGCCCGGGATGCGCATCTTCAGGCCGCGCACATCGGCCGAGGAGCGGATCTCCTTGTTGAACCAGCCCGCCATCTGCACGCTGGTCGAGCAGCAGTGGAAGCCCTTCAGGCCGAACTGCGCATAGGCCTCGTCCCACAGCTGCTGGCCGCCGCCATAGCGCAGCCAGGCCACCTGCTCGTAATTGGTCATGCCGAAGGGCACGGTGGTGTAGACCGCGAGGATCTTCGACTTGTTCTGCCAGTAGTAGGGCGTCGAGTGCATGCAGTCGGCGGTGCCGCGCTGCACCGCGTCGAAGGCCTCGAAGGCCGGCACCAGCTCGCCGGCGGCGAAGACGCGGATGGTCAGCCGCCCATTGGTCGCGTCGCTGATGGTCTTGGCGAAGCGCTCGGCCGCGGTGCCGCCGCCGGGGAAGAGCTTCGGCCAGCTCGTCACCATGCGCCACTCGATGCGGCCCTGCGACAGGGCCGGCGTCGACAGCGTGGCCGTCGCGGCTGTCGCGGCAACGCCCCCGATCGCCGCCTGCGTCAGTCTCCGGCGCTGAATCCTGGACATTCCTCGTCTGTCTCCCACCTGCGCTTGTCCGCCCCCGCATCCCGGCCTGCAGGCTGCGGTCGGCTGGCGCGCCGCGCGCGGCGCCGTGCCATGCGCGGAACGCTAGCCTGTCATGCGGCGCGCTTCAACATGGCGCGCCGCGGGCAGGGCCGCTCAGGCGCGGGCCGCCACCGCCGCGCTCCAGGGCGAGGCGGCGTCGCTGATGCCGATGAGCCCGCCATCCGCCTCGCGCCGGATCAGGTTCGGGCAGGCGAAGTTGATCGGCACGGCCGAGTGCTCCACCACCGTCACTTCGGCGTCGCGCGCCAGCGCCTCCATCACCGCGGGCGGCAGGCGGCGGTCGGCGGAGACGCCCTCGGTGCCGGAGACGTCGATGCGCGGGTGGTGCGCCGCGTCCTCCGGCGCCATGCCGAAATCGGCGGCGAAGGCGATCATCTGGAAGACCGCCGCCATGATGCGCCGCCCGCCCGAGGCGCCGGTGCCGAATTCGGGCACGCCGTCCTTCGCGACGATCACCGGGCTCATGTTGGTCAGCGGCCGCTTGCCGGGCGCGATGGCGTTCGGCGTGCCGGGGCGCGGGTCGAACCACATCACCCCGTTGTTCATCAGCACGCCCGAGGCCGGCAGCACCACGCGGCTGCCCATGGAGGAGAGCAGCGTCGTCGTCATCGCCACCATCAGCCCGTCCTTGTCGCAGGCGGTCAGGTGGGTGGTGCAGCTCTCGGCGGCCCGGGGCTCCGCCTCGCCCAGGCCCTCCAGCCGCTCGGCATAGGCGGCGCGCATGACGCGGGCGAGCTCGGCATACCAGGCGGGCGAGGGCGCCCGGCCGGACCAGTCGGCCGCCGCCATGCCGCGCATCACCTGGCGGAAGGTCGGCGTGGCGGTCAGCCCGTTGGAGAGCATCATGGTCCGCCCGTCGCGCCAGGGCGCCGCCACCGCCGGCAGCACGCGGGCGCGGCAATTCGCCAGGTCGGCGGCGGAGAGCGCGCCGCCCATCGCGCGCAGGTCGGCGACGATCTGCGCCGAGATTTCGCCCTTGTAGAAATCCTCGAGCCCCGCCTGCTGCAGCCGCTCGAGCGTGGCAGCGAGGCTGCCGAGGCGGAAGAAGCCCGGGCTGCCCTGGTAGGGCGGGACGGGGGGCAGGCCGTTCGGCAGGTAGATGCGGGCGCTCTCCGGATAGAGGCGCAGCACGCTGGCCGAGGAGGCGACCTTCAGCGTGGTGTACCAGTCCTGCGGCAGGCCGCGCCTGGCATGCGCGACCGCCGGCGCCAGCACGTCGCGGATCGGCAGCCTGCCGTGCCGGGCGTGCAGCAGCGCATAGCCCGCGACGGCCGAGGGGATGACGCAGGAGAGCGGGCCGTGGACGTTGCGGTCGCCCTCGACCTCGGGCCAGGGGAAGAGGTCGTCCTTCATCCGACCCGTCAGCGGGAAGGCGGCGGGGTCGAGGCCGGCCGGCGCCACCGGGCCGAAGTCGAAGGTCTCGGCGGCGGCGCCCGGGGCCATCACCTGGGCGAAGCCGATGCCGCCGAGGCCGCTGTTCCAGGGCTCGAGCGCGGCGAGGGTGAAGGCGGTGGCGACCGCCGCATCGGCCGCGCTGCCGCCGGCCTCGAGCATGGCCGCGCCGGCCTCGGCCGCGGCCTTGACCTGCGAGACCACCATGCCGCCGCCCGGCGCGGCCGCCGCGGCCGGCTTGCGCAGCTGCCAGTGCTGGGTGACGTGCGGGCCGGGCGCATAGGGGGCGGGGTTCATGGCGGCGATCTCCGACGTTTCCATCCGGCCCATGCTCCGGCCTCGCGCGGGGCGGGGCAAGGGCGGCGGTGCGTCGGGCGCGGCCGGGTGGCGCCGGCTCAGGCCCCGGCGCTGCGGCGCGCCTGCACCAGCGCCTCGAAGTCGCAGCCCTGGTTCCAGTCGATGTGCGCGGCGAGGGCGGTGACGGCGGCCGCGGCATCGCGCCGCTCCAGCGCGGTCACGATCGCCAGGTGCTCCTCGGCGGTGGCGAGGTGGTCGCGCTGCGGCTGCGCCAGGCCCCAGATCACCGCCAGGGGCCGCGCCAGGCTCTGCCAGACGGCGACCAGCGGTGCATTGCCCGAGGCGCGGCAGAGCTCGGCATGGAAGGCCTCGTTCGCCGCGACGAGGCGGGCGGGATCCTCGCCCCCGGCACACGCCGCGTACTCCTCCGCGGCGCGGCGCAGCCCGGCGAAGCGGCGGCGGGCGGAGGCGGCATCCTCCTCGCGCGCCGCCTCGGCGACCTCCTGCGCGGCGAGGCTCTCGAGCACGAGGCGCACCCGCATCAGCGCGGCGACGTCGCGGTTGGTGACCTGCATCAGCCGCATGCCCTTGTAGGGCGTGCTGACGACGATGCCCTGGGATTCCAGCAGGCGCAGCGCCTCGCGCACCGGCACGCGGCTGATGCCGAGGTCGCGGGCGATCTCGGCCTCCACCAGCCGGTCGCCGGGCAGGAAGATGCCCCGTGCCGCCGCGGCGACGATGGACTCCGCCGCCTGCTCGACCATGGTGCGCGGCTGGACCGGCGACAGGCGGCGCGGCTCAAGTCCCAGGGCCGCCGCATGGGCCTGCGCGTTGCCCCGCGACCGCTGCTCCCGCACAGCCACGACGTTTGTGCCTCTCGTCTCGCGAATAGCGGAGAGTTATCCCCTCCCGCTTCGCAATGAAAGGGCGTGGCGGCGCGCCGAGGCCGGCCGGCGGCGCCCCGGCAGGGCTGCGCCGCCGGCGTGGGACCCTGGAATTCCAGCGCTTTGGCCAGTGGTGGGGATTGTCGCGTTCTGTTTGTCACTGCGTTGCAAAATTGCAACATGGCTGGTATATTGAAGCGCGGCCCCGGGTGCCGGCGGCCGGTGGCGCCCGACTGGCGCGCCCCCCCGGCCTCCGCGCCGGCGCGATGCCGCCGCGCTTCCGCCCGCCCGGGTCGCGCGCCAGACTGCGGCGCCGCACGATCCGGGAGCAGGCAGGATGGCGAAGGACGAGTTCGAGGCATTCGGCGTGGAGGGCGACTGGGCCGTGGCCCGGCGCCACGTGGTGCGCTGGTCGGAATGCGACGCGCTCGGGCATGCCAACAACGTGGCCTATCTCGCGCTGTGCGAGGATCTCCGCGTCGGTCCCGGCTGGACCGCGCTCGGCGGGCGCTTCGCCGCCGATACCGTCAGCCCGGTCGTCGCGCAGATGGAGGCGCGCTACCTCCGCTCCCTCGCCTTCGAGGACGAGGCGCTGGTCACGCTGCGCTTCGCCTCGGTCCGCCGCACCAGCTTCGTGCACGACTATGCCATCTGGCGGCAGGGCCTCTGCTTCTCCTGCCGCACCGTGCTGGTGGCGGTGCGCCAGGACACCGGCGAGAAGGTGCCCGTCCCGCCGGAGATCCGCGCGGCGATGATCGCCCAGGGGGCGAAGGACGAGGCCGGCTGAACAGGCCCAGCCCCGCTGCGCCGGGTCCTGCCCCGCGGCCGCCGGCAGGCGGCGCGCGGTGCGGGCCGCGACGCCGGGGGCCGGTGGTGCGTCCGCGCCTGGGGCAGGGCACGCAGCCGCCCTCGAGGCGCCCGGGTCAGAGCTCGGCCTGCACCTGGGCGTGCGCCAGCAGCGCGAACAGGCCCGTGCCGCCGATGACGTTGCCGACGAGCGCGGGCAGGATGATCCCGCCGAGCGCCACGTCGAGGCCGATCCGCCCGTCGAAGACCAGCAGGAAGGCCTCCGCGGCGCCGGCCACGACATGCGCGAAGTCGCCGAGCGCGATGGCATAGGTCAGCGTCAGCACGACCCAGAACTCGCCCCCCTCGGTGCCGGCACGAAGCCAGGCGATGCTGGCGACGAGGAAGCCGGCCGGCACCGCCTGGAGCATGGTCTCGAGCGGGGTGCGGTCGAGCAGCCCGGCCGAGACCTCCAGCATGGCCTGCAGCAGCGCCGGGTTCACCAGGCCGGCATGCAGGTTCAGCGCCGCCGCCACCGCCGCCCCGGCCATGTTGGCGAGGAAGACGATCGACCAGAGCCGCCCCGTGCGCCGGACGCTTCGCCACGAGCGCTCGGCCATCACCGGCAGGATCGTGACGATGGTCTGCTCGGTGAAGAGCTGCAGCCGGCCGAGGACGACGATCAGGAAGCCCAGGCTGTAGCCGAGATCCGAGACCACCTCCCGCCACGCCGCATCCGCCGGCAGCTTGTGGTGCAGCGCGCCCTCGCCGATCACCGAGGCCATGATGGCGATGCCGCCGGCGAAGCCCGACCACAGCAGGGATCGCGCCGGGCGGTCGAGTTCCTCCTCGCCCTGCAGGCGGACCATCTCGTGGATGACCGGCGCGCGCGGGGCGGCACGCTCGGCCACCGTCTCGCGCTCGTCCGCCGAGAGGCCCGGGTCGCGCTGCGTCTCCTCCATCGGCGTGTCCCCGGCTGGGCCAGGGCCGGGGGCGCCGCGGGGCGGGCCCGGCGGCGCGCCCCGGCACGGGCGGTCGGGGCACCATCGGGGTGGGCGGGCCAGGGTTCCGGGCCGCGCCGGCAGGTCGCGAAAACGTCCCTGCGCGGAGCCGACGGCGGGCGTCAGTCGCGGCGCAGCCGGATCTCGACCTCGCGCTCGACGAAGCGCCATTCCTCCGTCGCGCGCAGGCGGACCAGCATGGCGTCGAAGGCGGCCTCATGCTCCGGCGCAAACTCGAACCAGGTGAGGAAGTCGAAGGGCTCGCCCAGCTCGCGACCGTGGTGGAGGCGGCGGGCCACCGCCGGCAGGTAGTCCATGCCGATGCCGATGTGGCGCGACT
>CAYNYQ010000023.1:0-27109 GCA_964401305.1 uncultured Acetobacteraceae bacterium | reverse complement strand
GCCCGCACATGCGCGGCACGGGCGATGTCGGCACCGCCTTCAAGCTGATGAAGGTGGCCGGCGCCTATTGGCGCGGCGACCACCGCAACGCCATGCTCAGCCGCATCTACGGCACCGCCTGGCGCGACCAGAAGGAGCTCGACGCCTATCTCCACCAGCTGGAGGAGGCGGAGAAGCGCGACCACCGCCGCATCGGTCGCGAGATGGACCTCTTCCACCTGCAGGAGGAGGCGGTGGGCAGCGTCTTCTGGCACCCCAAGGGCTGGAAGCTCTACCGCACGCTGGAGGACTATATCCGCCGCCGGCTCGATGCCGATGGCTACCAGGAGGTGCGCACGCCGCAGCTGCTCGACCGGCGGCTGTGGGAGGCCTCGGGCCACTGGGAGAAGTTCCGCGAGAACATGTTCATCGCCCGCGTCGAGGACGAGTCCGAGAAGGACCGCATCCTGGCGCTGAAGCCGATGAACTGCCCCTGCCATGTGCAGATCTTCAACCAGGGCCTGCGCAGCTACCGCGAGCTGCCGCTGCGCATGGCCGAGTTCGGTGCCTGCCACCGCTACGAGCCGAGCGGCGCGCTGCACGGCATCATGCGCGTGCGCGCCTTCACCCAGGACGATGCGCACATCTTCTGCACGCCGGCGCAGATCGCCGAGGAGACGGTGCGCTTCGTTGCCCTGCTGTCGGCCATCTACCGCGACCTCGGCTTCCCGGAATTCCAGGTGAAGTTCAGCGACCGCCCGGCCAACCGGGCGGGGACGGACGCGGTCTGGGACCAGGCCGAGGGCGCGCTGCGCGAGGCCTGCCGCATCGCCGGGGTCGAATACACGCTGAACCCGGGGGAGGGCGCCTTCTACGGCCCGAAGCTGGAGTTCGTCCTCCGCGACGCGATCGGCCGGGACTGGCAGTGCGGCACGCTGCAGGTGGATTTCGTGCTGCCCGAGCGGCTCGGCGCCGAATACGTGGCCGAGGACGGGGCGCGGCACCGCCCGGTGATGCTGCACCGCGCCATCTTCGGCAGCTTCGAGCGCTTCATCGGCATCCTGATCGAGCAGTATGCCGGGCGCTTCCCGCTCTGGCTGGCGCCGGTGCAGGTGGTGGTCGCCTCCATCGTCGACGATGCCGCCGGCTTCGCCCGGGAGGCCGCGCGCGCCCTGGCCGCCGCCGGGCTGCGGGTGGAGCTCGACCTCCGGAACGAGAAGATCAACCGCAAGGTCGTCGATCACATCGACGCGCGCGTGCCCGTCCTCGCCGTGGTCGGCCGGCGCGAGGCGGAGGAGCGGGCGCTGGTGCTGCGCCGCCTGCCCGGCCGGGAGCAGGAGACCCTGCCCCTGGCGGAGGCCGTGGCCCGGCTGGCCGCCGAGGCCGCGCCGCCCGACCTCGCGGCGGATGCCGGGCCGGGACGGGTTGCAGCGGCGTGAGCCAATCGCCATAAGATGGGTCCGGACCCGTGCCGTCCCGATCCGATCGGGCACGGGCGGGTCCGGTTTCGTTTCTGCGGTGATCCTGGCAGCGGGCATGGCCCGCCCGGGCCCAGCCGCGTTCCCCGAACCCTCTGTGCCAACAGCGACAGGAGAGTCCCCATAGTCCGCGGCCCCATCCCGACCCAGCTTCCCACGCGCGACGGTCCGCGCGTGAACGACGAGATCCGCGTCCCGCAGGTGCGCCTGATCAACCAGGCCGGCGAGATGATCGGCGTGCTCGGCACGCGCGAGGCGCTGATCCGCGCCTACGACGCCGGGCTCGACCTGGTCGAGATCTCCCCCAACGCGGTGCCGCCCGTCTGCAAGATCCTGGACTATGGGAAGTTCAAGTACGAGCAGCAGAAGAAGGCCAACGAGGCCCGCAAGCGCCAGAAGGTCGTCGAGCTCAAGGAGGTCAAGGTCCGGCCCAACATCGACGACCACGACTACGACGTGAAGATGCGCCAGATGAAGGGCTTCATCGAGGAAGGCGACAAGGTGAAGGTCACGCTGCGCTTCCGCGGCCGCGAGATGGCGCACCAGGATCTCGGCCTGAAGGTGCTGGAGCGCATCCGGTCCGAGCTCGGCGAGGCGATCAAGGTCGAGCAGATGCCCCGCCTCGAGAACCGCCAGATGATCATGGTGCTGGCGCCGAAGTAGCGGCGCCGGCACGGCCGGATGGCGGGTGTCAGCCCGTCATCGCCTTCTCCCGCCCCCGGCGGAGCGCCGGCAGCAGCATCGCCAGCAGCGCCACCAGGGCGAGGCCCAGCAGCACGGCGCTGATCGGCCGCTCGATGAATACCGACGGGTCGCCGCGGCTGAGCAGCATGGCGCGGCGCAGGTGCTCCTCCATCATCGGTCCCAGCACGAAGCCCAGCAGCAGCGGCGCGCCCTCGAGCCCGAGCTTGGCCATGGCGTAGCCCAGCACGGCGAAGACCAGCATGATGTAGATGTCGAAGACGTTGTTGTTGATGCTGTAGGCGCCGATGCAGCAGAACACCAGGATCGACGGGTAGAGGAACTTGTAGGGCACCTTCAGCAGCTGCACCCAGATGCCGACCAGCGGCAGGTTGATGATCAGCAGCATCAGGTTGCCGATCCACATCGAGGCGATCAGGCCCCAGAACAGCTCCGGCTGCGCCTCCACCATGCGCGGCCCGGGCTGGATGCCCTGGATGATCAGCGCGCCCACCATCAGCGCCATCACCGAGTTCGACGGGATGCCGAGGGTCAGCAGCGGGATGAAGGCGGTCTGCGCGCCGGCATTGTTGGCGCTCTCGGGGCCCGCGAGGCCCTCGATGGCGCCGTTGCCGAACTTCTCCGGGCGGCGCGTCAGCCGCCGCTCGAGCATGTAGGAGCCGAAGGAGGAGAGCGCGGCGCCGCCGCCCGGCAGGATGCCGAGCAGGGTGCCGAGGATAGTGCCGCGGATCGCGGCCGGCGCGGCATAGCGCCATTCCTCCCGGCTGAGCATCAGCGGCCCGCGCTTGGCGATGCGGCCCTCGCGCGATTCCGGCCGCTCGAGGTTCAGCATGATCTCGGCGACGCCGAAGACGCCCATGGCCAGCGCCACGAAGTTGATGCCGTCGGAGAGCTCGGGCACGCCGAAGGCGAAGCGCTGCTGGCCGGTCTGCACGTCGGTGCCGACGAGGCCGAGCGCGACCCCGAGCACCACCATGCCGATCGCCTTCGCCACCGAGCCCTGGGCCAGCACGCAGGCGACGATCAGGCCGAGCGCCATCAGGGCGAAGTAGTCGGCCGGGCCGAAGGAGAGCGCGACCTGGGTCAGCAGCGGCCCCGAGGCCGCGACGACGATGGTCGCCACCGAGCCGGCGAAGAAGGAGCCGAGGGCGGCGGCGGCAAGGGCCGCGCCGGCGCGGCCCTGCTGGGCCATCTTGTGCCCCTCGATGGCGGTGACCACGGCGGAGATCTCGCCCGGCAGGTTCAGCAGGATCGCCGTGGTCGAGCCGCCATACTGCGAGCCGTAGTAGATGCCGGCCAGCATGATGATCGCCGTCGTCGGCTCCACCCCGAAGGTGATCGGCAGCAGCAGCGAGATGGTGGCCGTGGGGCCGAGGCCCGGCAGCACGCCGATCGCCGTGCCGATCAGCGCGCCGAGGAAGGCGAAGGCGAGGTTGTTCAGGCTGAGCGCGACGCTGAAGCCGAGGGCCAGGTTCTCGAGCATGCCGGCGCCGCCTCAGCCGCCGCGGCTGCCGCGGGAGGGGTGCCGCCACGGCCTCGCACGCCATTTGGCCATCCTGTCCCTCCCCCGCTCCTGCCCGGCGCCGCCGCGGGCCGGCGGGTCGGCAGGAGCGGGAACTCGGCTGCCGCCCGGGGGTTTCGCCCCGCTGCGCCAGCATCGGCGCTTGACCCGCGGGGGTCCCGGGCCCTATGGGGCGCCTCTTCGGGCCAGCCCCCGAACCAACGGTCGCCCCGCCAGCCGGGGTGGCTCCGCCGCTCCGCGAAGGTTCGCGCAGCGGCGCGTTCGGTTTTGGGGCGGCCGCAACGCATCCTGGGGATCGGACCACCGCCCTATGTTCGAGGCGCTGTCCAGCCGGCTGAACGGGGTCTTCGACAAGCTGCGCCGCCGCGGCGCGCTGTCGGAGGCCGACGTGAACGAGGCGCTGCGCGAGGTGCGCGTGGCGCTGCTCGAGGCCGATGTCGCGCTGCCGGTGGTGCGCGACCTCGTCAACAAGGTGCGCGAGCGCGCCGTGGGCGTGGAGGTGATCCGCTCCGTCTCCCCGGCGCAGCAGGTCATCAAGATCGTCAACGACTGCCTGGTGGACGCGCTGGGCGGCGGGGCGGAGGTCGATCCGCGCAGCCGGGGGCTCGACCTCAATGCGCCGGCGCCGGTGCCGATCCTGATGGTCGGGCTGCAGGGCTCGGGCAAGACCACGACCTCGGGCAAGATCGCGCTCCGCCTGCGCGCGCGGGAGCGCAAGAAGGTGCTGCTCGCCTCGCTCGACGTGCAGCGGCCGGCGGCGCAGCTGCAGCTGCAGCAGCTGGCCGAGCGGGCCGAGGTGACCTCGCTGCCCATCATCATGGGCCAGACGCCGCTGCAGATCGCCGAGCGGGCGATGGATCTCGGCCGGCGCGAGCTTTACGACGTCGTCATCCTCGACACGGCCGGGCGGCTGGCGATCGATGACGCGCTGATGGCCGAGGTCGCCGCCGTGAAGGCCGCGACGCGCGCGCATGAGACGCTGCTCGTCGTCGACGCCATGACCGGCCAGGACGCGGTGAACACCGCCCGCGCCTTCCAGGAGAGGGTCGGCGTCACCGGCATCGTCATGACCCGCGTCGACGGCGATGCCCGCGGCGGCGCGGCGCTGTCGATGCGGGCCGTCACCGGCGCGCCGATCAAGCTGCTGGGCGCGGGCGAGAAGCTCGACGCGCTCGAGGATTTCCACCCCGACCGCATCGCCAACCGCATCCTCGGCATGGGCGACATCGTCTCCCTGGTCGAGCGCGCGGCCGAGACCATCGACCAGGCCGAGGCCGAGAAGATGGCGGCCCGGATGCAGAAGGGCCAGTTCACGCTGGAGGACTACGCCTCGCAGCTCAAGCAGATCGGCAAGATGGGCTCGCTCTCGGGCATCCTCGGCATGCTGCCGGGCGTGGGCAAGATGAAGCAGCAGATCGAGGACGCGAACCTCGACCAGTCCATCCTCAAGCGCCAGTCGGCGATCATCTCCTCGATGACGCCGAAGGAGCGCCGCCAGCCGGACCTGATCAAGGCGAGCCGCAAGCGCCGCATCGCCGCGGGCAGCGGCACCTCCGTGCAGGAGGTCAACCGCCTGCTCAAGCAGTTCGACGACATGTCCGCGATGATGAAGCGGATGAACAAGCTCGGCCAGAAGGGGATGATGCGCGGCGGTCTCGCCGGGCTGATCCCCGGGATGGGCGGCGCCGGCCCGGGCGGGCGCGGCGGCCGTCGGCCGTTCTGAAACCACTGAGACACCGGAGCTAGGACAACACCGATGGGCCTGAAGATCCGCCTCGCGCGCGCCGGCGCCAAGAAGCGCCCCTACTACCACATCGTCGTGGCCGACAGCCGCTCCCCGCGCGACGGGCGCTTCATCGAGAAGCTCGGCAGCTACAACCCGATGCTGCCCTCCGACCATGCCGACCGCATCCGCCTGCAGGAGGAGCGGATCCGCCACTGGCTCGCCGAGGGCGCGCTGGCGACGGAGCGGGTGGCGAAGTTCCTCGGCCGCGCCGGCGTGGCCGAGATGCCGCCGATCCCGGAGCGGCCGAAGCGCTCGGCGCCGAAGAAGAAGGCGCAGGAGCGCGCCGCGGCCGCCGCCGCGGCGGCGGGCTGAGCGCGAAGGCGTAGCGGGACAGGGCCGTGGCTCCGAAGCGCGTCCTGGTGGGGGAGATCGGCCGGCCGCACGGCGTGCGCGGCCTGGTGAAGCTGCGCAGCTTCACCGCCGATCCGTCTGCCATTGCCGCCTACGGCCCGCTGACCGACGAGGGCGGCACGCGCCGCTTCGCGCTGACCCTGCTGGCCGACGGCCTCGCCCGCATCGAAGGCGTGGCCGACCGCGACGCGGCGCAGCGCCTGACCGGCACGCGCCTCTATGTCGAGCGCGACCGGCTGCCGCCGCCCGAGGCGGAGGAATACTACCTCGCCGACCTCATCGGCCTCGCCGCGGTGACCGAGGCGGGCGCGCCCTGCGGCATCGTGCGCGCCGTGGAGGACCATGGCGCCGGCGCCTTCCTGGTGCTCGAGGTGCCAGGGGGGGCGGAGATGCTGCTGCCTTTCACCCGCGCCGCCGTGCCCGTGGTGGATCTCGCCGGTGGCCGGATTGTCGTCGCGCCGCCGGCGGAGCTGCTGGGCGAGGGCGGGGAAGGGACGGCGGCATGAGCACGAAGGCGACCTGGCACGCGCATGTGCTCACGCTCTTTCCCGGCATGTTCCCGGGGCCGCTCGGCCTGTCGCTGGCCGGCAAGGCGCTGCGCGAGGGGCGCTGGACGCTGGACGCCCTCGACATCCGCGACTTCGCCACGGACCGGCATCGCAGCGTGGACGACACGCCCTTCGGCGGCGGGGCGGGGATGGTGATGCGCCCGGACGTGGTGGATGCGGCCTGTGCCGCGGCCATCGCGGCGGGGCCCGCCGATCGCCCGCTGATCGTGCTGACGCCGCGCGGCCGGCCGCTGGACCAGGCGCTGGTGCGCGAGGTCGCGGCGGGGCCCGGCGTCGTGCTGCTCTGCGGCCGCTACGAGGGGATCGACCAGCGCGTGATCGAGGCGCGCGGGATGCTGGAAGTCTCGATCGGCGACTACGTGCTCTCGGGCGGCGAGCCCGCGGCGCTGGTGCTGCTCGATGCCTGCGTGCGGCTGCTGCCGGGCGTGATGGGCGCGGGCGAGGCCTCGGCGGAGGAGGAGAGCCATGGCGCCGCCGGCCTGCTCGAATACCCGCACTACACCCGGCCCGCGGAGTGGCAGGGCCGGCCCGTGCCGCCCGTGCTGCTCTCCGGCCACCATGCCGAGGTCGCGCGCTGGCGCCGCGCCGAGGCCGAACGCATCACCCGCGAACGCCGGCCCGATCTCTGGGCCAGGCATACCAATGTGGTGGCATCGGGGCCGGCCATGGACGGCCGCCCCGCCGCCGCCTAAACGGCTGACGAAAGGACCAATCCGATGAACCTCCTGCAGCAGTTCGAGGCGGAGCAGATGGCGCGCCTCGCCGCCGCCCGTGCCGTGCCGGAATTCGCGCCCGGCGACACCGTGCGCGTCATGGTGAAGGTGGTGGAGGGCGAGCGCGTCCGCACCCAGGCCTATGAGGGCGTGGTCATCGCCCGTTCCAACCGCGGGCTGAACAGCAACTTCACCGTGCGCAAGCTGTCCTACGGCGAGGGCGTGGAGCGCGTCTTCCCGCTCTACTCGCCGAACATCGCCGAGATCATCGTGGTGCGGCGCGGCAAGGTGCGGCGCGCGAAGCTCTATTACCTGCGCGGCCGCACCGGCAAGTCGGCGCGCATCCAGGAGCGCGTCGTCAACCGTGGCGCCGCCGCCGCTGTCGCCGCCGCCGCCGAGGCCGCGGCGCCCGAGGCCGCCGAGGCCGCGCCGCAGGAATAGGCCGGGCGGGGCGGCGGTATCCCCGCGGATCGCCGGCCGCCCCCAGCACCGAGGGCCGGAGGGAGCAGAGGATGGCTGAGCGGATGCCGAAGACGCTGTTCGACAAGATCTGGGACGCCCATGTGGTGGAGACGCTCCCGGACGGCACGGCGCTGCTCTACATCGACCTCCACCTCACGCACGAGGTGACGACGCCGCAGGCCTATGACGGGCTGCGCGCGGCGGGGCGCAAGGTTCGCCGGCCCGACCTGACGCTCGCGGTGGTGGACCACAACATCGCCACCGACGCGAGCCGCCGCACCGGCATCGTCGACCCCGAGAGCCGCCTGCAGGTCGAGACGCTCGAGCGCAACGTCGCCGAGTTCGGCGTGCCCTACATCCCGCTGCTCGATGCGCGGCAGGGCATCGTGCACGTGATCGGGCCCGAGCTCGGCCGGTCGCTGCCGGGCATGACCATCGTCTGCGGCGACAGCCACACCTCGACGCATGGCGCGATGGGCGCGCTGGCCTTCGGCATCGGCACCTCCGAGGTCGAGCACGTGCTGGCGACGCAGACCCTGCTGCAGAAGCCGGCGAAGAACATGCAGGTGGCGGTGGAGGGCAACCTGGCCTTCGGCTGCACTGGCAAGGACATCACGCTGGCGGTGATCGGCAAGATCGGCACGGCGGGCGGCACGGGCCATGTGATCGAGTATGCCGGCGATGCGATCCGCGCGCTCGACATGGCGGGCCGCTTCACGGTGTGCAACATGTCGATCGAGGCCGGCGCGCGGGCCGGCATGATCGCGCCCGACGAGACCACCTTCGACTACATCCGCCGCACGCCGAACGGCCCCAAGGGCGAGGCCTTCGAGCAGGCGCTGCGCTGGTGGCGCAGCCTGCCGACCGACGCCGGCGCGCATTTCGACAAGGTGGTGAAGCTCGACGCCCATGCGATCGCGCCGCAGGTCACCTGGGGCACCAACCCCGAGGCCGTGCTGCCCATCACTGGCGTGGTGCCCAACCCGGCCGAGGAGGCCGACGAGGCCAGGCGCGCGCAGATGGAGCGCATGGTCCAGTACATGGGCCTCACCCCCGGCCAGCGCCTGCAGGACCTGAAGGTGGATGTGGTTTTCATCGGCAGCTGCACCAACAGCCGCATCGAGGACATCCGTGCCGCCGCCGCCATCGCCAAGGGGCGCAAGGTTGCCGAGGGCGTGCGCGCCATGGTCGTGCCCGGCAGCGGCCTGGTGAAGGCCGAGGCCGAGCGCGAGGGCCTCGACCGCATCCTGCGGGAGGCGGGGTTCGAATGGCGCGAGGCCGGCTGCTCGATGTGCCTCGGCATGAACCCGGACAAGCTGACGCCGGGCCAGCGCTGCGCGTCCACGTCGAACCGCAACTTCGAGGGTCGCCAGGGCCCGGGCGGGCGCACCCACCTGCTCTCGCCCGCCATGGCCGCCGCCGCGGCGGTCGCCGGGCATCTCGCCGACGTGCGCGACTACCAGCCGAAGGGGAGCGTCTGACATGCAGGCCTTCACCACCCTGACCGGCATCGCCGCGCCGCTGCCCAAGGCGAATGTCGACACCGACCAGATCATCCCGGCGCGGTTCCTGAAATCCATCAGCCGCAGCGGCTTCGGCAAGCACCTCTTCGCCAATTTCCGCTTCAGGGACGACAAGGACGAGAACCCCGACTTCGTCCTGAACCAGGAGCCCTATCGCCGCGCCGAGATTCTCATCGCCTTCGAGAATTTCGGCTGCGGCTCCTCGCGCGAGCACGCGCCCTGGGCGCTGCTCGATTTCGGCATCCGCTGCGTCATCGCGCCCGACTTCGCCGACATCTTCCACAACAACTGCTTCAAGAACGGCGTGCTGCCGGTGCGCCTGCCGCGCGCGGTCTGCGAGCAGCTGATGGAGGACGCGAAGCTCGGCGGCAATGCCCGCCTCACCGTCGACCTCGAGCGCCAGGTCGTCCTCCGCCCGAACGGCGAGGAGATCCCCTTCGAGGTCGATCCGCTGCGCCGCCACCTGCTGCTGAACGGGCTCGACGACATCGGCCAGACGCTGCAGCACGCCCCGGCCATCGACGCCTACGAGGCGAAGCAACGCACCGCCCAGCCCTGGCTGAACCCCTAGGCCGGTCCACCCACCCACCCTGCCTCCGGCAGGAGGCCTGAAGGAGGTCCCCGATGGCCGCCAACAAGAAGCTGCTGATCCTTCCCGGCGACGGCATCGGCCCCGAGGTGATGCGCGAGGTCCGTCGCGTCATCGACTGGATGGACCGCCGTCGCAGCGTCACCTTCGCCATCGAGGAAGGCCTGGTCGGCGGCGCCGCGATCGATGCCGAGGGCACGCCCTGCTCGGACGAGACGGTGGCCCGCGCGCGGGAGGCCGATGCGGTGCTGTTCGGCAGCGTCGGCGGACCCAGGTGGGACAGCCTGCCCTTCGAGAAGCGGCCCGAGCTCGGCGTGCTGCGGCTGCGCAAGGATCTCGGCCTCTTCGCCAATCTCCGCCCGGCGATCGTGCTCGACCCGCTGGCCGAGGCCTCCTCGCTGAAGCCCGACCTGGTCCGCGGCCTCGACCTGATGATCGTGCGCGAGAGCACGGGCGGCATCTATTTCGGCGAGCCGCGCGGCATCCACACGGACGCCAACGGCAGGCGCGTCGGCATCGACACCGAGGTCTACTCCGAGGATGAGATCGCCCGCGTCGCCCGCGTCGCCTTCGACCTCGCGCGCAAGCGCCGCAACAAGGTGACCAGCGTCGAGAAGGCCAACGTCATGCAGTCCGGCCGGCTCTGGCGCGCGGTCGTCGGCGAGATCGGCAAGGCCGAGTACCCGGACGTCGAGCTGCAGCACATGTACGCCGACAATTGCGCCATGCAGCTCTGCGCCCGGCCGAAGCAGTTCGACGTGATCCTGGCCTCGAACCTCTTCGGCGACCTGCTCTCCGATCTCGCCGCGGCGCTCACCGGCTCGCTCGGCATGCTGCCCTCGGCCACGCTCGGCGCCGTCGATCCCACCACCGGCAAGCGGCACGCACTCTACGAGCCCGTGCACGGCAGCGCGCCCGACATCGCCGGCAAGGGGATCGCCAACCCCTGCGCGCAGATGCTATCCTTCGCCATGCTTCTGCGCTGGTCCTTCGGCATGGAGGAGGACGCGACGCTGGTGGAGAAGGCTGTCGAGAAGGTGCTCGCCGGCGGCCTGCGTACCGCCGACATCATGCAGACCGGCATGGCCCGCGTCGGCACCGGCGTGATGGGCGAGGCCGTGGTGCGCGAGCTCGACAAGCTCGACGCCTGAGCCGCGCCGGCCGGGGGTTGCGCGGCGCCCCCGCCGCCGCTACATGCCGCCTCCCCAGGGCGCCCGTAGCTCAACTGGATAGAGCATCAGACTACGGATCTGGAGGTTAGGGGTTCGAATCCTCTCGGGCGCGCCAGGGACCCTCCGCACTCACCCGATCCGCCTCAGCCCGGCCGCGTAGCGCCGCCAGTTGGCCACGTAGTGCGCCGCCGAGGCGCGCAGCCGCTCCACCGTCGCCTCGTCCAGCGTCCGCACCGCCTTGGCCGGTGCGCCCACGATCAGCGAGCGTTCGGGGAACGCCTTCCCCTCCGTCACCAGCGCATTGGCGCCGACGATGCTGCCGGCGCCGATCCGCGCCCCGTTCAGCAGCGTCGCCCCCATGCCGATCAGCGCGCCGTCGCCGACGATGCAGCCGTGCAGGATGGCGTGGTGGCCGACGGTGACGTCCGCGCCCACCGTGCAGGGAAAGCCGGGGTCGGCGTGCAGCATCGCGCCCTCCTGGACGTTGCTGCGCGCGCCGATGGTGAGGGGCTCGTTGTCGCCGCGCAGCACGGCGCCGAACCAGACGCTGGCCTCGGCTCCCAGCAGGACGCGGCCGATCACATGGGCATCGGGCGCCACCCAGAAGGCGCCGTCGGCGGGCAGCTCGGGGGCGAGGTCGCCCAGGGCATAGATCGGCATCGTCGTCTCCTCCGCACGCATGTCGCCAGCCTGCCACCGCGTGCGCCGGTCCGCATCCGCGGCGGCCGCGGGGGATCCTACTCCGCCGCCCGCTGCGTTGCCTCGCGCGCGCCAGCCCCTCCCCGGGCGGGGCGGGTCTCGCCATCCTCGGCGGCGGGTGCGGCCACGACCCGGCCGAGCGGGATGGCGATGCGGCAGGCCAGCCCCTCGGCGCCCCAGTCGCGCTGCAGCGTGCCGCCGAGCTGGTCGCACACCGTCGCCTCGATCACGCGCGATCCGAAGCCGCGGCGCGGCGGCGCGGCCGCCGGCGCCGGGCCGCCCCGCTCCTCCCAGCGCAGTTGCAGCCGCCCGGCGGCCTCGTCGAGCTGCCAGGCCAGGGCGACCCGGCCGGCCGCGGCGGAGAAGGCGCCGTACTTGGTCGCGTTGGTCGCCAGCTCGTGCAGCACCATGGAGAGACCCTGCGCCGCCGCCGGGGCGAGGGTCAGGTCGGGCCCCTCCATCGTGGCGCGCGGGCCGCCCTCGAGGCCCGCCCTGTCGTGCTGGAAAGCCGCCAGCTCCGCCTCCGCCAGGGTGCGGAGCGAGGCGCCGGCCCAGTTCGCCTCGGCCAGCAGCGTATGGGCGCGGGCCAGGGCGCGCACGCGGCCTTCGACGGCCGCCGCATAGGCGGCCGCGTCCTGGCGCGGCGTGAGGCGCAGCGCCGCGAGCACCACGGCGAGGGCGTTCTTGGCCCGGTGGTCCACCTCGCGCGCCAGCAGCGTCTGGCGCTGCGCGGCGGCGTGGCGTTCGGTCACGTCGTGCGCGACGCCCGCCATGCGCAGCACCTCGCCCGTCGCCGGATCGCGCTCCACGGCCGCGCCGGCGGATTCGATGCTGGCCCAGCGGCCATCGGGGCGCCGGACGCGGAACTCCACCATCGTGCTGTCGCGCTCGCCGCGCATCACGCTGCGGAAGGCGGCCTCCACGGCGGGGCGATCCTCGGGGTGGATCGCGGCCATCCAGTCGGCGAAGCGGAAGCCCGTCTCCGGCACCACCGGCAGCGCCTTTGCCAGGGCACCGTTGCGCTGCCCGACATCGCCGCGCAGGTCGTACTCCCAGGTGCTGAAGCGCGCCGCCTCCACGGCCAGGCGCAGGCGTGCCTCGCTGGTGCGCAACGCCGCCTCGGCGGCCTTGTGTTCGCTCACATCGCGCGAGACGCCGGCGAGCCGCGACGGCAGGCCGCTCGCGGCATCGCGTGCGACCACCCGGCCATAGGATTCCATCCAGAGCCAGCCGCCCTCGAGGCGGCGCACCCGGTACTCCATGCGGTAGCGGTCCGTGCGCCCGGCGGCCACGGCATCGACCACGGCGCGCACGCGCGCGCGGTCCTCGGGATGGACCACGTCCTCGAGGTGGCGCGCCAGGTCGTAGCCGGACAGCGGCAGGTCGGGCCGCGCGGGCACGACGACGCCGCTGCGGGCGATGCGCCGGCTCGGCAGCTCCATCTCCCAGCCGCCGAAGCCGGCGGCCTCGATCGCCAGGCGCAGCCGCTGGTCGCCGGCCTCGGCCGCGGCGAAGGCGCGCGCCGCGTCCGAGGTGCGCTCGACCACGCGCCGGCCGAGCTCCGCGTTGGCGCGTTCCAGCGCGCGCTGGCGCTGGCGCACGCCGAGTGCCAGCGCGGCCAGCAGCAGCGAGGAGGCGAGGCCGAGCAGCGCCGGTGGCACCACCGCCTCCCGCCACGCCCGGACCACGCTGCTGTCCGGGCGGGCGACCACCACATAGGCGGGCCAGCCGGCGACGCGCCGCAGCTCGGCGAGGCGCGCCACCCCGTCGAGCGAGGAGGGGGCATGGGTGCCGGCGCGCTCCTCGCCGCGCAGGATCGGGGCGAGGAGCGGGCTGTCGGGGCCGATGCGGTCGGTCGCGGGCGGTGGGCCGGGCGGCGCGGCGCGGGCGAGCACCGCGCCCTCCAGGCCGACCAGGCTGATCGTGTCGTGCTGCGTCGATCGGAGCGCCGAGAGCCCGGCGGCGACGGCCTGCGCATCGATGACCAGCCGCACCGCCGCCGCGGCAGGGCCCGCCATCGCCGCATCGGCGCCGATGCGCGGGACCGTGAGCACCAGCCGGCCGGGGACGCCGGCGGGGCCGAGGCGGAGGCCTTCCGGCCGCGCCGCTTCGCCCGCCGCCGCGGCGGTGGCGTCGCTGCCCGCCGCCTGGCCGAGGCGCAGACGCACGCGGCCCTCGGCGTCGATGACGAGGGCGGCCAGGACGCTCGGCACCGGCTCGAGCAGCCGGGCGAGGCTCGCCTCCGCCCGCCCGCCGATGGCGGCATCCTGCAGCCACGGCAGGTGGTCGCCGATGCGGGCCGCGGCCAGCCGGTGCGCGTCGAGCACCCGGCCCGCATACTCGGCGGCGGCCTGGGCGTCGCGGCGCAACTCGCCCTGCGCGTCGTGCCAGGTGTCGCGCCAGGTGGTCCAGGTCGAGAGCGCGGTCAGCGCCAGCGGCAGCGCGACCGCGGCCACGAGGAGCGCCCCGCTGCCCTTGCCGGACCTGCTCCCTGGCGGATCGCCGGGCGGCTGCCGGTCCGCGGATGGATCGGCCGGGGGCACAGGGCGCGGGGCGTGCGCGTCGGCCCCGGGCGGCCCTGTTGCGTTCATGCGGGTGACCGCTGCTCCAATGTCCTGCGGCGCGATTCGGCTTGGCCTGTCACGCTGGCGGCGCATTCGAGCATCGCCGGCGCCGGCTGCCCAGGGCCCGCATGGCGCCGATGCAGGGGGATTGCGCCGGCGGGCCTCGCGGCTCACGGCGACATGATGCGGCCAGGGCCCCTGAAATGGCAACGGCCCCCTCCTTGCGGAGGGGGCCGCGCCGGTTCGCTCCCGCCGCGCGGGGCGGCGTGGGCTGCCGGCTTACGAGCCGGTGGTGCAGAGGCCCGAGGGCGTGCTGCGGATGTAGAGGTTCAGGCCCAGCGGATCGGCCGCGTTCAGGAAGGTCTCGATGATCGCCGTGCGGGTCGCCGGCGCCACCGGCACGAAGCCGTTGTTCGCCAGGATGTTCCGGACCGAGGAGCCGTTGCCGTAGAGCCAGTTCAGGAAGCCCTGCACCGGCGCGGTGTCGGCGACGGCGTCGGACTTCGCCGCGCTGTCGTAGCAGGTGTAGAACAGGCCGTTGGCGGTGCCGACGATCGGCCAGGCGGTGGCGCCCGGCGGATCGGCGACCGGGTTGGTGGCTGGGTTCGCGCCCGACGGGTCGGCGACCCAGGCGAGCGGGTTGCTGCGGTCACCCGGGGCCGGCGGCGCGGTCGCGCCCAGGCCCTCGACGAAGGAGGCCTCGGACGGGACGGCGTAGTTGCCGGCGGCGTTCTGCAGGTCGACCGTCATGAGCGCGAAGCCCTGGAAGGGGTTCGTGTTCACGAAGGGCAGCGCGAAGCTGGCGTTGACATAGCCGATGCGGCCGTTGCCGACCACGGAGCCCGGCGCCTGCTGCGGGTTGCGGGTGTTGATGCAGCGGGCCACGCCCTCGTTGCCGCGCGCGTAGACCGCCCGGAGGCCCGGGAAGAGCGTGTTGCCGTCGGTCTGGCAGGAGGTGCTGCCGGCCGGCAAGCTGTTCGGCGAAGGGTTGCCCGGGAAGACCTGCGAGAAGCCGGAGGGCAGGGCCGCGGCGAACTGCGCCGGGCACTGGGCGCGGAGCGCGCGGGTGAAGAGCGCGGTGGTGCCGCTGTCATCGTCGCGCACGACGACCTGGATCTGGCGGCCGACGGCGGCCGAGGTGTCGGGATCGGCCGGATCCGGCCACACCGGCGTGCCGCCGTTCGCCACGGTGATGGCGTTGGCGTTCCAGCGCGTGGTGGCGCCGGACATGATCTGGCAGAAGGCCGTGCGCGACAGGCGCAGGCCGCCGCTGCCGTCGGCGCGCTGGGTGAACTGGTAGCGGTAGTCGGTGATGGTGCCGTCGGCGTTGCGCACGCGCTTGTAGACCGGGTCGAAGGCCATCACGATGCCGCCGCCGACGAGCGGGATCTGGACCGCCGGGCCGTTCTCGACGCGCGGGTTGTCGAAGCAGGGCGCGCCCGCGTCGGTGCCGTTGCCGGCCGGGGCGGGGGCGACGCAGTTGTCGTTCGGGTCGGCGATGTCGGTCGGGCCGGTCGAGGAGAAGCGGCCGCCGTTGTTGTACTGGCCGAGCTGCGCCGCGGTGAGCGCCGCCTCGGAGACGCCGAAGTTCACGTCCGGCAGCAGCGGCGCGCCGCCGATGCGCGACGGCGCCTGGCTGACCCAGCCGCGCTGGCCGGCGCCCGAGCCCACCGAGTTGTAGAGGTAGGTGGCGTTGTTGTTGATGCGCACGCCGCAGCCGCGCGGACGGGGGCTGGCTGGGGTGCCGCCGGGCGGCACGGCGTAGCAGTCGAAGAGCTGGCGCAGGACGAGCGCGGGGAAGGTCGCGCCGCCGCCGGCGATCGTGGTCTGCGCCGCGGCGGGCGCGGGCGCGACGGCGAAGGCCGCCGCGGCCACGACCGCGCCGAGCGAGGCCCGGCCGATCAGGGTGGAACCGAGGAATTGCATGCGTGTCTCCTGGCAGGGCCTTGCGCTGGCGAAGCAGACGGCGCGCCGCCGCGGCGACGGCCGTCGCGGTGTCCGAGCCGTTGCTCCGAGGGGGCTGCGCGGCGCCCCTGCCGCGCGGCGCATTCGGGCTACCAGCAACGATCACGTTCAACAAACGAAGATCGGCAGGCAGATTCTTTACTAAGAAGTTACCAATCCATGTATCGCGCTAGGCCAGGGCGACGGATCGGCACCATCTGCCACATGACAGACAGGAATAGGTTCGATGACGGAGAGATGACATCTGCCTCGTCGCTAACCACAAACCGTCCAGGGCGATCTTCTATTCGGCGCGCGCCTGGTGCTATTGGCCTGGCATGAGGCCGTTGCCGCCGCCCACCCGAACGGCGCCGCACGCGCGGCGCGCCCTGCCGGATCGCGCTGCCGGCCCGCACCCATCCGCCGCTCCCCATGCCTGACGCCGCCGCCGGGCCCGTCGCGCCGTGGCCGCCCGCGACCACCCCGCCGACGCTAGAGGCCCTGCTGCTCGCGCAGCGCCGCCTGGCGCCCGAGGCGCTCGATCGCGCGCGCCGGCTGCAGGCCGAGAGCGGCGAGCGGCTCGACACGGTGCTGACCCGCCTCGGTATCCTCTCCGAGGCGGCGCTGGCCGAGGCGCTGGCCGAGGCGCTGGGCCTGCCGCTGCTCGGCGCCGCCGCCCTGCCGCGCGGACCGGTCCTCGCCGACCGCCTCAGCCCGCGCTTCCTCCGCCACCACCGCGTGCTGCCCGTGGCCGAGGAGGCCGATGGCGCCCTGCTGCTGGCCATCGCCGATCCGCTCGACCCCTATCCGCCGCGCGCCGTCGCCTTCGCCACCGGCGGGCTGCCGGTGCGCCTCGCCGTCGCCGCCGGTGGCGACATCGAGGCCGCGCTCGACCGCCTGCACGCCGCGCCCGAGGCCGCCGCGCCGGATGCCGAGGCGGGCGGCGGCAGCGCCAGCCTCGAGGATTCCGAGCGCCTGCGCGACCTCGCCTCCGAGGCGCCGGTGGTGCGCATCGTCAACGCGCTGATCGGCCGCGCCGTGGAGGCCCGCGCCTCCGACATTCACATGGAGCCGACCGAGGACCGCCTGCGCGTGCGCCTGCGCATCGACGGCGTGCTGCAGGAGGTCGAGGGCCCGCCGCCGGCGCTGCGCCAGGCCGTGGTCAGCCGTATCAAGATCATGTCGAAGCTCAACATCGCCGAGCGCCGCCTGTCGCAGGACGGCCGGCTGCGCTTCGCCGTGCGCGGGCAGGAGGTCGATTTCCGCGTCTCGACCACCCCCGTCGTGCATGGCGAGAGCGTGGTGCTGCGCATCCTCGACCGCGGCAGCCTGGTGCTGGAATTCCCGGCCCTCGGCTTCGCCGGCGACGTGCTGGAGCGCTACCGCGAGATCCTGCACCGCCCGCACGGCATCCTGCTGGTGACCGGACCCACCGGCAGCGGCAAGACGACGACGCTCTACACCTCGCTGATGGCGCTCAATACGCCGGAGCGGAAGATCCTCACCATCGAGGACCCGGTCGAGTACCAGCTCGACGGCATCAACCAGACCCAGGTCAAGCCGCAGATCGGCCTCTCCTTCGGCGCTGCGCTGCGCAGCTTCCTGCGCCAGGACCCCGACATCATGATGGTCGGCGAGATCCGCGACCTCGAGACGGCGCAGATCGCCGTGCAGGCCGCGCTGACCGGCCACATGATCCTCTCGACCCTGCACACCAACGACGCCGCCAGCGCGGTGACGCGGCTGCTCGACATGGGGCTCGAGCCCTTCCTGCTGACCTCGACGCTGAACGCGGTGGTCGGCCAGCGCCTGGTGCGCCGGCTCTGCCCGCATTGCCGCCGGCCGCACGTGCCCTCGGCCGGGACCGTGCGCGCCCTCGGCCTCGAGGCGCTGGGGGCGGAGGCCGGGATGGACGCGATCCGGCTGTGGGAGCCGGTGGGCTGCGCGCGCTGCCATGGCGGCTTCCGCGGCCGCTCGGCCATCATCGAGCTGCTGCCGATGAGCGAGGGCGTCGCCCGCCTGGTGCTGGCCCGGGCCGAGGCGCGGGCGATCGGCGAACTCGCCGAGCGCGAGGGCATGCGGCCGATGTTCGCCGACGGCATGCTGAAGGCGCTCGCCGGCGTGACGACGCCGGACGAGGTGCTGCGCGTGACCCGTGACGCCTGAAGGTGTGCGAAGGAATGCCCGCCGGCCACGATCCTGGAGCGGAACCGCCGATGGCGGCGAAGGGCGATCCTTCGCGGCTGCGATCGCCGGACAGGTCCTGACCCGCGCCATGCCGCAATTCCGCTACCGCGCCATCGGACCGGACGGGGAGGCCGCGACCGGCGTGCTGGAGGCGCCGGACCGCGCCGCCCTGCTCGACCGGCTGCGCGCCATGGGCCTGCTGCCGGTGGAGGCGGAGGAGGGGGCCGCGGCCACGCCGCCCTGGTGGAAGCGCGAGATCCGCCTCGGCGGCGGCGGCGCGCGCGGCGCGGGCAGCGCCAAGGGCCTCGGCCATGCGGTGCAGGAGCTCGCCGTGCTGCTCGATGCCGGGCTGCCGCTCGACCGCTCGCTCGCCATCCTCGCCGGCCAGCGCGAGCACCGCGCGCTGCGCCCCGCGCTGGAGGCGGTGCTGGAGCAGGTGCGCGGCGGCGCGCCGCTGGCCGAGGCGATGCGCGCGCATCCGGCCGTCTTCCCCGCCGTCGCCATCGCGCTGGTGGAGGCCGGCGAGGCCTCCGGCGCGCTGAACGGCGCGCTGGCGCGGCTGGCCGAGATGCTGCTGCGCGCCGAGCAGCTGCGCGAGCAGCTCCGCTCCGCGCTGATCTATCCCGTGCTGCTGCTGTTTGCCGCCGGCGGCTCGGTGCTGCTGCTGCTCACCGTGGTGGTGCCGCAATTCGAGGCCTTCTTCGAGGGCAGCCGCGTCGCGCTGCCGACCGCGACCGTCGTCGTGCTCGGCGCCAGCCGCCTGGTGCGGGAGGATGGCGCGCTGCTGCTGCTCGGGCTGCTCGCCCTGCTGCTCGCGCTCCGCGCCGCGCTCGGCCGGCCCGAGGCGCGGCGCGGGCTGCACGCCGCGCTGCTGCGCGCGCCGCTCGCCGGGCCGCTGCTCGCCCGCATCGAGACCGCCCGCTTCGCCCGCACCCTCGGCACGCTGGTGGAGGCCGGCGTGCCGCTGGCCGGCGCGCTGCCCATCGCGCGGCGCACCTTCGCCAACCTCGCCATGGCCGAGGCGATCGACGCGGCGACGCAGAGCCTGAAGGAGGGCGAGGGCCTCGCCGGCCCGCTGGAGGCCACCGGCCTGCTGCCGCCCATCGCCGTCACCTTCCTGCGCACCGGCGAGGAGACGGGGCGGCTCGGCGAGATGCTGACGCGGCTTGCCGATGCGCTCGACCGCGACATCCAGAAGACCACCGCGCGCTTCCTCGCGCTGCTCGTGCCCGTGATCACCATCCTGCTCGGCATCCTGGTGGCGACCGTGGTGGGCGCCATCCTGACCGCCATGCTGAGCATCAACGAACTGGCCGCCTGATGAAGATCCTTGTTCCGCCCTCAGTCGCCGGGCGCGCGCGTCCGCGCGCCTGGTTTCGCGGCACCGGCCGCGGCGCCCATTCGGGCGCTCGGCACGACGCAGGGCGTCGCGCCGCAGGTGATCAGGGCCCGCGGCGCACCCGCGGCCAGCGCGGCTTCACCCTGCTCGAGCTGCTGGTGGTGCTGACCATCCTCGGCCTGCTCGGCGCCATCGCCGTGCCGCAGGCCATGCGCTACCTCGGCACCTCGCGCAGCCAGACCGCGCGCGTGCAGATCCAGGCGCTGATGTCGAGCCTCGACCTCTACCGCCTCGATGTCGGCCGCTACCCGTCCGAGGAGGAGGGGCTGCGCGCGCTGGTCGACCGGCCGCAGACGGCGAACAGCTGGAACGGACCCTATCTCAGCCGCCGCACCGGGCTGGTCGACCCCTGGGGCAATCCGTACCTCTACCGCATCCCCGGGCGGAACGCGCCGGTCGAGATCCTCAGCCTCGGCTCCGATCGCGCCGAGGGCGGCAGCGGCGAGGCGCAGGATGTCGGCAGCTGGCAATAGACGCCGCGACGAGGCCGGCTTCACCGCCATCGAGCTGATGGTGGTGATGGCGGTCGTGGCGCTGCTGACCGGCCTCGCCGCGCCGCTCTTCTCGACCGTCGCCGATGCCGTGCGCTTCCGCACCGCCGCGCGCGCCGTCGCGGCCGAGCTGCGCGAGGCGCGGGGCCTGGCGCTGCGCGCCGGCGCGCCGGTGGTGCTCGCCTTCGACGCCGAGGGGCGCGGCTACGGCATCGCCGGCGGCGGCGCCTGGGTGACCCTGCCCGAGGGGATGGCGCTTCGCTGGCAGGCCGGGCCGCTCGCCGCCGATCCGGCGCAGCTCGGCTTCTTCCCCGATGGCAGCAGCACCGGCGGCACGCTTCTGCTCGCCGGGCCGCGGCACCAGGCCGGCATCGCCATCCATCCGCTGACCGGCCGCTTCGCCGCCGTGGCGGGGGCGCGCTGAGATGCCGCCGCGCCGCGCCGCGCCGGGCTTCACGCTGATCGAGGTGGCGGCCGCGCTCGCCATCGCCGCCGGGGCGCTGGTGGTGCTGCTGCAGCTCTTCACCGATGGCGGCCGCCGCGCCGACCGCGCGACGCTGACGCGCCTCGCCGTGCTGACCGCGCAATCGGCGCTGGAGACCGCCGCCGTGCAGGGCGCGCTCTCCCCCGGCGCGCGCTGGGGCGGCACCACGGCCGAGGGCCTCGCCTGGCAGGTGGCGGTGGCGGACGGGCCGGCCGGTGGCCGCGCGGCGGCCGAGCCGCTGCTGCTGGTCGCCACCGTGCACGGCGCCGGCGGGGAGGGGCCGCTGCTCGCCCGCCTCGCCACGCTTCGCCTGGTGCCCGTCGCGGAGGGCGCGCGCCGTGGGCCCTGAGACCCGTCCCCGACGCCGCCGCGAGGCCGGGCTGACGCTGCTCGAGATGCTGGTGGCGCTCGGGCTGCTCGGCCTGCTGCTGGCGCTGCTGCAGGATGGCTTCACGCTCGGCCATCGGGTCTGGGACCGCGCCGCCTCCCGGCTCGGCCCGCGCATCGACGCCGTGGAGGCGGCGCAGTCGCTGCTGCGCGACCGGCTCGCCCGCGCGCATCCCGCCTTCACCCTCGCCGATGACGGGCGGGTCAGCCTCGAGGGCGATGCGCGCTCCCTCGTCTTCGACGCGCCGGCGCCGCTGGTCCTCGGCCAGGGCACCTATCTGCGCTACCGGCTCGCCGTGGACGAGGCCGGCGGGCTTGCCCTCGCCTGGCTGCCCGACACCGAGCGCTCGCGCCTGGCCGAGCCCGCGCGCAGCGTGCTGCTCGAGGGCGTGGCCGGTCTCGACCTCGCCTATTTCGGCGCCCGGCGCGGGCTCAGCGCGCCGCCGCGCTGGCACGACAGCTGGCGCGGCCAGCCCGCCATGCCGGCGCTGATCCGCCTGCGCGTGCTGTTCCCGCCCGGCGACGAGCGGGTCTGGCCCGAGCTTCTCGTCGCGCCGCGCGCCGTGGCCGACGCGACCTGCGCCTGGGACCCGACGGAGCGCGGCTGCGCCGGGCGGCGCCGATGAGCGCCGCGCTCGCCCGCGCCGCGCCGGCGCTGGAGGCCGCCGCCGCCTGGTGGCGCTGGTGGACCGCCGAGCTTGCGGCGCTGCTGCCGCGGCGGCTGCGCGCCGCCCTGGCGCCGCCGCCGGCGATGCTGCTGGCCGAGATCGAGGGCGAGGGCTTCCGCATCACCCGCCATGCCGGCGGCCGCGCGACGCCCCTGGCCGGCGCGCCCGCCGATGCCGGCCTGCCGGTCTGG
This sequence comes from uncultured Acetobacteraceae bacterium, assembly GCA_964401305.1. Taxonomy (GTDB): domain Bacteria; phylum Pseudomonadota; class Alphaproteobacteria; order Acetobacterales; family Acetobacteraceae; genus JAIEOP01. The sequence goes on along the minus strand of CAYNYQ010000023.1, from coordinate 5,249 downwards.
CTCGCCCTGCCGGAAGCCGCGGTGCTGGTCCGCCGGCTCGACTGGCCCGCCATGCCGGAGGCGGATCTGCGCCGCGCCCTGCCGCTCGACCTCGATCGCCAGACGCCCTGCCGCGCCGAGACGCTGTGGTGGGACGCCGAGCCGGTGGCGCGCGACGCGGCGCGCCGGCGCGTGACGCTCGACCTCGCGGTGGCGCAGGCGGCGGTTGTGGAGGCGGCGCGGGAGCGGCTGCGCGCGACGCACGGCGTGCTGCCCGCGCGCATCGGCCTCGCGCTGCCGGGCGGCGGCCTGCGCTTCGACCTCCGTCCCGCCGCGGCGGCCGAACCCGCGCGCGCCGCGCCGGCGCTGCTGCCGCGCACCACGCGCGGGCGGCTGCTGTTGCTCTGCGCGCTGCTGGGCGTGGCGAATCTCGCGCTGCACGCGGAGGCGGAGACGGCGCGGCGCGAGCGGCTCGACGACGCCGTGCGCGAGGCGCGGCTGCGCGCGCAGCGGGTGGAGGCGCTGCGCACGCAGATTGCGGAACGGCGACAACTTCGTGACGAACTGGTGACGCGGCGCGCCGATGTGGCGCTTCTCGCCGTGCTCGACCAGCTCACGCGTCTGCTGCCCGATGATGCGTGGCTCGACAGTGTTGAGGTGCGTGGCGCTTCCGTCTATGTGACCGGCTACGCGCCCGTGGCGGCATCGCTCGTGGCCCAGATCGAGACCTCTCCGATGTTCGCGGATGCGCAGTTCCGTTCGCCGGTGACGCCGGACCGCGCGCGCGGACGCGAACGCTTCGACATGGCGATCCGCCTGCGCGGCGATGCGCCGGTCGCGACACGGCCGCCGCGATGAGCACCACGATGCTGCCGCCCGCGGGCCTGCCGGAGGATCCGGCGCGGCGGCGCCTGCTCGCGCTCGGCCTGCTCGTCGCGCTGCTCGGCGCGCTCGGCCTCGGCATCCTCGCGCCCATGCTCGACGGCATGGCCGAGGCGGCCGAGCACGAGGAGCGCCAGCGCAGCCTGCTCGCGCGGCTCGAGCGCGTCTCGGCCCAGGGGCCGGCGCTGCGCCGCGAGCTCGAGGCGCTGGAGGCCGAGCTCGCCGATCCCGCGCTGCTGCTGCGCGCGCCCTCCGCCTCGCAGGCGGCGGCGCTGCTGCAGGAATCCGTGCGCCGGCTGCTGGAGGCCGAGGGCATCGCCATCGAGAGCGTGCAGGCGCTGCCCGCCGTGCCGCAGGGGCCGCTGCTGCGCCTCGGCCTGCGCGCCGAGCTGCGCGCCGGCATCGAGCCGCTGTCGCGCGCGCTGCAGGCGATGGCGGCGCACCAGCCGCCGCTGCTGGTGCGCGAGGCGCTGATCGCCGCGCCCGAGCAGCGCGCGGGCGGCCTCGCCGCGGAGCCGCGCCTCTCGGTGCGGCTCGACGTGCAGAGCCTGGCGCGGGTGACGGAGGGCGGCGATGCGCGGCGGTCCTGACCCGCGCCCGCCCGCCTCGCCGCGGGAGCGGCGCGAGACGCGCGTGCTCGCGCTGCTCGCCGCGACCCTGGCCGGCCTCGCCGCCTGGCAGGTCATGGCCGGGCCCGAGGACGAGCCGCTCGGCATCGCCATGCCGGTGCGCCCGCCCGCCGCGCCGGCGTCGCCGGGCAGCGGCCCGGCCGGCGCGGCGCCGGACACCGCGGCCATCCTCGACCGCCCGCTCTTCTCCGAGGCGCGGCGCCGCGTGGCGCCCATCGCCGTGGCCCAGGCCGCCCCGCCGCCGCCACCCGCCGCGCCACTCTCGGCCGAGTACACGCTGCTCGGCCTGTTCCGCACCGAGGGCACGCTGGTCGCGCTGCTGCGCCAGGGCGGCCGCGGCGGGGCGGTGCTGCGGCTGCGCGCGGGGGAGGCGCTCGGCGACTGGACGCTCGCCGGCGCCGAGGGCGCGCGCGCCGTGGCCTTCACCCGGGCCGGCGAGCGCCAGGTGCTCGCCCTGCCCGCCGCGGCCGCCGCCGATGCGCGCGCCGCCGGATCGGACGATGACGACGAGGACTAGCCCCGGCGCAGCCTGTCTCCCCCAGGGCCTGGTGCGCGGCGCGTCGCCGCCCGCCTGCCGCGCCGGCGTGCCGGCCGTGGCGCTGCTCGGCCTGATCGCCGCGCTCGGCGGCTGCACCGAGGAGCCGCGGCTCGGCCCCGCCACCACGGCCGCCTCCGCCGCGGCGCAGGGTGCCGAGGGCGCACGCCTCAGCGAGACGCCGGAGCCGCTGACCCCGGGCCTCGCCCCGGGCGGCGGCGGTGCCGTGCCGCTGGCCGCGCGCCCGGCCGTGCCGCGGGTGCAGAGCGGCATCTTCCCCGGCACCGGCGTGCTGGCCAACGCCCCGCCGCAGCGCTTCGGCGCGACGCGCCCCGGCGCCGTCGCGCGCGCCGATGGCGAGGTGGAGCTGAACTTCGTCGGCGCCGATGTGCGCGAGGTCGCGCGCGCCATCCTCGGCGACCTGCTCGGCCTCGGCTTCGCCGTCGATCCCTCCGTGCAGGGCGAGATCACGCTCGAGACCGGCGGGCCCATCCCGCGCGACGCCGTGCTGCCGGCCTTCGAGACGGCGCTCCGGCTTTCGAACTATGCGCTCTCGCAGCGCGAGGGGCTCATCACGCTGACCAATGCGCCGACCGCGGCGCGCGGCGGGCTGCTCGGCGCCGGGCAGCGCGGCTACGGCACGGAGGTGGTGGCGCCGCGCTATGTCGGCGTCGCGCAGCTGCGCCGGCTGATCGAGCCGATCCTGCGCGACGGCCAGCTGAACCAGGTCGATGCCTCGCGCAACCTGATCCTCGTCACCGGCACCGAGGCCGAGCGGCGCGCGGTGCGCGACATGATCGCGCAGTTCGACGTCGACTGGATGCGGGGGATGTCCTTCTCGCTCTACGCCGCGCGGCGCAGCAATGCCCGCCGCCTGGCGGAGGAGCTGACCCTGCTGATCGGCGGCGAGGGCTCAGCGGTCGCCGGCCTCGTGCGCATCGTGCCGATCGAGCGGCTGAACGCGGTGCTCGCGATCTCGCCGCAGCCGCGATACCTGCAGCAACTGCAGGTCTGGGCGGAGCGGCTGGACCGCGAGGGCCAGGGCGAGGAGCGGCAGGTCTATGTCTACCGCGTGCAGAATGGCCGCGCCGCCGACCTCGCGCGGGTGATCGGCCGTGCCTTCGGCGCCGGCGGCGGCACCGATGCGGGCGGCGCCGGGCGCGGCAGCGGCCAGGGGGGCGGTTTCTCGGGCGGCGCCTTCCCCGGCGGCGCCGGCGGCTTCGGCGGCAGCAGCCGCGGCGGCCAGCGCGGCGGCGGGGCGGAGACGCCGCTCAGCGCCCGCGAATGGACCCTCGCCGCGCCCGAGACCCTGGTGCAGGGCACCGCGCCCGATGCCGTGCCCTTCGGCGCTGCGCCGGGCGGGGGCGCGCCGCCGGGCCAGCTGCCGGGCCTCGGCGGTGGGCCGGGCGGGCTCTTCGGCCAGGCGCAGCCGGGCGCGGCCGGGACGGGGCTCAGCGTCACCGCCGACGAGACCAACAACGCCATCGTCATCGTCGCCTCGCCCCGGCAGTACGAGCTGCTCGGCGCCGCGCTCCGCCAGCTCGACGTGCTGCCGCTGCAGGTGCAGATCGAGGCCGCGGTCGCCGAGGTGACGCTCGGCAACAACCTCCGCTTCGGCCTGCAATGGGCGCTCACCTCGGGCAACAGCACCGCGGTGCTGAACCAGCGCAATTTCGACCCCGCCGCGCCGCCTTCCGGCGGCAACACCACGCTCAACCCGGCCATCAACGCGCTGCGCGGCATGCTGACGCCGCAGGTGGTGAACGCGACCGTGCCGGTGCCCGCCTTCCCGAACTTCGCCTACATCTACTCGGCGCCCAACATCACGGTCGTGCTCGAGGCGCTGGACCAGATCACCTCGGTGAACGTGCTTTCGGCGCCGCAGCTGCTCGTGCTGAACAACCAGACCGCCTCGCTGCAGGTGGGCGACCAGGTGCCGATCCAGACCCAATCGGCGCAATCCGTCATCAGCGCCGGTGCGCCGCTGGTCAGCAACATCGAGTACCGCGATACTGGCGTGATCCTGCGCGTGACGCCGCGGGTGAACGAGAGCGGGCTCGTCCTGCTCGACATCGCGCAGGAGGTCAGCGCGGTGGTGCAGGCGCAGAGCACGACCGTGTCGCAGCAGCTTTCGCCCACCATCCAGCAGCGCCGCGTGGCCAGCACCATCGCCGTGCAGGACGGCCAGACCATCGCGCTCGGCGGGCTGATCCGCGACGCGCGCAACCGCAACCGCGGCGGCGTGCCGGTGCTCTCCGACATCCCCGTGCTCGGCTACCTCTTCGGCCGCGCCATCGACGGCATCGAGCGGACCGAGCTCCTGGTGCTGCTGACCCCGCGCGTGGTGCGCAACCAGTCCGACGCGCGGGCGGTGACGGAGGAGCTGCGCGCCAGGCTGCGCAGCGTGCAGCCGATCACCACGCCCTTTCCGCGCGCCCCGGGCTCCGGCCGGCTGACGCGCGGCAATCCGGCCTTCTGACGGGACGCCGCGGCATGCGCGGCGCCCCGGGCGACGGGCGGTGCCGGGATCGCCGCGCCCCGCCGTCCGGCGAGCGCGGGATGGCGCTGCTGGCCGTGCTCTGGGTGGTGGCGCTGCTCTCGGTCATGGCGCTCGACGTGCTCGCCTCGGCGCGGCGGGAGGGGGCGGTGGCCGACGACCTCGCCATCCGCGCCCGGCTGGAGGCGGCGGCCGATGCCGGGCTCGCGCTGGGCATCCACGCGCTGCTGCGGGCCGAGGCCGAGGCCGGTGCGCGCGGCGCCGCGGCGCTGGCCCGCTTCCGCCCCGGTGCCCCGCCGCTCGAGGAGGCCTTCGAGGGGGTTCGGCTCGAGATCGTCATCACCGACGAATCCGGCCGCATCGACCTGAACCAGGCGCCGCCCGCCCTGCTCGCCCGGCTATTCGAGGCGCTGGACGTGCCGCGGCCGCGCGCCGAGGCGCTGGTCGCCGCCATCGGCGACTGGCGCGACCAGGACGACGTGCCGCGCCCGCGCGGCGGCGCCGAGGCGGAGGCGTATCGCGCGGCCCGCCTGGCCGTGCCGCCGCGCAACGGCCCCTTCCTCTCGGTCGAGGAACTGCGGCACCTGCGCGGCATGACGCCCGAGCTCTTCGCCGCCGCGGCGCCCGCGCTGACCGTGCATGCCCAGCGCCAGGCGCCCGACCCGGCGGCGGCGGGGCCGCTGGTGCTGCGCGCGCTCGGCCCCGCGCCAACCGCCGGCGGCGCCGC
>CAYNYQ010000022.1:9614-27306 GCA_964401305.1 uncultured Acetobacteraceae bacterium | reverse complement strand
ACGTCTTCTACGTCAAGGACGTGTTCGGCCTGAAGGTCGAGAACGAGCGGCGCCTCGCCTCGCTGCGCCGCGCGCTGGAGGCGGCGCTGGCCCCGGCCCCCGGCCCGGGCGGCGAGGGCGGCGGCGATGCCGTGGTCAGCCGCGTCGCCGCCTCCCGCGCCTGAGCCGGGCGCCGCCCCTACACCACCGGCTTCAGCAGCCGCGCCGCCGCCTCCCGCGCGCGCTCCCAGACGCCGCGGTCGCGCCAGGCCTCGAGGTCGATCGGCGCGCAGCGCGCGGCATCCGCGGCCCAGTCCTCCGCGAGGGTCTCCGCAAGCGTGCGATCGAAGCAGACCAGGCACACCTCCTCGTCCTGCCAGGCCGAGCGGCGGTTGAAATTGGCGCTGCCGAGGATGCTGAGCGCCTCGTCCACCAGCATGACCTTGGCGTGGTACATGCAGGGCTGGAAGACGTGGATGGCGACCCCCGCCTCCAGCAGCGGCGCGATCGCCTCGGCGCCGGCGAGCTGGCTGACGCGCTTGTCCATGTGCGGCCAGGGCAGCATCACCTCCACCGCCACGCCGCGCCGCGCGGCCGCGACCAGGGCCCGGGTCGTCGGCGCGTCCGGCGTGAAATAGGCGGTGCCGATGCGCAAGCGCTGCCGCGCCGCGGCGATCGCCAGTTCCGTCATCGCCACCACGTCGGACCAGCCATAGCTGGCGGAGGATCGCACCACCTGGACGCGCGCCGAACCGGGCCGCGGGGCGATGTCCTCGCCCGCGGCCAGCGCCGTCGGCAGGTCGGCCGCCCCCTCGCCCTCCTCGGCCACCGCCTCGGCCCAGTTGCCGAAGAAGGCGGCGCGCAGGCCGCGCACCGCGGGTCCTTCCACCTGCAGGTGCGTATCCCGCCACTCGCTCTCGTCCCGCGCGTCGCCGCACCATTCGGTGGCGATGCCGACGCCGCCGGTGAAGCCGAGCCGCCCGTCCGTCACGAGCACCTTGCGGTGCGAGCGGCGGAGCGAACGCCCGAGCCGCCAGCGCAGCAGGGGGCGGAACCAGCGCAGCATCACCCCGCCCGCCTCCATGACCTCGATCAGCTCCCGCGCCATGGGGGCGGCGCCATAGGCGTCCAGCAGCACGCGCACCGCCACGCCCTCGCGCGCCTTGGCCGCCAGCGCATGGGCGAAGCGCTGGGCGATGTCGCCGCGCCAGTAGACGAAGGTCAGGAACTCGATGCTGCGGCGCGCCCCGGCGATCGCCTCCAGCATGGGCGGGAAGATGGCGTCGCCGTTGCGCAGGCGCTCGATGCGGTTGCCCTCGGTGAAGCTCGTGCCGATCGCCTCCTCGAAGAGGCGGACCAGCCGCGCCTCGCCGGGCGCGGTTCCCTCCGTGGCATCATCCATCGCGCGCCATCCGCCATCCTTCCGCTCCGGGGTGGAGATGGCATGGCGGCAGCCGCGGCGGAGCCGGCCCCCGATCAATCGGTCGAGATGATCCCCGTCCCGCCCGCGCTCACGGCAGCGGCAGGCTGACCGCGATGGCGGCGCTGGCGATCACGGCCGCGTCGTCGCGGGAAGGGTCGGGCACGTCGAGCCCGCCATGGACCACCTGCACCGAGACGCGGCCATAGGGCAGGGAGGCCTGCACGCGGGCGGCATCCACCGCCTCCGGCCGCTGCACGCCGATGGTCACCTGCACCACCATCTCGGCCGGCGGCACCTTCAGCGCGCGCAGCATCGAGAGCGAGGAGTGGTGCAGCGCGTCCTGCACCGCGCGCAGCGCCGCCTTGGTGTAGTCGCCGCCATGCAGGTCGTTGCCGTGGCCCATCTCCAGGATCACGCGCTTCGGCGCCGGGGTCATCGGGCCGGCCTCCCGGTCTCGTCGATGTCGAGGAAGACCTCGGCCGCGGCATGCGCCATCAGGGTCGCGCCGGTGCCCGCCTGGTTCGGGATCTCGAGCCCGCCGGCGACCACGGTGACCGTGCCGGTGCCGTGCGGCAGGACCGCCAGCACGGCCTCGCGGTCCACCGTCTCGGGTCGCGGCACGCCGATGGTGACCGCGACCCGCATGCTGTCCACGTCCACGCCGAGCGCATGGGTGACGGTCAGCGAATTGTGCCAGAGCGCGTCCCGCAGCGCGCGCACCGCGGCCTTGGTGGAATCGGCGCCCCTGATGTCGGTGCCCATGCCGATCTGGAGCACCATGCGTTGCATCGCCATGCGGTTCCTCCCGGGCGGGCGCGGCCCGGCCCCGGGCGCAGTCTCGGCCCGCCCGGGCCGCCGCGCAATCAGTGCCCGCGCAGGATCTGGCTCAGGAAGAGGCGCAGGCGGTCGGTCTTGGGGTTCTCGAACATCTCGCCCGGCGTGCCGAGCTCGACGATCTCGCCGCGGTCCATGAACACCACGCGGTCGGCGACCTGGCGGGCGAAGCCCATCTCGTGCGTCACCACCATCATGGTCATGCCGTCCTCGGCGAGGCCGACCATGGTGTCGAGCACCTCCTTGATCATCTCGGGGTCGAGCGCGCTCGTCGGCTCGTCGAACAGCATGATCTTGGGCTTCATGCAGAGCGCGCGGGCGATCGCCACGCGCTGCTGCTGGCCGCCCGAGAGCTGGCCCGGGTACTTCTTCGCCTGCTCGGGGATCTTCACCCGCTCGAGGTAGTGCATGGCCAGGTCCTCGGCCTCGGCCTTCGGCATCCGGCGCACCCAGATCGGCGCAAGGGTGCAGTTGTCGAGCACGGTCAGGTGCGGGAAGAGGTTGAAGGACTGGAACACCATGCCGACCTCGCGGCGGATGGCGTCGAGCGCCTTCACGTCCTCGGTCAGCTCGATGTCGTCGACGATGATCCGCCCCTCCTGGTGGGTCTCCAGGCGGTTGATGCAGCGGATCATGGTGGACTTGCCGGAGCCGGAGGGGCCGCAGACCACTACGCGCTCGCCCAGCGCGACCGAGAGCGAGACGTCGCGCAGCACGTGCAGCGACCCGAACCACTTGTTGACCTTGTCGAGGATGATGGCCGGCGGCGCGTCGGTGCGCGCCGCCGATGCCAGGTGCGTCTCAGCGATCGTCTCGCCCATCGTCGTGCGAAGTCCCTGTCCCCGGTTGCGTCAGCGCCGCCGGTGCCGGTTCAGCTCGGCCTCGAGGCCCTGGCTGTACTTCGACATGGCGAAGCAGAAGACGAAGTAGATCGCACCGATGGTCACGTAGACCTCGACGCCGAAGCCCTGCCAGGCGGGCTCGATGATCGCCGTCTTGCCCGCCGTCAGCAGGTCGAAGATGCCGATGATCAGCACCAGCGAGGTGTCCTTGAAGAAGCCGATGAAGGTGTTGACCAGCGGCGGGATCACCAGGCGCAGCGCCTGGGGCAGGATGATGAAGCCGGTCTTCTGCCAGTAGGAGAGGCCGAGCGCGTCGGCCGCCTCGTACTGGCCCTTGGGCAGCGCCTGCAGCCCGCCGCGCACCACCTCGGCCAGGTAGGCGCCGGCGAAGAGGATGATGGCGATCTGCGCCCGCAGCAGCTTGTCGATGTTCATCCCCTCCGGCAGGAAGAGCGGGAACATCACGCTGGCCATGAACAGCAGGCTGATCAGCGGCACGCCGCGGATCAGCTCCACGTAGAGCACGCAGAGCACCTTGATCGCCGGCAGCGAGGACCGCCGCCCGAGCGCGACCATGATCGAGAGCGGGAAGGCGAAGGCGAGCCCGAAGGTGGCCAGGATCAGCGTGATCGGCAGCCCGCCCCAGCGCTCCTGCGGCACGTAGCTCAGGCCGAGGATGCCGCCCCACATCAGCACGCCGATCGCCGTCAGCACCGCAACCCAGACCAGCGCCAGCTCCCAGCGCCAGAAGCGGCGCATGGCCGAGACGACGTAGAGCCCGATGAACAGCAGGCAGACCAGCGCGGGGCGCCAATGCTCCTCGTACGGGTAGGTGCCGAAGAGCATGAAGCGGTGCTTCTCGGTGATCACCGCCCAGCAGGCGCCGGTGCCCTGGAGGTCGCGGCAGGCCTGGGTCTGGTTGTTCGGCACCGACCAGATGGCGTTGATCACGCCCCATTCGATGAAGCCGACCGTCCAGCGGATCACCAGGTAGGCCAGCGCCAGCGTCACCGCCGTGCTGATCCAGGAGGAGAAGAGGTTGGCGCGCATCCAGCCGATCGCCCCCACCTGGGAGACGGGCGGCCTGCGCGGCGCCGAGGCCTCACCCGGCACCCGGGCGACGGAGGTCTGCAGGGTGATGTCGCTCATGGTCGCGGTCCCCGCCCTAGCGTTCCACCAACGCGATCTTGGCGTTGTACCAGTTCATGAAGAGGCTGATGGAGAGGCTGATCGTCAGGTAGACCAGCATGATGATGGCGATGCCCTCGATCGCCTGGCCGGTCTGGTTCAGCGTGGTGTTGGCGATCGAGACGATGTCCTGGTAGCCGATGGCCACCGCCAGCGAGGAGTTCTTGGTCAGGTTCAGGAACTGGCTGGTCATCGGCGGCACGATCACGCGCAGCGCCTGCGGCAGCACGATCTTGTTCAGCACGAGGCCCGGCTTCAGGCCCAGCGCCTGGGCCGCCTCCCACTGCCCCTGGTTCACCGCCAGGATGCCGGCGCGCACGATCTCGGCGATGAAGCCCGCCGTGTAGAGCACGAGGCCGAGCAGCAGGGCGAAGTATTCGGGGCTCACGTTCAGCCCGCCGCGGAAGTTGAAGCCGCGCAGCGCCGGCATGTCCGGGGTGAAGGGCGCGCCCATCAGCCACCAGACGCCGATGGGCAGCGCCAGCATCAGCCCGAGCGCCACCGGCCAGACCCGGCGCGGCTGGCCGTCCTGCATCTGCCTCGCACGCGCCGCGCGGCGGTAGAGGAAGGTCGCCACCGCCCCGGCGAGGAAGGCCAGCAGGGCATAGCTGTGCGCGTCCTGCCACTCGATCCAGGGCAGCTTCAGGCCGCGGTTCGAGAGGAACACGCCCTCCACCGGGTTCAGCGCCTGGCGCGGCCCGGGCAGGCCCTGCAGGATCGCGTACCAGAACAGCAGCTGCAGCAGCAGCGGCAGGTCGCGGATCACCTCGATGTAGATGCCGGCGACCCGCGACAGCAGCCAGTTCTTCGACAGCCGGGCAATGCCGATCAGCGTGCCGAGGATGGTCGCCAGCACGATGCCGACCACCGCCACCTTCAGCGTGTTCAGCAGGCCGACCATCAGCGCGCGGAAATAGGTGTCGGTCGGGCTGTACTCGATCAGGCTCTCGGCGATGGGCAGCCCCGCCTCGCGGTTGAGGAAGCCGAAGCCGGTGGCGATGCGGCGCACCTCGAGGTTGTGCACCGTGTTGGACCAGAGCCAGTAGCCGATGCCGACGACGACGCCGACGACGAGCAACTGCCAGACGATGGCGCGCACGCGTTCGTCCGACCAGGACAGGCGCAGCGGCCGCTTCGGCGGGGCGCGGAGCAGCCGCGGGTCGACGGTCGTCTGGGACATTGCCCGGTCCTCTGCCTCCTTGCCCCGGCGCGACGCCTTGCGCCGGGGAGTTCCCTATCCGTGCCGGGACTGCCGCGGGTTACGCGGCCGCACCCGGCATACCGCTCACCGGAAGGGCGGCGCGTATTGCAGCCCGCCCTGGGTCCAGAGCGCGTTCGGCCCGCGCTGCAGGCCGATCGGCTTGAGGTGCCGGTCGAAGATCTCGCCATAGTTGCCGACCGCGCGCAGCACCGTGACGCCCCAGTTGCCCTCGAGGCCCAGCATCTTCCCGAGCTCGCCGTTGCGGCCCAGCATGCGCTGCACCTCCGGCCGCGCGTCGTTCTGCGCCATCTGCTCGACGTTGGCCTGGGTGATGCCGAACTCCTCGGCCGCGATCAGCAGGAAGTGGGTCCAGCGCACCACGTCGGCGAAGCGGGCATCGCCCTGGCGCACCAGCGGGGCCAGCGGCTCCTTGCTGATGACGTCGGGCAGGATCAGGTGCTCGGCCGGGTTGCGCTGGGCGCTGCGCGTGGCGGCGAGGCCCGAGACGTCGGTGGTATAGGCATCGCAGCGGCCGGCGATGTAGGCCTGCACCACCTCCTCCAGCCGCTCGATCACCACCGGGGTGAAGCGGATGCGGTTGGCGCGGGCCCAGTCGGTCAGGTTCTGCTCGGTCGTGGTGCCGGGCTGCACGCAGATGGTCGCGCCGTCCAGCTCCTTGGCGGTCTTCACGCCGGCCGAGGCCTTCACCATGAAGCCCTGGCCGTCGTAGAAGTTGGTCGCCGTGAAGTCGAAGCCGAGCGCGGTGTCGCGCGACAGCGTCCAGGTCGTGTTGCGCGACAGCACGTCCACTTCGCCCGACTGCAGGGCGGTGAAGCGGTTCTGCGCCGTGGTGGGCACGTAGCGCACCTTGCCCGGGTCGCCGAAGATCGCCGCCGCCAGCGCGCGGCAGTAGTCGACGTCGAAGCCGCGCCAGACGCCCTGGCTGTCCGGCTGGGCAAAGCCGGCGAGGCCGGTGTTCACCCCGCAGACGAGCGAGCCGCGGCTGCGCACCGCATCGAAGGTGCTGGCGGCGGCGGGCTGCTGCGCCTCGGCCGTGGCGGCCGGCAGCGCCAGCGCGGCGGCAAGGGCGGCCAGGCCGAGGAGGCCACGCGCCAGGGTTTGCCCGAAGGGCTTCATGCCATTCATCTCCCGTTCCCGCCTCAGCCGGCGGGGCTTCCCTGTGCCGCCAGCCTGCGCAGGCGGCGATCGTTGAGCAAATGCTGCGCCAGCAGCGAGAAACTAGCAATTCCGTTCCTCGCCCGGCGCGGCGCGCGGCGATAGCAGAGACCGGCCCCGAGGCAAAGCGCGGTGGGGACACGTCCGGTTCGCCGCCGCGCCGCCGGGGGGCACGCAGGCCCCGCCCGCGGGACGGCGGAACGGGACGCGCGCGTGGATGGCGCGCCATCGGGCAGCCAGGGATGGCCGGTGCCCATGCAGCATGCGATGGCATTTCCGCGCCCGTCCCGGCACCGGCGCGACCGGCGCCCGGGGCGATGATCAACCGCCGATGGTCGCGGGATCGCGCGGCAGGCAGAGGCGCAGCGTCGCCTCCGTCGGGGTCGCGTCCGTGGCCAGGCTGCCGCCCGCCCGCGCGGCAAGCGTGCGGAGCGCATCCACCGCCGGCTCCGCCGCCGCCCGCGCGGGGCCGGGAAGGGCGGCCTCCAGCGCCACGCCCTCCTCCGTCGGCGCGAGGGCAAGGCGAAGCGGGCCGCGCCCGGCCGCAGCCAGCGCCAGGCCGAGCAGCGCCTCGTCCAGCAGCGCCTGGTCAAAGCGGCAGGGCGGCGTCTCGGGCGCCGTGTCCAGCAGCAGTGCCCCAGGGGCCGGCAGCACCAGGGCCAGCAGCGGCCGCAGCGCGGCCAGGGCATCGCCCGGCCGCAGCACCGCCTCGCCCGGCACGGGGCGTCGCGCCAGGGAGAGGATGGCCCTGGTCGAGGCCTCGAGCCGCCGTGTCGCCTCCGCCACGCGGTCGAGCTGGCGCTGCGGCGCCTCCCCCTCGACCCGGCGCTTGAGCATGTCGAGGTTGGCGAAGACCACCGTCAGCAGGTTGTTGATGTCGTGCTGCACGGGCCGTGCGAGGTCGGCCAGCAGCGCGAGCCGCTCCGCCTGCCGGCGCCGGGCGGTATCGGCCTCGTCCTCCATCCGCCCTGTCCTCCATGCCACGGCAGCCAAGGCTAGCGCGCGATCGCCAGCGGACACAGCCCCGTGCAGGGGGCCGCCACGACCACGGCGCGGGCCCTCAGGGTCTCCCCGGCGGTGGGGGGGCGCGCAGCGGCAGCAGGCAGAGCAGGGCGATCACCGCCAGCACGCCGCCGGCAGCGAAGACCGTGCCCGCGGGCAGCGTGGCGACCAACGGCGCGGTCGCCGTGGGCGCGACCGCCTGGGCCAGCAGGATCGGCAGCGCCAGCCGACCCATGCGCGTCGGGTAGCCGCGCGGGCCGAACAGCACCAGCGGCACCGCGCCGCGGCTGATGGTCAGCACGCCGTTCGAGGCGCCGTAGCAGATCATGAAGGCCGCCGCGGCGCCCGGCCCCGCCAGCAGCAGCGCCAGCACGCCGATCGGCAGCAGCGCCGCCCCGGCGCGCGCCACCGTCAGCGGATGCGCCCGCCGCGCCACGACGAACTCCACCACCCGCCCCGCCACCTGCGAGGGCCCCTGCAGCGCCGCCACCGCGACCGCGCCGGCGACGCCGAGGCCGAGCCCGCCCAGCAGCGCCACCACATGCACCGCGAAGGTCGCCGAGATGAAGGCGCGCAGCGTGAAGAACACCGCCAGCAGCAGCATCACGCGGCGCGCCCAGGCCGCCGGCGGCGGCGCGTCCTCGGGCTGGGGGTCCGTGCCGCCGCCCTCCCCCGCGGCCGCGGGCCCCGGCGTCGCGGCGCGTGGCAGGGCGAGGTAGAGCGGCAGGACAAGCGCCAGGTTGATCGCCGCATAGGCGATGCAGGTCCCACGCCAGCCGAGCAGTGGCACCAGGGCCGCCGTCATCGGCCAGCCGATGGTGCTGGCGAAGCCGGCGAAGAGCGTGACGATGGTGATCGGCCGCCGTGCCTGCCGCCCGAAGAGCACGCCGAGGGTGGCGAAGGCCGCCTCGTAGAGCCCGAGCGCCATGCCGAGCCCGACCACCACCCAGCCGGCGAACCACCCGCCGAGCCCGGGCAGCACCCCGAGCATCAGCAGCCCCGCGGCGAGCACGCCGGAGGAGAGCACCAGCACGGGCCGCCCGCCGCGCTGCTCGATGACGCGGCCGGTGCGCGGCGAGGCGAGACCCGCGATCAGCAGGGCAAGCGAGAAGGCGCCGTAGATCAGCGCCGGGTCGTCGCCGCGCTCGGCGATGACCTGCGGCGCGAGGACGGCCGGCAGATAGAAGGTGGTGGCCCAGGCGAGGGTCTGGGCGATGCCGAGCAGCGAGGCCACCACGCCGGGCGCCGCCCTGCGGGATGTGCGGTCAGGCGCGGGCAAGGCGAAGGCGTGGCGGCGGCATCACGCGAGAGTGGCGCGGATGCCGCCGCCCGCCAAGCGGCGGGGCGGGCCGGTTGTCCGCCCCACCCCGCCGCGTCGGGCCGGCGGGCACCACCCCCGCGCGCGGCAGGGGCGCCGCCCGCCCGGCGCCTCAGAGGCTGCGCTGCAGCTGCTGCGCCCGCTGCAGGTGCTGCTGCAGGGTCGGCAGGGTCTTCGCCGCCCACTGCTTCACCTGCGCGTTCTCGCCCTGCTGCGAGTAGGCGGTGAACATGTCGACCGCCTTCTGGTGCGCCTGCACCTGCTGCTGCGTGTACATGCGGTCGAACTCGGTGCCGCTGGCCGACTGCAGGCGCTGCAGCATCTGCTGGTGCTCGGAGTCGAGGCCCTCGGCCTGGACGCCGCCCTGCGCGGTGGTCAGGCCGGCACGGCCCTGGCTGCCGCCCTGCGCCGCGCCCGCCGCGGTGCCGGTGCCGGCGCCGGAGGCCGAGCTGCCGCCCTGGGTCGCGCCCTGGGTCGTGCCCTGGGCGCTACCCTGGGCCGTCCCCTGGGTCGTCCCCTGGGTCATGCCGGAGGTCTGCGCGCCGCCGCGGACACGCTGCATCAGGTCCATCAGCTCCTGCGTCGTGCGCGTATGGTCGCGCACCATCTCCTGGGCGAAGCGCTTGACCTCGTCCTTCTGCGCCTTCTCCTGCGCCAGGCGGCTGGAGGCGATCTCGTACCGGTCGCTCATCTGCGCCTGGCGGAGGAACTCGGTCGCGCTCATCTGCCGCGCGGCGTTGCTGGCCTGGCTGCCGCCCTGTGGGCCGGCCTGGGGGCTGGCCTGCGGGGTGGGGCTGGTCTGGGTGCTGCGGCCCGGGGCCGACTGGCCGGCATTGGGCTGCGGCTGGGCGAGGGCCGGGGCGGCGGCGAAGGCCGCGACGGTGGCGAGAAGGACGAGCTTGCGCATGGGGGCGTTCTCCTGGAGGGTCGCAGGCCGCCCGATGGCGGCCGCTGCTCCCTGAACGGCCTCCCCTCTCCACGGTTCTGCCGAGTTCAGGCCGGCGGGCGCCCCATCCGCCCGTGACACTTCCGGTCCGGCGGCCCTATACCCCCGGCGCGATGACCTGGGTGGACGGCGTGGTGCTGGCGGTGCTCGCCCTCTCGGGCGTCATCGCCTTCTTTCGCGGCATGGTGCGCGAGGTGCTCGGCGTCGGTGCCTGGATCGGCGCCGTGCTGGCCGCGCTGCTGCTGCGCGCGGACGTGGCCGCGCTGCTGCCCGAGTCGGTGCAGCCGCCCTGGGTGGCGGAGGCCCTGGCCGCCGCCGGCGTCTTCATCGTCGTTCTCGTGGTGCTGTCGCTGCTGATCGGCGCGGTGGCGAACCGGGTACAGGACAGCATGCTCGGCGGCGTCGATCGCGCGCTGGGGATGGTTTTCGGGCTCGCGCGGGGTGCCTTCCTGGTCGTCGTCGCCTATATCCTGGGCGGGACGCTGCTGCCCGCGACCGAGCAATGGCCGGAGCCCGTGCGCCAGGCGCGCCTGCTGCCCTTCGTGGTGGACGGCGCGCACTGGGTCACGGACCACCTGCCGCCCGAGGTCCGGCCGCGCGTCGCCATTCCTCCGGCCCTGCCGGAACCCACCCAGGACGACCTGATGCGCCCGCCGGCCCGCAACCGGACGTGAGGGGAACCCGATGACCGACCTCGCCCCGACTGCGCCTTGCCCATCCGGGTGGGAACACCCGGGCGCCGACGACGACAAGTTCCACGAGGAATGCGGCGTCTTCGGCGTCTGGAACGCCAAGGATGCCGCGGCGCTGACCGCGCTCGGCCTGCACGCGCTGCAGCACCGCGGGCAGGAGGCGGCCGGCATCGTCTCGCTCGACGAAGGCGGAATCTTCCACGCCCATCGCGGCCGCGGCCTGGTGGGCGACAATTTCTCCGACGCGAAGGTGATCGCCTCGCTGCCCGGGCGGGCCGCGGTCGGGCACAACCGCTACGCGACGACCGGGGAGACGGCGCTGCGCAACGTGCAGCCCCTGTTCGCGGACTTCGCCTTCGGCGGGCTGGCGGTGGCGCACAACGGCAACCTCACCAACGCGCACGGGCTGCGCCGGGCGCTGGTGAACCGCGGCTGCCTGTTCCAGAGCACGACCGATACCGAGGTCTTCATCCACCTCATCGCCATCAGCCTCTACTCCACCGTGGTCGATCGGCTGATCGACGCGCTGAAGCAGGTGCAGGGCGCCTATTCGCTGGTGGCGCTGCACAACGGCGCGCTGATCGGCGCGCGCGACCCGCTCGGCGTGCGCCCGCTCGTGCTCGGCCGCCTCGGCGCCGGCGAGGGCGGGCCGGCCGGCGCCTGGGTGCTGGCCAGCGAGACCTGCGCACTCGAGATCGTCAACGCGGAGTTCGTGCGCGACGTCGACCCGGGCGAGATCGTCATCATCGACGCCGAGGGCGTGCGCAGCATCAAGCCCTTCGGCAAGCACCAGTCCCGCTTCTGCATCTTCGAGTACATCTACTTCGCGCGCCCCGATTCCGTGGTGGAGGGCACGCCGGTCTACGAGACCAGGAAGCGCATCGGCGCCGAGCTCGCACGCGAGAGCGGCGTGCCGGCCGACGTGGTCGTGCCGGTGCCCGACAGCGGCGTCCCGGCCGCCATGGGCTACGCGATGGAGGCGGGGATCCCCTTCGAGCTCGGCATCATCCGCAACCACTACGTGGGCCGCACCTTCATCGAGCCCACCGACCACATCCGCCACCTCGGCGTGAAGCTCAAGCACAGCGCCAACCGCGCGATGATCGAGGGCAAGCGCGTGGTGCTGGTGGATGATTCCATCGTGCGCGGCACCACCAGCCAGAAGATCGTCGAGATGGTGCGCGCCGCGGGCGCGGCAGAGGTGCACATGCGCATCTCCTCGCCGCCCACCACGCACAGCTGCTACTACGGCATCGACACGCCCGAGCGCGGCAAGCTGATGGCGGCGCGCAACACGGTCGAGGAGATGGCCGGGATCATCGGCGTCGACAGCCTGGCCTTCATCTCGCTCGACGGGCTCTACCGCGCGCTCGGCCGGCCCGGCCGCGACGCCGCCAGGCCCGACTATTGCGACGCCTGCTTCACCGGCGACTACGCCATCCCGCTGACCGACCAGTTCGGCAACGCCGAGCGCCAGCTCTCCCTGCTGCAGGCCAGCGAGTGACGCCGCTCGAGGGCGCGGTCGCGCTGGTCACCGGCGCGTCGCGCGGCATCGGCGCGGCCGCGGCGGTCGAGCTCGCCCGGCTCGGCGCGCACTGCATCCTCACCGCGCGCACCCAGGGCGGGCTCGAGGAGACGGACGACGCCATCCGCCGGGCGGGCGGCACCCCCGCCACCCTGCTGCCGCTCGACCTCGCGCGCGCCAAGGGCGAGGAGCTCGACATGATCGGGCCCTCCATCGTGCAGCGCTTCGGCCGGCTCGACATCCTGGTGCATGCGGCCGGCGTGCTGGCGAAGCTGACGCCCGTCGCGCACATGATGCCGCGCGACGTCGAGGAGGCGGTGGCGGTGAACATCGCCGCCTGCTGGCGGCTGATCCGCACCTGCGACCCGCCGCTGCGCGCGGCGCCGGCCGGCCGCGCCGTGCTGGTCACGGACGGCGTGGTGGAGCGGCCCGCGGCCTATTGGGGCCTCTACGGCTTCGGCAAGGCCGCGGCGGCGCACCTCGGACGGAGCTGGGCCGAGGAAGTCGCGAACACGCGGCTGCGGGTGAACCTCTTCGACCCCGGCGCCGTGGCGACGAAGCTGCGCGCCATCGCCATGCCGGGCGAGGACCCGGCGGTGCTGGCGACGCCGGCCGAGGTGGCGCCCGCGATCGCCGCGCTCTGCCTGCCGGAGGAGGCGCGCAACGGCGCCCTGGTGCGGCGCGAGCGACAGGCCTGACCGCGGGAGACCGATGCGCGTTTGAACTACCGCCACGCCTTCCACGCCGGCAATTTCGCCGACTGCATGAAGCACGCGCTGCTGGTCTGGCTCCTGCGCGCGCTGCGGCAGAAGCCGGCCGCCTTCGCCGTGCTCGACACCCATGCCGGCATCGGCCGCTACGACCTCGCGGCCCCCGAGGCGGCGCGGACCGGGGAATGGCGGGGCGGCATCGGCCGGCTGCTTGATGCGCCGGCGGGGCCGCTCGACGACTATCTCGGGCTGGTGCGCGCGGCCGGGGCGCCGGCCGCCTATCCGGGCTCCCCGGCGCTGGTCCGCGCGCTGCTGCGGCCCGGCGATCGCATGGCCTGCTGCGAGCTGCACCCCGAGGACCATGCGGCGCTGCGCGCGCTCTTCCGCGGCGACGCCCAGGTCGCGGTGCACCAGCGCGACGGGTGGGAGGCGCTGAAGGCCCTCACCCCCTTCCCCGAGCGCCGCGGCCTGGTGCTGGTCGATCCGCCCTTCGAGCAGGAGGGCGAGTTCCAGCGCATGGCCCGCGGCATCGCGCTGGTCGCGCACCGCTTCCGCGCCGCCATCCAGGCCTGCTGGTACCCGATCAAGCATCGCGCCCCGGTGCGCGCCTTCCATGCCGCGCTGCGCGAGGCCGGGCTGCGCGACCTTCTCGCCGCCGAGCTCTGGCTGCGCGAGCCGACCGATCCGCAACGCTTGAACGGATGCGGCCTGCTCGTCGCCAACGCGCCCTATCGTTTCGAGGAGGAAGGCGGCACCATCCTGGCGGCGCTGCTGGCGCGCCTCGGCGGCGGCGAGCCCGGGGAGGGCTGGGCCATGACGCGGATCGCGGAGGAATAGCATGGCCGGGAAAGACCGCCGCCCGCGCATCCTGGTGCTCGGCGCCGGCGCCTGGGGCACGGCGCTGGCGGTGCAGGCGGCGCGGGCCGGCAATGCTGTCACGCTCTGGGGGCGCGACCGGGCGCGCGTCGCCGCCATCGCCGCGGCGCGGGAGAATGCGCGGTATCTGCCGGGCGCGAAGCTTTCCGCCGCCATCGCGCTGACCGACGACCTGGCCGCGGCGCCCGATGCGGCGCTGGTGCTGGCCGCCGTGCCGGCGCAGCACCTGCGCGGCGTGCTGCAGCGCCTGCCCGCCGCCTGCGCCGGGCCGGTCGTGGTCTGCGCCAAGGGGGTGGAGCAGGGCACGCTGCGCCTGCCGCTCGAAGTGGTGGCGGCGGTGCGGCCGGGTGCTCCGGCCGCCGTGCTCTCCGGCCCCAATTTCGCGCACGAGATCGCCCGCGGCCTGCCCGCTGCCGCCGTTGCCGCCAGCCGCGACGCTGGCCTCGGGGCGAGGGTCGGCGACCTGCTGGGCTCGCCCGGCTTCCGCCTGTACGGCGGCGATGATCCCGTGGGCGTGCAGGTCGGCGGGGCGGCGAAGAACGTCATCGCCATCGCCGCCGGCGCGGTGATCGGCGCGGGGCTCGGCGAGAATGCCCGCGCGGCGCTGGTGACGCGGGGCCTGGCGGAGCTCTCCCGCCTGACGGTCGCGCTGGGCGGGCGGGCGGAGACGGCGGCGGGGCTGTCCGGCCTCGGCGACCTGCTGCTGACCACGACGGGGCCGGGCAGCCGCAATACCCATCTCGGCACCGATCTCGGCCGCGGCCGCAGCCTCGAGGAGGCGCTGGCCGCGACGGTGGGCGTCGCGGAGGGGGTGGCGACGGCGCCGGCCATCGTCGCCCGCGCGGCGGGCGCGGGGGTGGAGCTGCCGATCTGCCAGGCCGTCGCCGACCTGCTGGCCGGCGAGATGACGGTGGGCGACGCGATGATGCGGCTGCTGGCGCGGCCGCGGCGGAACGAGTAGGCGCGCCGCGGCGTCAGGCGGACTCCCCCGCCGCCGTCAGCCGCGCGCGGATCGCCGCGGCGCGGCGTTCCTGGATGGCCGGCACCTCCGCCGGCAGCGGCAGCCTTCCGGTGCGGCGGCGATGCACCGCCATGGTCGCGCAGATGCGCGCCGGGATGAGCACGGCGCCGAGCGCCGCCGCGGCCGCGCGCTGCTCCTCCGTCACGTCGTAATGGTCGCGGTGGAACCAGCGTTCCGAAATGCCAAGGCGCGCGGCCATGGCGTGCAGCTCGGCCTCGGTGTCGGCGATCATGTGGCAGATGCGCCGGCCGCGATACGCGACGCGGTAGTCGTCCACGTAGACCACCATGCTCAGCCAGCGAGTTCGCGCCGCACGATCGCCGCGCCCTCGGCCATGGCGCGCAGCTTGCCGAAGGCGACCGCGCGCGGCAGGTACTTCATGCCGCAATCGGGCGCGGCGACGATGCGCTCGGCGTCCGCGAATTCCAGGCTGCGCCGCAGCCGCGCCGCCACCTCCTCGGCCGTCTCCACCACCTGGCTGCCGAGGTCGAGCACGCCGAGCAGGATGGTCTTGCCCGAGAGGTCGCGCAGCACGCCGAGATCCAGCTTCGGCTGCGCCGCCTCGATCGAGATCTGCTGCGCGGCGCTGTCGGCGAGCTGCGGCAGGAAGGAATAGCCCGAGGGCTTGTCGCTGACCGTCGCCGCATAGCCGAAGCAGAGATGCACCACCGTCGTGCCCGGCACGCCGGCCAGCGCGCGGTCGATGGCGGCGATGCCGTAGCGCGCGGCGGCCTCCGGCCGGGCCTGCAGCCAGGGCTCGTCGAGCTGGATCACGTCGGCGCCGGCGGCGTGCAGGGCCCGCGCCTCCTCGGCCACCGCGTCGGCGTAGGCGAAGGCGGCCTCGGCCTCGTCGCCGTAATGCTCGTCGACGACCTGCTGCGACAGGGTGAAGGGGCCGGGCAGGGTGATCTTGATGGGGCGGTCGGTGTTGGCGCGCAGGAACTCGACGTCGCGCACCTCCACGGCGCGCGTCCTGCGGATCGGGCCGGTGATGCGCGGCACCAGCGCGGGCTTGCCGTTGCGGCTGACGATGGTGGCCGGCGGGTCGGCGGTGATGCCCTCGAGCGAGAGGGCGAAGCGGTTGGAATAGCTCTCGCGCCGGATCTCCCCGTCCGAGACGATGTCGATCCCGGCCCGCTCCATGTCGCGGATCGCCAGGATGGTGGCGTCGTCCTGCGCCTGCTCGAGGAACTCGGGCTCGGGGCGCCAGATCTCCGGCGCATGGATGCGGGGGACGCGGGCGCCGAGGGCCTCCCGCCGGACGAGCCAGGCGGGCTGCGGGTAGCTGCCGACGACGGTGGTGGGGATGAGCTTGGTCATGGCCCGATGGTGGCAGGGCGGGGGCGGGGGCGGAAGCGGGGCGCTGCCCCGCGGCCCCGGCAGAGGGGCGCTGCCCCTCTGCACTCGCGGCCAGAGGCCGGTCGGACGTACACGTCGGACCCTCTGGACACCGCTTTTTTTCCGCTGGGGCGCGGCCATTACGCCGGGACCAGGCAGCGGGGGATGCGGCGCAGGGCCTGCCGTTCCCACCTGCGGGTGCGGCCGAAACCGCGGGTGAGGCGCCGAAACAGCGGCGCATGCATGCCGATTTCGGACAAACCCCCATCGGGCGGCAGCCGGGAGGGCGCCCGCAAGGCGCCGGCCATGCCAATGCGCCGCGCGAGCACGATGGCAGGGAGGCCCACCGCGCGGAGGGACCGGCGATGCGCGGCACGGAGCCGATGCCCCGCCGCAGGCAGGCGCGCCGGCACCGCGGCACGCCGGCCCTTCAGCAGGATGTGCGGAAAGCAGACAAATACCCCCCGAGGCGCCCGGCGGCGGGCCCGCCGCGACACCGTGCCGGACGACACACGCCCCCATGCCGCGCCCGGGTCCAGGACAGGCCCTCGGAGCCTCCCCGGACCGCCGCATCCAGCCGCGCCCGCTCCCCACCGCCGCGCAGCGGTCCCGGCGCCCCCTGCGCCGGGGCGAGGACCGGGGCGATGGGGGCCCACGCCCGATCCGTCAGGGGCAGCCAGGGCCGGAGATCGACGGAGCGAGAGGAGCGGTGGCGGAAGGGGGTCGGGCATCGGGGGGAATCCGCGCGGCAGGGTCAAGGGATATGCAAGGAATAATTTCCTTATGCAGGGCGAATCGATTTGGCTCGAGAGCCGAGGTCCGCCTTCCGGACGTGCGGCGCCATGCTCCGCCGAAGGCTGGAGATGGGCGAAGGGGATCATTCCGGTCTCTTGCCGCAGCCAACCGGAGGCTGTCGCAGCGACCCAAGTTTCGGGCATCAGCGGAGTTACGGGCCTCGATCGCGGAAGATTGGAAGTCGCCTCTCTCCTGGGACTGTCGCGTCCACGACCGGCGGACGCGCCATGCCATGGCGGCGCACTGCCCAGGCAGGTTCGGCAACACAAGCGGTCAGATGGCAGGGCCTCACCGTCACCGCAACGGCCCGACCGTCAGTTCGCGCTTCCCGTCAGAGTGAGAGTGAGGCAGGTCCCGTCCAAGGACGACCTATTCCCGGTTTCCCTGTTTCCGCGCGTCCAAGTTTTTCTTGACCGACTTGTACATGGAGTAAAGATACAGGACGCGCTCTTCGCCGAACTTCTCCATCACCAAGTCCTCGGCGATCTCATCCCAGCTGCTCAACTCGAAGTCCGCGATTTTCACGCCCAGCTTCTGGCATTGCGATTGGATATCGCTAAACCACAATTTTTCCAGCCTTCGCCAATTCACTATTTCAACCTGAGCGGATGACATGCCGCCTTCATTTTCCTCTTTCATTCTTTCAAAAGAATGTTTCCGGAGGTAGCCCTCCATCATTTCTTTCATGCACGGGTCATAGATATGCGGATCCGGTACGTTGGTCTCGAACAGGCCGCTGCGGAACGCACCGGGGTCATCCCAACTGCCACCGCCACCGCCACCGCCACCGCCACCGCCACCGCCACCGCCACCGCCACCGCCACCG
>CAYNYQ010000022.1:0-9514 GCA_964401305.1 uncultured Acetobacteraceae bacterium | reverse complement strand
CCACCAGGGAACCGCACCTCTGGGCCTTGTGACAGAGGGCCCTTCGGCCTTGGTAACTTCTTCCAGTAGTCGACCAGCTTTGGGCGGAGGCGCCCGCGCAACGTCTGAGACACTGATCCCCCTTGCGCGAGCGAGCATCGCGCTTGCTTGAGCTAACGTTTCCGCGGGTTCGGTCGATCCGGGCACCCTTCGGGAACCCTAACGATTGCGCCCCATGTCCCGCAAGAGCGGCCGCGACCGCACCGAACGGCTCCTGCCCTGTGAACGGCCGCCTGACGGGGCAGCATCCCCGTGGCCCTGAAGGTTGACCGATCAGTGCCTCCTCGGTCGCGTCGTGCGGGGAGCACGCCTCGGCTTGACCGCCGAGGGTGCCCGGCTGTGGGTGGAGTTCGACCGGGAGATGGATCGCCCCTCCGCGCTGGCCAAGGCCGCAGAGGGACCGGACCAGGGCACCTGAATTTCGGCTGTCGTGATCGCGGCCATTCTGGAGGGCTCCGGCGGCCTGAATCGCAAGCACGCCCGCGCGGGGCCCCAAAAACACGCGGTTTCCAAAGGCCTTTCGGCCTTTGGCGGGTAGGGGTCTGGGGAAGGGCGGCGCCCTTCCCCAGCGCGCGCGTGCAGCGCCCCCGCCTTACCCCAGCAGCCCTGGTAGCGTCGCTTCCTTCTCCAGCGCATGCTCCCCGCGTCGCCGCGGCTTGGCGCCCGTGGCCTGCCCGCGCAGGCGGATCAGCTCGTCCACCAGACGGTCCATGGTCTGCCACAGCGGCTCGTCCGCCTGGCGCTCGCCCAGCACGAAGCGATGCGCGGCCAGCGTCACGTTCAGCGTGCCGCGCGTCGTCTCCGGGCGGCGGCTGCGCATCTGCACCAGCGCCTTCTCCACCTCCTCGACCGCCACGCCGAAGCGGGCGGCGATCGCCGCGGGGTCCTCGCCCTTGCGGCGCAGCGCCCGGGCCTTGCCGGCCTCCTCGGGCGTCAGCGCGATGGGCGGGCGCAGCGCGGCGGTGCGCTGCGACATCTCGCCCGACCCGCTGCCGGGCGGCTTGCCCTTGAAGCTTTGCGGCATGTGGTCCTCCTGGCGAGAGAGGAAGCCGGGGCGCGCCGGGCCGGTTCCCCGGCGCGCTGTTCGCGGAAGCGGCGCTATTCCGCCGCCTGCTGCTGTGCCGGCGGCGGCGGCAGGCTGCCCTCGGCCGCGGGCGGGCCGGCCGGCAGCGCGCCGGGCCGGCGCACGCGCAGCCGCCGGATGCGCCGCGGGTCGGCATCCAGCACGCGGAACTCGAGGCCGGAGCTGTGCGAGACCAGCTCGCCCCGCGCGGGGACGCGCCCGGCGAGGGTGAAGACCAGGCCGCCCACCGTATCGATATCGGTGGCGCGCTCCTCCTCGGTCAGCACGGGGCCGAGCTTCTCCTCGAAGGCCTCGACCGGGGTGCGGGCGTCGAGCTCGATGCTGCCGTCGGGCCGCTCGACCATCTGCGGCGGCCCGGGCTCGTCGTGCTCGTCGGCGATGTCGCCGACGATGGTCTCGACCAGGTCCTCGATGGTGACCAGGCCGTCGATGCCGCCGTACTCGTCCACCACCAGCGCCATGTGGATGCGCGCCTGGCGCATCTGCAACAGCAGGTCCAGCACCGGGATGGAGGGCACGACGAAGAGCGGCTTGCGCAGGATCGCCTTCAGGTCGAAGGGCGTGTCGCGCCCGACCGAGGCGAAGACGTCCTTGATGTGGACCATGCCGACGATGTCGTCGAGCTGGCCGGCATAGACCGGGTAGCGGCTGTGGCCGTCGCGCTGGATCAGCCGCACCGCCTGCTCGAGCGTGAACTCCTGCGGCATGGCCATGATGTCGGCGCGCGGCACCATGACGTCGTAGGCGGTCTTGCCGCGCAGCTTCAGCACGTTGGAGAGCAGGGCGCGTTCCTGCGCGTCCAGCGCGTCGGGCTCCGGCAGGGCGCCGTTGGCCTCGGCGTGCTCGGCGCGGGTGCCCTCGATCAGCTCCTCCATGCGGTCGCGCACGGATTCCGCCTCGCGCCGGCGCAGCAGGCCCTGCAGGCGCCACATCAGGCCGTCGCGGCGGGGCTCGGCCTGGCTGCCCTGGTCCTTCCCCTGGGTAAGGCTCATGCCGCGAGCCCCTTCCAGGGGTTGGGCAGGCCGAGCCGGGCCATGGCGCGGGCCTCCGCGCGCTCCATGCGCCGCGCCTCCCCGGCCGAGAGGTGGTCATGGCCGAGCAGGTGCAGCGTGCCATGGGCGACCAGGTGGGCGAAATGGGCGGCGGGGCGGCGGCCGGCGGCGGCGGCCTCGCGGCGGACCACGCCGAGCGCCAGGGCGATGTCGCCGAGATGCCCGGGGACCTCGCCCGGGAAGCTGAGGACGTTGGTCGGCTTGTCGATGCCCCGGTGGCGGCCGTTCAGGCGGCGAAGCTCGTGGTCGTGCGTGAGCAGGACCGAGACGGTGCCCATGGCGGGGCCGCCCTGCCGCTCGGCCAGGGCGGCGCGGGCGGCACGGCGTGCCAGGGACTCGGCCCCAATCACCAGGCGGCGCCAGCCGGGATCGGCGACGACGACCTCGATGGTGGCGGCGGGGGGCGGTTCGTGGTCGTCCGCCGGCTCGTCCTCGCCGAGGATCCCGACGGCCGTCCGGGGCGAACCCCACGTGCCGCCGGGCGTGCTACTTCCCGGTTCCATCCTGTTCCTTCTTCCCCCGCCGGCCGTCCGCCGGCGCGGCGCGTGGCTCCGCGGCGTGCATATCGGTGTCGCGGCCGGCCGGGTCCAGGGGGGGCTCGGCGCGCGGCGCGGCGGGCGGGCCCACCCGGCGCCGGTCCTCCTCGGCATAGGCGGCGACGATGCGGGCGACCAGCGGGTGGCGGACCACGTCGCGCTCGTCGAACCGGGCGACCGCGATGCCGGGGACCTCGCCGAGGATGCGCAGCGCCTCGGCCAGGCCGGATTTCTGGCCCGGCGGCAGGTCCACCTGGGTCGGGTCGCCGGTGATGACCATGCGCGTGCCTTCGCCCATCCTGGTCAGGAACATCTTCATCTGGGCGGGGGTGGTGTTTTGCGCCTCGTCGAGGATGGCGAAGCAATGGGCCAGGGTGCGGCCGCGCATGAAGGCCAGCGGCGCGATCTCGATCTCGCCGGAGGCGATGCGGCGGGCCACCTGCTCGGCCGGCAGCATGTCGTGCAGCGCGTCGTAGAGGGGCCGCAGGTAGGGATCGACCTTCTCCTTGAGGTCGCCGGGCAGGAAGCCCAGCCGCTCCCCGGCCTCGACCGCGGGGCGGCTCAGCACGATGCGGTCCACCCGCCCGGCCTGCAGCAGCGCCACCCCCTGCGCCACGGCGAGGTAGGTCTTGCCGGTGCCGGCGGGGCCGATGCCGAAGCACATCTCGTGGCGCGACAGCATCTCGATGTAGTGGGCCTGGGCCGGGGTGCGCGGGGCGATCGCCGCCTTGCGGGTGCGGATCTCCGGCATGTCCTGCAGCGGCAGGCGGGGGTCGTTCTCCGCCTCCCCCTCGGCCATGCGCAGCGCCGCCTCCACCTCCGCCGTGGTCACCGACTGGCCGCGCTCGAGCCGCTTCCAGAGGGCCCGCAGCGCGCTCTCGGCCACCTCGGTGCGTTCCGGCGCGCCGCCGATGGTCAGCCGGTTCCCGCGCGAGGACAATCGCACCCCCGTCCGCTGCTCGATCCGCGCCAGGTGGCGGTCGTGTTCCCCGTAGAGCAGGGGGAGCAGGGCATTGTCGTCGAACTGCAGCGTGACGCTGCGCTGTTCGGGGCCCGAGGCGGGATGGGTGGCCGGGCGCGGCATGGCGCGCCCTTCCCCCTGGCGATAGGCGATCGCGGCGGCGTGGCTCAAGCGGGGGCGGGCTCCTCTTCGCTGGGCTGATGGGTCGGGTGGGACCGCCCTTCGGGCACCAGCGTCCCGGAAGGCGGCTCGATGTCCGGCGCGAGCCTGCCGGAGAGCGAGTTCGTATAGGCGGCCAGGATCTCCACCGCCGCGATGCGGCCGGCGAGATCCGCGGACCCCGGCACATGAACGGGCTGCAGCCAGGGCGAGCGGCCGGCCATCTGGCCCGGATGGCGCCCCGGCCCGGTGAACAGGACCGGCATGGTCGCGCCGACGCAGGAGCGGTTGAAGCCGTCCTGCTGCGCGCGCAGCAGGGCCTGCAGGGTGGCCAGCCGCGCCTCCTTCTCCGCCTCCGGCACCTGATGTGGCGCGGCGGCGGCCGGGGTTCCAGGGCGCGGCGAATACTTGAAGGAGAAGGCCTGGGCGAAGCCGACCTGCTCCACCAGGGCCAGGGTCGCCTGGAAATCGGCCGCGGTCTCGCCCGGATGGCCGACGATGAAGTCCGAGGAGAGGGCGAGGTCCGGCCGCGCGGCGCGCAGGCGGTCCACCACGCGGAGGAAGTCCCCGGCGGTGTGGCCGCGGTTCATCGCCGCCAGCACGCGGTCGGCGCCGGACTGCACCGGCAGGTGCAGGAAGGGCATGAGCTGCGGCAGGTCGCGGTGGGCGGCGACGAGGTCGTCGTCGACGTCGCGCGGATGGCTGGTGGTGTAGCGCAGGCGGGCAAGGCCCGGGATGCCGGCCAGCGCGACGAGCAGCCGGCCGAGGCCCCAGGCGGCGCCGCCCGGCCCCTCGCCGTGATAGGCGTTCACGTTCTGGCCGAGCAGCGTGATCTCCCGCGCGCCGAGGGCCACCAGGCGGCGGGCCTCCTCCAGCACCTTCGCGGCCGGGCGGCTGAACTCGGCGCCGCGGGTATAGGGGACGACGCAGAAGCTGCAGAACTTGTCGCAGCCCTCCTGCACGGTGAGGAAGGCGGTGACGCCTTGCGGCGCCGCGGCCTCCGGCAGGTGGTCGAACTTGTCCTCGACCGGGAAGTCGGTCTCGATCACCGCCCCGGCGGCGCGGCTGGCGCGGGCGACCATCTCCGGCAGGCGGTGGTACGTCTGCGGGCCGAGGACGATGTCCACCCAGGGGGCGCGGGCGGTGATCTCGGCGCCCTCGGCCTGGGCGACGCAGCCGGCGACGGCGAGCACCATCCGCCCGCCCTCCGCCGCCCGCGCCTGCTTCGTCGCGCGCAGCCGGCCGAGCTCGGAGAACAGCTTCTCGCTGGCCTTCTCGCGGATGTGGCAGGTGTTGAGGATGACCATGTCGGCCCCGTCCGCCGCCTCGGCCGGCGCATAGCCGAGGGGGGCCAGCACATCCGCCATGCGGGCGCTGTCGTAGACGTTCATCTGGCAGCCCCAGGTGCGGATGAAGAGGCGGCGCCTGGGCGGGCCGGCCGGAACAGGGTCGGCGGTGGTCATGCCGGTGGAGTGCTCCCCGCGCCCGGGGCCCGAACGGCACCGGGGCAAGCGCGGCACATGCGCAAGCGGCGGGAGCGGGTCAAGCGCCGGACGGCCGCAAGGGGGTGGGCGCGGGCATCACGGCGAACGCGACCCGGCAAGGAGGTCGATTCGCGGCACGCACCCAGGGTCGGCGGGGATGGGGGCGGGGTCAAGCGATGGGTGTGTGACGATGGCGGTGGGCCGGGAGGGCGCTGCCCTCCCGAACCCTCCCGGCAGAAGGGCGCCGCCCTCCTGCACCACCCGCCAAAGGCCGAAAGGCCTTTGGAAACCAACAGTTCCGTGTTTCATGCGCCGCGCGGACTGATGTAGCGTCGCGGGGGATGCGGGACGGGCTCGGGCAGGATGCCGCCGGACACAGCGCAGACCGCCAGCCCGCACGGGTCGGGCAACATCGTGGTGCAGATCGTCGGCGAGCGGAACGCCGTCACGATCGCCGGCGCCACGGCGCTGCGCCTGCGCGAATACCTGGGCGACGCCTTCGTCAGCGCGCCGGCCAACGCCGAACGCGCGGGGGAGCCGGGCTATACCGCCACCGGCCGACGCGAGACCCGCATCCTCGCACCCACCAACCGCGCCAGCCTGCCGCTGCAGGGCCGCGCCGACCTGCTCGGCCGGCTGCGCGACTGGCTGGCCACGCCCGATGCCCTCTCCGTCCACGCGCTGATCGGCGGCGGCGGGCGGGGCAAGACGCGCCTGGCCGTGGAACTGACCGCCGAGGCGCGCGCGCAGGGCTGGACCGCCGGCTTCGCGCGGCAGGAGGAGCTGACCATCTTCCGCGGCACCGGCTGCCGCACCGCCCGGGATGCGAAGACGCTGGTGGTCGTCGACTATGCCGCGGCGAAGGCAGCGGAGATCACCGCCTGGCTGCGCGCGCTGGTGCATGAGGCCGAGGCGCCGGACCGCCCCAGGCTGCGGATCCTGCTGCTCGAACGCCTGGGCGGCGAGGGCGTGGCGTGGTGGCGCGAGGTCTTCGGCGCCCCGGGCCCGGAGGGCGAGGCGGTGGCCGACCTGCTCGCCCCCGGGGCGCCGCTGACGGTCGGGCCACTGGCCGACCCGGCGGAGCGCCACGCCGTCTTCGCCGCCGCCTTCCGCCAGGCCCGCGACACGGCGCCGCCGCCGCGCGACCCGGCGCTGGACGACGCCCTCTCCCGCGCCAGCCTGGGCGGGGAACCGCTGTTCCTGGCCATGTTCGGCCTGACCGCCGCACGGCAAGGGCTGGACGCGGCCAAGGCGCTGCCGGCCGACCGCATCGCCCTGGACCTCGCCGCGCAGGAGCTGGAGCGGATCGGCCGGGTCTGGCGCGCCCATGGCCTGACGGTCGGCAGGGACCGGCCGCTGCACGCCCACCTCGCCGCGGTGGCGGTGCTGTGCGAGGGGCTCGGCGAGGACGCGGCGCATGCGGCCATCGCGCGGGAATCGGCGGCGCTGAACCAGGCGATCCCGGCCGGCGCGACCGAGCCGGCCCGCGCGGCGCTGCACGCCGCGCTGCCGGGCGAGGCGGGCGGCATCGCCGCGATCCAGCCCGACATCCTGGCCGAGGCCGCGATGATCCTGGCCTGGCGGCCCTTGCCGGATGGCGGCGTGGAGGCGGTGCGCCGCGCGGCGGCCGCGCCCGGCCAGCGCGAGGCCGTGGCCCGCACGGTGATCCGTGCCTGCCAGGACTTCCTGATCCGCGGGCAGAAGGCGCCGCTGGCTTGGCTCGACGCCCTGCGCGCCGATGCCGCGGATCTCGAGACGCTGATGCGGCTGGCCGATGCCATGCCGCAAGCGAGCCTCGAACTGCGCGAGACTGCCCTCGACCTTACGCGCGTGATCGCCGATGCGATCCGCGCCTTGCCGGAGGAGCTTGGCGAGGAGCGCGCATCCCCCCTCGCCCAATGGCTGAACAACCTGTCGAACCGCCTCTCCGACCTCGGGCGGCGGGAGGCGGCGCTGGCGGCAATTGAGGAGGCGGTGTCGGTCCTCCGCGCGCTCGCAGCGGCGCGGCCCGACGCATTCCTGCCCGATCTGGCCTCCTCGCTGAACAACCTTTCAATCCAGCTTGCGAACCTCGGGCGGCGGGAGGCGGCGCTGGCGGCGATCGAGAAGGCGGTGCCGCTCTACCGCGCGCTCGCGGCGGCGCGGCCCGACGCCTTCCTGCCCGAGGTGGCCATCTCGCTGAACACCCTGTCGAACCGCCTCTCCGATCTCGGGCGGCGGGAGGCGGCGCTGGCGGCGATCGAGGAGGCGGTGTCGGTCCAACGCGCGCTCGCAGCGGCGCGGCCCGACGCCTTCCTGCCCGGCTTGGCCACCTCGCTGAACAACCTGTCGGCCCAGCTTGCCAAACTCGGGCGGCGGGAGGCGGCGCTGGCGGTGGTCGAGGAGGCGGTGTCGCACTACCGCGCGCTCGCAGCGACGCAACCCGACGCCTTCCTGCCCGACTTGGCCGCCTCGTTGAACAACCTGTCGAATAGTCTCGCCAACGTCGGGCGGCGGGAGGCGGCGCTGGCGGCGATCGCAGAGGCGGTGTCGGTCCGCCGCGCGCTCGCGGCGGCGCGGCCCGACGCCTTCGTGCCCGGCCTGGCCACCTCCTTCGGCGCGCGCGGCCGGATCCTGGCCGTCGGACACCCGCGCGGGGCGGCCCGCAGCTTCGCGGAGGGCGTGGAGGCGCTGCGGCCGCAGTTTCTCGCGCTGCCGCAGGCCTTTGCGTCGCTGATGGGCGCCTTGTGCCGCGACTACATCGAGGCCTGCGAGGCGGCCGGGCAGGAACCCGACATGGCGCTGATCGCGCCCATCGTCGCCGCCTTCGAGTCGCTGCGCGGGTACGACACGGCCTCGAACGAGGAGGGATGACCATGGATACCGACAAGCTGATCCAGGCCGCCGTCGCGGCGATCGTCGGCGCGCTGACCAAGGCCGCGGCGGAGCCGGCGCTGGCCGCCGGGGGCAAGGCCTGGGCCTGGCTGAAGGGCCGCCTCGCCGGCGCCGATGCCGCGACCGCGGCTTCGGTAGAAGCGGCGCCGGACAAGCCCTCCGCACCCGACAAGGTGACGGCGCTGCTGAAGGACGTGCTGCACGGCGACCCTGCCGTCGTCGAGGAGCTGCGTCGCCTGCTCGACGCATCGGGCGGCCTGCCAGCCATCACCCAGACCGCCAACTTCACCGGCAACCGGAATATCGTCAATCAGGTCGCCGGCAGCGGCAACATCATCACCAACCGCTGACGCCTGGTGCCGCGCCATCGAGCGCGGCGACCCATGCGGTGTCCAGAGGGTCGGACGTATCCGTCCGACTGGCCTCTGGCGGCGTGTGCAGAGGGGCGGCGCCCCTCTGCCAAGGGTTCAGGGGCAGCGCCCCCGGGCCGCCTACCGCTCCTCCACCCATTCCCGCCCCGCCTGGTCCGCCCCGCTCGGCAGTGGCGCCATGGGGTCGGCCAGCCAAGCGAGGATGTCGGCCACCACCTCCTGCCGGTTCTCGTCGCGCAGCAGCAGGTGCCAGCCATCCTCGTAGAAGGCGATGCGCGTGCCGCTCTCCTCCGGCGGCGGCACGCCGGCCAGTACGCGCCGCGCCACGCGCACCGGCACGATCCGGTCGCGCTTGCCGAACAGCACCAGGGTGGGCACCGGCCCGGCATGCCCGGCGCCGCGGCAGCACACCGCCAGGCGCGCCACCGCCGCGTCCATCAGGTCCACCAGCCCATGCGCGGCGTCGACGCGGGTGACCTTCAGGGTCAGCGGGTCGCGCATCCAGCGCTGCATGGCCCGCGGGTTGTCGGTCGGCGAGATGCCGCCCACCCCGGCCTGGAAGCCGACGATCGGGATGGTGCGGGCGGCGAGCCAGAGCCCCCAGCGCATCGCCCCGTTCATGCCGATCCGCCCCCAGAGTGCTGGGGCCGAGAGGATGTAGCCATCCGCCGGCGGCGGGTCCGCGCCGGTCGCGGCCAGCACAAGCACCGCCGCCCCCATGCTCTCGCCCAGCATGATCAGCGGCACGCCGGGGTGGCGGGCGCGGATCAGCCGCGCGGCGGTGGTGGCGTCGGCGGCCAGCGTCGCCTCCCCGGGCCAGATGCCGGGATGCGGCGCCGCGCCGAAGCCGCGCTGGTCATAGGCGTAGACGGCGATGCCATGCGGCGTGAACAGCCTGGCCGACTCGCCCATGAAGTTCACCGAGTAGTCGTTGAAGCCGTGCAGGGCGAGGAT
>CAYNYQ010000021.1:0-28524 GCA_964401305.1 uncultured Acetobacteraceae bacterium | reverse complement strand
CTCGCGCTGCTGGCGGCGCCGCTCGCGCGCCTCGGCCCGGGCCCGGGCCCGCGCGACCGCGGCCTCCGCCTGCCGCTCCGCCAGCCTGTCCTCGTACCGCCCCGGGTCGGGCGGCTCCGGGGGCATAGGAGGCATGGGGGGCGCCGGCTCGGCCTCCGCCGCGGGCGCGCCCTGCCCCTCGCCTGCCCCGACGCCACCGCCCGAGCCCGTGCCCAGCCCCGGCGCCTCCGGCTCCGCCTCAACGCCGCGCGGCCGGACCTCGATGACCGTCCCATCGGCCGGCACGTCCGGCAGCCCCATGAAGGGCCGCCCCTCCGCGTCGATCCGCTCAACCAGCGCCGGGGCGCCGGCAGTCTCCGCCGCGCCGCTCACCGGAAGCGCATCCCGCGGAACCGCGCGCCGTCGCGTCCCGCTTCATCGTCGGCCGTCTCCGTGTCCTCTCCCAGCCAGCGCCAGGCTTCCAGCAGCCGCAGCCGCCGCGCCGCTTCGCCCTGATCCATCGTGCCTTCATCGACCCCCGCCAGCACCGCCGCCTCCGCTTCGTCCAGCGCCTCGGGCGCGTAGGGTCCATCCATGCCGCCGACCTCCTCGGGCCGCGGCAGCGCCGCCATGACGCGATCCGCCAGCGCCTGCCGGTGCCGGGTGGCGATGGCGCGCGCCTCGTCCCGCGCTTGCCCGGCCGAAGCCCGCGGGTTCGCCGCGCGCCAGGCGTCCAGCTCCTCCAGCGCGTCCCGGCGCGACCCGACGAAATCCACGCCCGGCGCCACGTCGGAGAAGTCGGGCGGCGAGACGATCTCGGCCGCCTGCGTCCGCACCGTGCGCCAAGCCCGCGCCTCCGGCGTCTCGGCCGCCGCCTCGCGGTTCGCCGCGGTCAGGCGCAGGAAGCCGCCCGGCGTCAGGCGCCCGGCCGCCACCTCGCGCGCCGCCTCCCGCTCGAATGCCGCCGGCTCTTCGTCGCCCGCCATCGTGAGCAGGAGGTC
Source organism: uncultured Acetobacteraceae bacterium (assembly GCA_964401305.1). Classification (GTDB taxonomy): domain Bacteria; phylum Pseudomonadota; class Alphaproteobacteria; order Acetobacterales; family Acetobacteraceae; genus JAIEOP01. The sequence continues at coordinate 27,544 of CAYNYQ010000021.1, read as the reverse complement.
GAGCGCCCCCGGCTCGTCGCGCCCGGCGCCGCCATTGGCCGAGACCTCGCGGGCGGCAAGCGCCACCTCGGCCGGCAGCAGGTCCGCCACCTCGCCCAGCGCCGGCGCCGCCGGGTCGCCGCCGTCGCGGCCGGCCACGGCCGAGAACCAGGAGACGGAAGCCGAGCGCGCCAGCGTCGTCGCCGCGGCCAGGCCGGCGCGCTCCGCCGTCGCCACCGTGCGCAGCTCGGCCTCATCCTCGAGCGCCGCGCCGCGCTCCGCTTCCCGGTCGAGGCCTTGCCGCGCCTCCGGGGGAAGCTCCGGCACATCCTCCGGGTCGGGGCCACCGCCGATGCGCAGCCCGCCCGCGCCGACCCGCCCGCGGCGCACCGCCTGGTCGAGAAGCCGGTAGCGCGTCACCGGGGACAGGCCGGGGAGCTGCGCCGGATCGCGCAGGGCCGCCGCGGCGCCGGCCGGGTTCTCCACCAGCAGCCGCCGGGCCGTGCCCTCGCTCACGGTCGCTTGGAAGCGCGCGAGGCGGTTCCGCGCGACCGGGCCGGTGATGTAGCCGGCGGCGAGCGCGTCGTTGATGACCCGCACGCCCGACGCGATGGCCGCGTCCCGCTCGGCCGGCGTCGCCGCCGCCGCGGCGCGGGTCTCCTCGGCCGCCAGCACCGTCTCGGCCGCCGCCGCCGCCCGCGCGCCCTGCGCCTGCGCGCCCCTGCTTCGAACGCGGAACTCGATCGATGCCGCCTCGGGCTCAATCCGGCTCAGGAAGCGCCGGCGCGCCGCCGGGTCCTCGATCTCCTCCGCGATCCGGCCGAAGGCCTCGCGGCTCTGGGTTCGGAACGCCTCGATATCGCCGCGGGCGCCGACCTCAGCTTCGGCCAGCGCCTGCAAGGCCTTCGCGCGCGCGAGATTGCTCTGCTCATCGATCCGCGCGGCCAGCACCGTCTCCGCGAGCCGATCCACCTCTTTCGCGCCCTGCCGGATTGCCTCGAAGGGCGCCGCCGCAGCGGCCGGGTCCTGCCGCGCCACCTGCGCCGGGCCCGGCAGCAGCCCCGCGCCTGGCGTGACCTGCCCGCCGCCGGGCGCCAGCCGCGCGCCTTGCCGCACGCCAGCCCCGCCATCGGGGATGCGAACCGTCAGTTGCGCCACGGGATCATTCCCCCTACCGTCCAGGCCCCATGAAGCCCCTCGCCCTTGCCCTCGCCCTGGCCGCCCTGGCCGCCCCTGCCGCCGCGCAGTACTACGGCTCGAGCCCGCCCTACGGCGGCCCGGCCCGGCCCATGTCGCCGCCCGTCTTCACGGCGCCGACCTTCGGCAACCCCACCGGCGGCCCGCCGCAGACCTTCGGCGCCCCGCGCGGCGACTTCGGCCCGACCTTCGGCAACCCGGCCGGCACCGTCTCCCCCTACGGCAGCAGCTACCCGCCCCGGCGCTGACCGGGTCATATCCGCCTCACCGCGGCATAGGCCGCCTCGCCGTACTTCGCGCCCCCGCCGAGAATGTCGCCGGCGGCGCGGAAATAGCTGCCCGTCGTCGCGGACCGCGCCTGCGCCGTGTAGATGCCGACCTGGCTCTGGTAGCTGGCCGCCTCGCGCTGGCCCGTCGCGCGCGTCGAGAGCGCCCGGCCCGCGGCATCGATCCGCGCCCCCAGTGCGTCTGCCGCGCCGGCCGTGCGCGTCGCCTCCGCGCCCGCGATCAGGTCCCGGATTGCCGCGTTGCCCTGCGTCCGCAGCGCGAACTCTTCGACCGCGTTCTGCTCGGCCTGGAATGCCAGCACCTCCAGCGGCGACCCCTCGAAGGTCACACCGCTCGCGCCGACGCGCGCCCGCTGGTCTCCGATCAGGAACTCGCCGCGCAGCCGCTGCTGCCCGAGCCGCAGCACCAAGTCGGTCCGCGCGTCATCCACCTGCCGGTCGATCTGCCCGGCATTGAACTCCGTCCGCCGCTCGATCTCCGCGGCGTTGTATTCGGCCTGCGCGGTGATCGTGTCGGCGTTGATCGTGCTGATGCGGCTCGCCGTCTCCGCCTGCGATGCGGCCGTGATGGCGTTCGCGCGGGCAGCATCGGCCGCAGCGCGCCCGGAGCCAATCGCCCCGACCGCCTGAACCCCTGCCGAGGCAACCCCAGCGACGGCCGCCGCGCCGCTCATCCGTTGGTCACGCCGCTCACGCGATCCACGAGGATCTTCTGCCTCGCGATCTGGATCATGCGCACGATCTCCAGCGGGCCCCATGCGCTCGTGGCGACGTTGTTCGTGCTGACGTAGTGCGCGAGCACGCCAAGCGCGCGCGCCGCCTCGCCCACGTCCACGAAGCTCGCCATGCGGATCTGCACCGCCGAGCCGCCGTTCGGGCCGCTCGTGCTCGTGGTGAAGTTGCTGGGCCCTTCGTTCAGGTTCAGGATGCCGACATTCGCCGCGGGCGATCCGGCGATACGGACCTCCACATCGACGTTCGCCGCCGGGGCACTGGTCCCGACCACCAACTGGCCGATATGGTCATAGGGCGAGAAGACGTTGATGTTGCACGCGCTCATGATCGAGGCTCCTACTCGTTTGCTTGCATGCGAGGCGCCAGCCCCGTGATCGTCATCGGAAGCGGCTGCATCTGCTCCACGACGATGTGCGCCGACTGGCTCCACCGCTGCGGCACTTCGACCACGCGCGAGCCGCTGAAGAGCGCAGGCGGCGCATCCATCGGCATCTCGGCGCTGCGGAACCGCATCTCCTGCAAGCTGTACGTCGTGCCGTCGCGCCAGCCGACCGACCCGCCGAGCGTCTGGTAGAGCAGCACGCCGACCGAATGGATGGTGCGCCGGCGCGTCAGCGAGGTGCCGTCCTGCGCGCCCGCGTTCAGGTCCAGCGTCTCGATCCGCGAGCGGTAGCCAAGCCCGACGTGCACGACGCTTGCGGCCCGATCGAGCGTCACCGCGCCGCCCGTCACCACCCGGTCAGGGTGCGCCGCGCCATCGGCCAGCACCTGCACCGTCTGCCCCTCGAGATGCCCGAGACCGGAGAAGGTCGTCGCCGGCGACGCGTTGTAGCTAAGCCCCGCGTCCACGAAGTAGGCCGCCGACTGCGCCACCGGCCCGCCGAGCACGAAGTCTTCCGCCATCCGCTCCACAAAGCGCACCGTCGCCCCGTTCACCGTGCGCCGCACCGCCAGCCACAGCTCCGAGTAGCCGGCCGCCGGGATCACGGCCGCGCTCTCGACCGCCACGCCCGTCCCGCCGAGCGTGTGCCGGTGCCAGGCGAGCACCTCTTGGTCGCGCATGATGGTGCAGCCGACGAGCGCGCCATCGGCCAGGACGCACCAGAGCACGCGCCACGGCTCCTGTTGCCACGCCATCTCCTTCACCCCGGCGCGCAGGAGATGCCCGGCGAAGAGGCTGATCTCGGGGGAGATGTAGGTCGCTCCCAACGTGACCTCATCGAAGGAGAGGAGGTGGACCTTGCGGCCGGCGCGCTGGACGAAAAGCACGGCGTCGCCCACCAGCACGGCCGCCGGCGTCGCACTGCCGACGCCGCTCGGCTGCGGATAGGCCAGCACGTTGGTCGGCGTCACCGGGTCACCGATGCCGCCGCCCGAAAGAGAGAACTCGCCGCCGGCCGTGCCCGCCAGAAGCGATCGCTGCGCCTTCAGCCAGCGGACGGCGTTCATCTGGTCGGCGTCGAGCGTGTAGCGCACCGCGCTGTCCGCGGCGGTGCCGAGGGTCAGGTTCTCGAAGTCGCCCGTCTTGCTGCCCCAGATCGTCTGCGGCTGCCCGGGCGAGCCCGCCCACCAGAGACGGCCCTGCCAGAAGGTGACCGTGCGCGGGTAGTTGGTCCCGGTCCACTCCGAGGGGGTGCTCGTGAACGAGATCGTGCTCAGGGAAAAGGCCGTCGCGCTCGTGCGCGTCAGCTTCCGCGGCGCGTGCGACGGGTGCGCGAGGTAGAGCGTATCCGCCGACTGCGCCCATTGCAGGTCCGGCAGGTCCGCCGTCGTGTACGGCGTCGCCACTTCCACCGGCGTCCCGGGCGGGTCTTCGAGGCGCGCGCCGTTGCGGTAGAACCGGAAGTACTGGTTCCCCGCCTCGATCACATAGGCCTGGAGCGTCGAGAACTCGAAGGGGATCAGCCGCACCTGGCCGTTGCTCTTCGTCCCGGCGACGTAGCGCGTGCCGGGCCGGCGGATGGCCGCTCCCTGCGCCGCGGGCAGGAAATTGAGCATTTCGGCGCAGGCGCGCGCGTAGCGGTCGAGGTCCACCCGCGCGTGCAGCGCGGGGGACCACTCGCCGGCGTTGAAGCCGACCAGCAGCGGCGCGACGCGGGCCATCAGACGCCGCCGTAGGACAGGAAGCGCGCGCCGCTCCAGGCGTCGGCGGTGACCTCGTCGTCTTGCGACTGCTCGCGCGCGTCGATCCGCGACGCCTCGCGAACGGCCGCGTCCGCGACGCCGAGCAGCCGCGCCGAGAAGCTGTCCTTGCCGGTGATGGCGAAGGAGACGATCGCCGCCAGCCGCGCCGCGATGGCCTGCACCAGCAGCGCATCGAAAAGCGTGGCGTCATCGATCCTGCGGACGTAGCGCACCCGCAGCGGCCCGGCCGTGTCGGCCAGAACCGTGTTGCCCTCGACCCGCCAGCGCAGCCCGACCGTTATCTCACCGTCAACGTCGAGCAGCCGCAGGCAGTCCTCCGGCAGCCCGAAGGCATGGCTGAAACCCCAGGCCGGGGCCGTCGCCAGCGCCGCCAGGGCCTGCCGCCCGAGAGCGCAATTCCAAGGGTAGGAGCGCAGCGCCGCGTCGCGGGCGAGGGGGTAGTTGCGCTTGCAGAGCGTCGCGCTTTTCGAGCCGTCATCCAGCGACGTGATCGGCTCCGCGCCGAGCATGTCCAGCGCCTGGTTGCAGATGGCGACGACGCTGGAAGCCATGCACGATCAGGGGAGGGTCGCCCCTCCCCTGCCTTCCGTCAGGCGTTGTCCACCCACAGCACGCGGATCAGCATGGTGCCGCTGGACGGCAGCGCCGCCGCGGCGACCGTGAGGATCCACTGCTCGGCGGCCGTCAGCGGCACGCCGACCGCGGCGGCGAGGTTCGACTGCACCCACTGGTCGGTGGTGGTCAGCGTCGCCGCCGCGCGGTACTTGCCCGCGGTGCCGGCGATGCCGAGCGCAAGCGTGGCCGTGCCGCCGGCCGAGGCCGTGAGGTTGAAGCCGACATCGAGGATGACGGCGCCGGCCGGGAAGCGAAGCTCCGGCGCGGTGTATGTGCCGATCGCGTCCGAGGAGAAGGTGAAGGTGGCGAGCGCCACCTTGACCGTCCCGCCGAGGTTGACCGGGACCAGCTTGGGGCCGCCGGCGACGACGCCCGCGGAGGCTGCATTGGCGAAGGGCATGGGTCAGCCTCCTCAGAAGACCGTCGCGTGGCACTTGATCTCGACGCAGCGCGCTTCCTCCATCCGGGTCGCGCCGAAGCTCGCGCGCATGTAGACCCGGGTGTTGAAGCTGACGGTCGGATCGGGAGCCGCGTCGATCTCGCTCTCGATCAGCGGCGCGTAGAGCATGCCCGGCTTGTGCCAGGCGAGGATGCGCCGATGGCCGTTCGCGTCGAGCGGCACGATGGCCGGGCTCGGCTCCGAAACGATGATCCAGTTAAAGCCCATCCACTTCATGAGCGTGCCGCTCATCAGGGCCTGCACCTGATTGAAGTCGGAGGAGGTGACCTCCAGCGTCCGCAGCAGCGCCGAAATCTCGCGCTGCCCGCAGGCGATGTAGAGGTCCATATCCTCGACCCCGGCGTTGATCAGCAGCTCGCGCGCGCGGCGCAGCTTGCCCATCGTCATCGAGGAGTTGATGGCAGCGCCGGCCTCGACGTAGTCCACCGCGATCTGATTGCCGGCGAGGAAGTTGACGGTCGTCTCGCCGCTCTTCCCGGTCGCCGCGGCGGCAAAGGCCTGCTCGAGGATCACGCGATCCCGCTGCCGCTCCATCGACGCCGCGAAGGTGCGGGCAATGGCGCCGTTCGGGTCGGACAACATCCGCGCCGTGTCCTGCTTGTCGATGATGTCCGACAGCTCGAAATCGCGGGCGATGACGCGGCGGCGCTGCGCCGGGACCTCGGTCATCGGCGTCTTGCCGTGGCGCGTGACGCGCTCGACCGGGTTCACCGTGCCCCACTGGTCGAAGAAGGCGGCCTCGGCGCTCATGGTCTCGTTGCGGCAGGCGCCGACGAGCTTGCTCTCCATCTGCTGCGCGAGCAGCGCGACGTTGGCCGAGAACTGGTTGACGAGGTGACGTTCGATCTGCTGGGACATGCCCCCGGCGACCTTTCGCTTGCGTTGCGATGGTCGGAGGGGGTGCCGGCGGAACGCCGATCCGCTGCCTTGCCGGATGACGCGCCAGCCGCGCGGCCCGCTTTCGGGCGGTCAGCGGGGCGGCGCGTGCCGGGTATCCGCGATGCATTTTCGCGGTACATGACGGGCCGCCTTGGCAGCAAGCGGCCCGATGTTGCGCAACGTCAGGAGCCGACCAGCGCCATGCGCTCCAGCTCCGTCGCGCGCTCCACAAGCTGGCGGTGATCCGGCGCGCGCCGGTTCAGATAGCCGGGCTGCTGACGGATGCGCGCCGCCTCGGCCCGCGCCTCGGCTGGCGTCAACGGCCCGCCGCTGCCGGAGCCCATGCCCGCCGCGCCGTCATGCGGCGCCATGGTCTCCCCGATCCGCACCAGGGCGCGGATGACATGCGGGTTGCTCGCCAGCCCGGCCGCCTTCAGCGCCGCGCGCGCCTCGGGCGACAGGAACTCCTTCGCCGCGAGGACGCCCGCATTGACCTTGCGGTCATAGGCCGCGCCCCACTCCTGCCGGAGTTCCGTCTCCATGGCCTCGTACTGCTCGGCCTGCGCGCCGTTCACGAGGCCGGCGTACCGCTCGGCCAGGCCCTGCGCCTGCGCCGGCGTCAGGCCGAGTTCGTGCGCCCAGGTCCGCAGCGTGGCCGTCGTGCCGTCGTTCCACGTCTCGGGCGCCGTGCCCTCGGGAACCGCGATCTCGTACCCGTCCGGCTTCTCCGGCACGCCGATGGCCGCGCGCCAGGACGCGGCGACCTCCGGCGGATCGCCCTCCTTCGGCGGCACCGCGCCCTTCCGGCCGATCAGCGATTGCGCCTCGAGGTGCCCCTTCGCCAGCGCCGCCACATCGCCGTAGCGCGTCAGCACGGGCGAGGCCTTCAGGTCGTCGGGCAGCCCGGCCAGCCACTCGGGCACGGCCGGCGGCGAGCCGGCGGCAGGCGGCGCAGCGGGCGGCGGCGCGTCGCCCAGGATGGCGGTCGCCGGCGGCGCGGCCGGGGCGGTGGGGGCGGTCTCGGTTTCGCTCATGCGCTCCTCGTGCTCAGGCCGGGCGCGCCCGCATGAAGCAGGCTCGCCCGACAATGGCGATCGTGCCGGTGCCGGCGGTCAGGCGCGGGCGGATAAACCGCGGCGTGCCGTTGATGTTGTTCCCGTTCGCGGCGGTGAAGCTCGTCGCCGTCGCGGTGCCGCGGTTGGTCAGCGCCCACCACGTCGTGCCGTCGATGCTGCCCTGCCACGCGCAGGCGCCGCCGGTCCCGAAGGTGCCATCCGACTGGACCGAGATGTCGGCCATGCCATGCACCCACTCGAAGGGCGCGCCGTCGTCGCCGTTCGCAGGCAGCGGCTCCCACACCACCAGGATGCCGCCCGGCAGCAACCGCTCGACCGAGGCAATCGCAATGGTCGCCATGTCATTCTCCCCAGGTCAGGTAGAAGGCGCGGTGCCCGTCCGGCACGTCCGCGTCGAAATAGGTCATCTGCCCGTGCCACCAGATGACGCGGGCGCGGTCATCGCGCCCCTGCGGCACCACCGGCCGGCAGTTCTGCCCGCGGTATCGCTCGCCTGGCACCGCGACGGGCGAGATGCGGCGCCGCGTCCACGTCACGCCGAAGTCGCGCGTGCTGTAGAGGAAGAGGTCGCATGCCGTGTCGTCGCCCAGCGAGATGAAGACGTCGCCTTCCACCTCCGCGTCGAGGTGCGAGCCGGGCGAATAGTACTGCTCCTCAACCGGCGGCATTGCGGCCGAGACCGCGCCCGGGATCTCGACCACCTGCCAGCGCGCGCCGTTCCACCAGCCCCAGTAGTGGCGATGGTCGGTCTCCGTGACGAAGCGGTTGAAGACGACGAAGATGCGGCCCGTCACCGGGTTCCGGTACATGTCCCTGATCCAGACATCCCCGAAGTTGTCGGGCGCCGCGCTTGTGACGATCGGCGTCCAGGCCGTCCAGGCAATCGGCAGCGTGCCGAGCGGTGTGCCGGAGGAGTTGCGCCAGGCGCCATCCCAGTAGAGGTGCCGCACGTCATCCTTCCGGCCTGAGCCGCCGCCAGGTCCTGCCCGCGGTACAGCGACAGGTCGAAGCGCGTCAACCGCCCCGTGTCGGGCCAGCCGGTGTAGGGCGGCAGCGTCGTGACCGTGGCCGCCGCCGCCGGCACCTGCCGCACCGTGACCGTGACTTCCGTCGTCGGGTTGCCCGAGAAGACGCGCGGCCGGAGGAACGGCGCCGCCGGCCAGCAGGAACGTGTGCCCGCCGTTCCACGTCGGGACGCGCGGCGCGCGCGGCGCCTGCGCCGGCAGCCCTTCCACCGTCGTCGCCAGCGTCCAGGTCTCGCGGTCGTTGCTCTCCTCCAGCAGCACCGTCGCGCCGCCGAAGGTGCCCGTGACCGTGACCTCGCGCAGCACCGAGCCGCGGGTCCACGCCAGCGGCTGCCCGTCGTCGCCGGCCCGCATGGACGGCCAGGACAGCACGACCGGATTGGGATCGGTCGCGGCGGCGCTCGCGGCGAGGTCGCGTGTCGGCATGGCTCAGGGGCTCGGCGTCAGGGGGATCGATAGGCGACCCGCGATGTAGAGGAAGACCGCGCGCTTGCCCTCGCGGAACGCGCTCGCGGTCGGGTCGCCCGGGACATGCGTGGTCTCGCCGGCGTGGCAGACCCGCGCGAGGTCGGCCCAGATGCGCGCCGCCATGGGATGGTCGGGCGCGAGCTGCGACTGGTAGGCCGCGTCCAGCACCTCGGCGTCGGTCATGCCGGCGCCCCGATGTCGAGGCCCAGCGCGGCGAGCACGTTGGGCGCCCGCTCCGCCTGCGCCGCGGCGCCGGCCAGCTTGGGCACGGCGTCAAGCGCCTCGCCGGTCGCCTGCCGCTCGCGCTCCGCTGCCGCCGCTTCGGCCGCCGCCTCGCGCTGCGCCAGCACCTTGCGCCGATCCCGCAGCAGGTTGCCAGGCAGCCCCAGCGTCTCCGCCAGCTTCCGGCTGGCCGCGTCGAGGTCGAAGTTATCGAGCACCTCCGGCCGCGCCACCGCCAGCGTCTGCACCCCCTCGAAGACCCGGAGGATGGCCTGGCCCTCGCTCGCGCGCTGCGCTCGCGCCAGCGGCGAGACGTACTCGACCTGCACCACCGCCCGGTCGAGCGCCGGCGGCGGCGGAGGGAACGCCCCGGCCGCCTGCATCTCCTCGAAGACCGCGCCGATGACCGCGTCCAGCACCTCGCTCTGCATCCGCACGAGGTTCGGCGCCATGAGGCGCATGCGGTCCTCTTCGCGTTGCAGGACTTCGGTCGCCGTCCGGTTCGGGCGGTCCGGCATCTCGAGTTGCGCCGCGAGGAAAGCCTGCCGCACCGCATCGCGCTTCGCCTGGATCATCGCATCGGTCAGCGTGAAGGCGCCGCGATGCTCCAGCGCCTGGATCAGCGGCCGGCCCTGCGCGTCCACCGCGCCGTAGATGATCCCGCCCGGCCGGATCCGCACCGGCATGATGGCGTTCTCGTCCGGCGCGAGCAGCGGCGGGTCGGCCGCTTTCTGCGACGAGACAAGGAACGTCTTCGCCATCGTGTTCAGCGTCTTGACGTCGGCCAGCGCGACCATCGCCGGCGAGTAGCCGTAGGGCGAGCCCGTCATCGGCGCCCAGCGGCCGAAGGCCCACGGGTTGCGGTCCAGCCCGCCTTCCTCGATCACATCGCCCGCCTCAACCGAGACGTAGCAGGACCGCCAGGGCTTCCCGCGCATGTCCCGCCGGCCCGGCTCCATGTCGCGGTTCGGCCGCACGACGTGCAGGAACGAGAACTCCCTATCCGGGTGCATGTCCAGCGACTTCCGCACGATCTCCGGCGTGCGCGAGCCCCAGCGCGCGAACGCCTGCCGCGCGGTCCACTTCCACTTGCGCGAGACGAAATCTAGCCGGCCCTCGTCGTCCTCCATCAGCACGCAATCGCGCAGCGGCGGCGACCACCAGCGCATGCCCGAGCCGTCCGGCGCCCGGTCGAAGTAGATCCCGCCCGTGCCGTACCGGACCATCGATCGGTCGAGGTCGAGCATGCGCGCGTAGAAGGCGCCGCCGCGCGCGTCGAACTCGCGCATCATCAGGCCGCGGACCGTCTCGAGCCACGCCGCAACGTCGGCGTCCTCCATGAGATAGGCGTCCATCGGACGCAGCGCAAACCACTGCGTGGCGGGATTGGTCAGCAGCGCCCAGAGCCCGCCGGCCAGGTTTTCCGCCGCCACGGCCGGCGCGCTCTCGTACTGCTGGAGGCCGCGCAACTGCCCCTCGGCCCGCGTGATGGTGAAATCGGCCTCGTGCGGCGCGATCAGCTCCGCGATCTCCTGCCACCGCACGTCCAGGTTCGTGCGCTTCCCGCGCAGCCGCGCGTCGAGGGAGATCAGCTCCTTCGCGTTGCTCACCCGAGCACCGCCCGCAGCCCCGGCGCCGCCGCGCTGTCCCCGAGCGTGTCGCCCGTGCCGCCCCCGCCGGTCAGGATCGTGCTGGCCCGCCCGCGCCGCTTGCTTTCGAGCATCCGCTGCTCGTTCGCCGCCTTCTCCGCCTCGGCCTTCGCCGCCTCGGCCGCGGCCGTCGTCTGCCGCTGCTCGAATGCCCGCTGCTCTTCGGCCGCCTGCGCCTGCCTGGCGCTGGCCTCGGCGTCCAGCCGCGCCCGCTCCTGCGCGAAGGCCTGCCGCTGCTCGACCACCAAAGCTTCGAGCGCGGCCGTCTGCCGGCGCTGCTCCTCGGCCTGCGCTGCCGCGGCGCGCGAGGCCGCCTTGCTGCCGCCGCCCGCCATCAGGCCGGGAACCCGGCCAGGACCGACACCGGCCGGCCGTCCACCGCAAGGCGCCCCATCTCGATCCGCTCCTCAGCCAGCCCGCACGCCACGAGGAACCGTTCGGCCTCGGGCCGCGCGCCCACCACGAAAGCCTGGACCCGCCGGACCCCTGCCTCGCGCATCGCCGGCGCCGTCCGGCGCACGAAGCGCAGCGCGGCGCGCCACACCTCCGGCCACCGATCCGTCGCATGCAGCCAGACGGTCCAGACGCCCGGGATTGGCGCCGGGAAGGCGCCGAGCGCCACCTGCGGCTCGCCCGCCGCATCCCGCACCACCGCGCCGAACCGCGCCCCTTGCGCCAGCTCCACCGCCTGCGCCGCCGCGTCCTCGGCCAGCGACCGGCCGGTCAGGGCGCGGTAATCGTCATGGTCCGCCGCCCGGGCGCGCAGCAGCACCGCCAGCACGTCCTCGGCCGTCAGCGGCCCGTAGCGGTCCACGTTGCTGGTCATGCAACCGCCGTTGCATGCTGCGAAGGCGCCGCGCCAGCGCCGCGACGTTGCGCAACATCATGGCGCCACCACGTCGAGCGGTCGCACGGCAGCCCGCGCCGGCGGAGGTCGGCCGCGATGACCTTCCAGGGTTCGCCCGCAGCGCGCCGCGCCGACACCTCGGCCACCAGCGCGGCGGAGATCACAGACCGCTTCGGCATCTCACCAGCGCGGGGGAGATCACAGACCGCTTGGGCATCAGCGCACCTTGCGAACCGCGCGGAGCGCGCCAAGGATTTTCCGCGCGTCCAGAGTATCGATCCCCTCGGCCAAGGCGCGCGCTTGCTTCCGCAAAGCACGGATGCGCCTTTCCATCTCTATAGCCTCTGCCTTCGCCTTTTTCCTGCGATCCTCTTGGGCCTCGTACTCGCCCCGCGCCTCCGTTGCCGCGCAATGCCAGCCCTTGCCCCGGTCTATTTCTTTGGCGTGCGCTTGCAGGTATGCCGCCAGTTTCTCGATTTTCTCTTGCCCGTATGGCGTTATGGCGCCGGACCCGTTCGCCGCCACATGGCGCAGGAAGTCCGCCACCAGCTCAGCGTCGCCCATCGGTCCACCCTCCATGCTGCCGCATCTCACCACCTCAACGGGTCATAGGGCGCATCGGGCGCCCGCCGCCGGCGCGTGTCAGGCTCCGCGACCGCGGACCGCAGCATCATCACGCCGTACCGTGTCGCGCTCATGAGGTCGTCGCGGACCTTCACGAGCTTGCCGTCCTTGCGGTGGTAGAGCCGGAACTCCTCCCACCAGTCCGCCAGGTGCTCCGCCACCCGCAGCCGGCCCGTGCGCATGCGCTCGAGCATGTCCACCAGCCCGGCTTCGACGCCGATGCCGCCGTCCGCATGCGTCGCGTGCTCGCCCAGCAGCTTGCAGCCCGCGTTGCGGTAGTGCCCCGCCACCGTCTCCGACGAGACCCGATCCGTCTGCAACCCGTCGTGCGGCCAGGCGATCGGTATCCAGTCCCCGCGCGCCCGCAGCGCCGCAGCGTGCAGCACGATCCCCGGATCCTTGTTGCGGTAGGCGTCATAGACGTGGACCGTGTCCGTCTCCGGGTTCAGCGCCAGCCAGACCGCCGCGGTCGGGTGGTCGCCGTGGCCGAAGTCGAGGCCGCAGATGCGGCGCCACCAGACCGGGATCTCCGGCGCCGGCTCGCGCAGCATGGTCTCGGGCACCGGGAAGACGCGGCCGGAGCCGAGCGTCGGGATGCCGCGGGCGCGCGCCTCGCGCTCGTGCTCCGGGTAGCTGGCGATGATCCGCTCACGCTGCTCCAGCGTGTAGTGCAGCACGTCCTCGATCGTCATCAGGACCATGGCCCGGTCCGGCGTCGTCGGCTCCGGGAAGAACCGCCCGACGACGTCGGTCATGCCCATCAGCGGCGTGAAGGTGATCCACACGATGCCGCCGGTCGCGTTGGTCCGCGTCAGGCCCTCATCGTAAATCTCGGGCGGCGGCTCCTCATCGAACCACGCGGCATCGAGCGTCTCGCCCTGCCACCGCTCGCGCCCCTGGTCATACGTCTTGAAGACGAGCACCGATGTTCCGCCCGAGACGTGACGGATGCGCGCCGTGGCGATGGCGTCCGCGGCGCCGCGGCTGGCCGTCAGGTCCGCGATGCACTCCGCCGGGATCATGCCCGTGCCGCGCGCGCCGGCCCGGCCGAGCAGCATGCGCTCGACCGTGTCGCGCGTGCTCTCGCCCGTGTTCGAGGCCGCCCACATGATGATGGGCCGTTGCCAGACCCGCCCCACCCACCCCGCAGGATACCGGCCCGTGAGGTGCATCGCCGCTTCAGCGCCGCCGGCCAGCGTCTTCCCGAGCTGGTTGCCGGCCATCAGCAGCCGTTCGCGGTGCGACAGCCCGAGCCGGTGAAACTCGACCTGCTTGGGATACGGGCGGTACAGCGCCAGCTTGCGGTAGGCGAGCTCCGCCTCGATCTCCGCGCGCAGCAGGGCCGGGGGCAAATTCAGCATCCCGCCCCCACCGGCATGGTGCCCACGCGCCGCCCCTCGCGGTCGCGCTCCGGCAGCACCGTGACCACGACGCAGTGCAGCGGGCACCAGACCACCCGCAGCACGACGGCGCCGAGCGCCACGGCGTAGACCACGCGGCCGAGATGGCTGTCCGCCACCACGACCGCCTCGCGGAACAGGATCGCCCAGACCACCATCAGCCATTCGTGGTCGGTCAGGTCGCGCCCGATGCGCTCCGCGGCCCGCTCGCGCGCGTGGTCCGCGATCATGCCGGCGATGTGGCTGGTCACCGGATCGGGTTCCCGCCGCTGCGCCGCTCTACCGCCGCCGGGTCAGGCACGCGCGCGGTGATCGACACCCACGGCCGCGGCTGAGGCGATGCCAACACAGGCCCCGGCGTGAGAAGCATCTTCGGCACGTCATCGCGCGTGATGAAGCCGAGGGCTGGCGCGGCGCTGACCGGCCCCACCTCAGGATCAGGCTTCGCCGCCGGCGGCGCGTCCGGCGCAAAGAGCGCGTCGCACTGGGCCTCGGTCAGCCCGTAGCGGAGCAGGGTCTCGCGCGAGGGAAGCGGCATCACCAGCACCCCCGCGCGCGGCCGGCGAGGTTGTGCGCCAGCACCTGCCGCGCCGTGCCTTCGCTCAACACGTCGGCGGCCGTGACGCGAATGGCCGCCCAGCCGGCGCACCCGTCAGTCACGCGACCACTCCCGCCGCAGCCGGTCAGCAGCGCCAGGGCTGCCAGCATCACGATCCGCCGCACGCCTCGCATCCTCTGCCCTCTCCCGTGCTGCCTCTGCCTCGCGGGCCCGGCGCAGCTCTGCCGCGCGGCCCGCGTCTGCCCGCCCCTTCGCCCAGACCGCGCCGAGCAGCGCGACGAGCGCCCCGATGCCGGCCAGGATGCCGCCGAAGTCGATCACGCTGCCCGCTCCCGCCGCGCAGCAAGCATCGCGTCGGCCTGCGCGTAGGCGCACTCGGCGCGCAGCCGCTGGCCCTCCGGGTCGGAGTAGGTCGGCGTCGGCCCCTTGCGGGCGTCAGACGGCACATACGGCGTGCTGTCACCCATCGCGATCAGCGCTTGCGCGGCGAACCAATCCCGCTGGGTCAGTCCCTCGAGCGCGCTCATGCCCGCGCCTCCCGCCGCGCATCGAGCACGCGCCAGGCGATGACGCCCACGACCGCCGCGACGATCAGCGCCGTGGCGACGCGCCAGTCCAGGCCTTCCAGCCCCTGCGCCGCCGCCGTGGCCGCGCTGACGGCGCCGACGACCGACACCGCCACCGGCGTGCGCGGCTTGTGCGGCTCGGGCTCCACCGGCGCGGGCAGCTCCAGGCGGTAAAAGCGATGGCCGTGGGCCTCCAGCGTGAGCTTGCTGTCGTCGGCCCACCGCGGCGGCCGGCCATCGGCCATGCCCGCCGGGGCGTAGTAGTGGTCCGCGCCCTTCGTCGGGTCCGCGCCAAGACGGAGTTGCACCGCTTGGTTCGCGATCGCCCACGCCTTGGCATAGGCCGGGTCCGCGGTCGTCGCCGCCATCGTCCGCAGATGGTTCGCGTCGCGCTCCCACCAGACCGAGAACTGCGCGCGCTCCAGGCAGACGCTGCGAATGTCGCGCCCCCACCAGCGCGGGTTGCGCGCGCGGTTGCAGATGACATGCGCCACGGCCGTCATGCCGCCGCTGCCGCCGTTCCGCGCCTCGCCGTAGAGCGTGCGCGCCAGCACCTCGACCTCGCCCATCTGCCGGGCCGCCTTGGGTTCAGCCATCCGCCTTGTCCTCCTCGCCCACGCTCTGCCGCGCCGGCTCGGGCGCAGAAACAGCGGCCTCAATCGCAGCGACCCTGGCTTCGAGCGCGGTCACGCGTTCGCGCAACGCTTGCATTTCCATCACTGCATCCCATGCATTGGCTTGCGCGATGTCCGCGCCGCTAACGCTATTCATCCGCCTTGTCCTTCCTCGCTCTCGGGTTCCGCCTGCCGCGCCAGCGCGGTCAGGGCCGCCACCAGCACGTCCGGCGGCACATGCGCCAACGGCCGCGCATCGTTCACGTCGAGCTGCTGGCGGTCGCCGTAGACCTTCGGCAGCAGCTTCGACGCCAACCACTTCCGGCTGTCCACGCGCAGCCTCGCCCGTGCGATCCACTCGTGATCGGGCTTCGCCTTGCCGTCGTCATCCGTGATCGTGTCCGCGCTGCTGTCGTCGGAGATGGAGATCACCTCCTCCGCCATGACGTGCAGCCCGGTCTCTCTCGCGCGCGCATACGCTTCCCGGAAATCCGGGTGCGCTTCCATCCACCGGTACACCGTCGAGACGCCCGGGCGCCCGTCTTGCCGGCACCACTCGATCAGCAGGCCGCCGGCGGCGAGGTGCTCGCAGAGGTCCGCGACCACCTCCGGCGCGTAGAGGCTCGGCCTGCCGCGCCGCTGGCCTGCCTCGCTCACGCCCCGCGCTCCTCAAGCCCCGTTGGCTCTGGCGGCGTCGCCTTGGCCTCGCGGAGCGCCTTTGCTGCCTCGCCGGGATAGCCTGCGTCGAGGTAGGCGAGCGCGACCGTGATAGCGGCGCGCAGGGTTTCGGCTTCGCTCATGCCTCATCTCCGTCTGGTGCGAGTTGCGCGGCCTCGCGGTCGAGGCGGTGCGCGGGTCGGCGTGGTGCCAGCGGCGCGGCGTGTGGCAGCAGCCGGCCGAGCGTGGCCCAGGACAGCACCACGGACTGCCCGGGCGCGGCGCTGGCGTGCCAGGCGCGGAGAAGCGCCATCTCGGGGTCGGTCATCTTGTCACTCATTGCAAAGCTCCTTCGCCAGCGCGGCTAGAGCCTCGGCCGGAGTGTCGCCGGAGGCCCCGGCGACAAAGCCGCCATCACGGCGGCGGCGGGCCGCTGCATCCCACAGCAGCACACGCCCCGCATCAGTTACCGACGCATAGAGCGTGTAGCGGAACTCGGCAGGTAGGCTCAGGGTCGTCTTTTCGGTCATTGCACCACCCTCGGCACTTCGGCGTAGACCTCACGCATGAACTGCCCCAAGGGATACAGGAGGGGGCGATCGGAGGTATTTTCGCCGACTTCGTGCGTCGCCACCCACCGGATAGAGCGTCCCTTGGGTGGGTCCACCCGGGACACGTAGAGCAGCCGCCCGTTAGGGCCGCCGCAGAACCCCATGCGGTAGACGCGGCCGGCGATGATCTCGGCAGGCTTGCGCCGCCGCCGGGTCGTCTTCGCGTCACCGGCCATGGGCGCTCTCCCTCAGCCGAATGAACTGGCCCAGCAGCCGGCAGCCATGGAGGCGCGCGGCATCATCGGCGCCGTAGGCGATCAGCACCGAAGGCGCGCCGCTATTGGCGCGTGCCGGTGTGCCGTCCGGCCGGCAGAACGTCAGGCGCCCTTCAAGGAACAGCAGCGCCGTCGCGGCATTCCAGACCGTCTCGAAGAACAGCGCGGTTTCGGTCCGCGCGAACAACAGCGCCGTGCCGCGCCCGTGCTGGACCATGCGGCGCATGAACCGGAGCGCGGTCGGCCCGTGGTATGGCGGGTTCAGCCACACCCGGCCGCGCCAGGGCTGCGATAGGCCATCGGCGGCCTCGGTGATGTGCTCGCCGGCGGTAGGCCATGGGCGCGGCTCTGGAGCGGCGCAGGGGTCGAGGTCGAACGGCCCGAGAGCGGCGAGCACATGCAGCGGCGTCAGCCATGTCGTCGTGATCGCGCGGGGGCTTTGGTGCCCCCCCATCGTCATCGGCTTGCGCGCCGGCAGAAGCATCCCGTCAGCCACGGATCTGCTCCCGAAGCATCGCCGCGCGGATCGCTGCGGCTGCGTTGCCCGCCGCCGCGGCGCGCTCGTAGGACGCCAGCAGCGCGGCCGGGCTGATCGGCGCCTCGCGGACCTTGCGTAGCTCCGGCGGCTCGCGGTCGCGCAACTCGGCGGCGGCGGCGCGGGCGCGGGCCCGGACCTCCGCGATCTCCTCCGGCGTCCGTGCGCGGCGATCCTCGGCCAGCGGCGCCGGCGGCGGCGGTGCCAGGGCACGCTCGAGCGCATCGACGGTCGCGCGTAGCCGGCGCGCGTTCGGCTCGACCGCCTTCCGCACGTCCAGCGCCGCCGGGAAAAACTCGGGGAGGCCGCGGCGGGCATCGGCGGTGAAGGCGCCGGCCGGCAGGTCTTCGCAGAGCGTCCAGATGCCGCGAAGCCGGATCTCGAAGTCGCGCTGGTCCTGCGGGTTCCGGCAGCCCGCGTTGACCGGCGCCAGCCAGGCGCGAAGCGTGGCGAGGGACACGGGCGCGAGCGGCGATGCCATCTGCGCCAGTACGCGCGCGGCCTCGGCCCGCTCGGCTTCGGAGAGGCGCGGCATCGTCGGCGCGATCGGGTGCATGCTCTCGCGCTGCTCCGGCGTCGCTGCGTGGAACCGGGCGCGCTCTGCGGCGTGGGCATCGAGGCCGCGGACGAAGCGCGCGACCGGCTCCGGCATGGCGGGCAGCGGGAGGTGCGGCGGGATGGCGGGCGCGCCTGCCGCCGTGCGGGCGACGATCTCGGTCATGGCATGGCCTCCGGTTCGATCATCCAGGAGAGTTTCGATTGCGACGGGGCGCGCTGCTGCGGCCGGCGCTCGGCGTCACGGCGGCACCAGTTCCGCCAGGTCGCGGACCAGTCGGCCTTGGTGGCGCGCTGGCCGCTCTGCCCGTGCCAGTAGTCCCGGAACGTGTCGGCCACGGCCTCGGGGTCGAGCCCCAGGTCCCGGGCGAACGCTTGGTCGGTTCCGACCGGCCACCAGTCGCGGGGCAGCCGCGAGCCTCGCGGCGCCTCTCTCTCTCGGTTCACTGACGGTTCACTGACGGTTCTTGACGGTTCGGGGGCAGCAGGTGCCGGGGTCCCCGGCACGTCGTGCCCCCCTCCCCGGCAGGAGATGCCCCCCTCCCCGGCAGCAGGTGCCGGGGTAGGATCGGCAACCCCGGCAGCAGGTGCAGGGGTAACCCCGGCGGGAGATGCCGGGGTCATGCCGCTCGACCCCGGCGCGTCCTGCCGGGGTACGGGGCCGGAAGCGATGGCGAGGCGGTAGCGGCTTACCTGCCCGTCGCGCGCCTCGGTTGCGATCAGCCCGGCCG
Source organism: uncultured Acetobacteraceae bacterium (assembly GCA_964401305.1). Taxonomy (GTDB): domain Bacteria; phylum Pseudomonadota; class Alphaproteobacteria; order Acetobacterales; family Acetobacteraceae; genus JAIEOP01. The sequence continues at coordinate 8,893 of CAYNYQ010000021.1, read as the reverse complement.
CCTCGAGGTCCCGGAGCGCGGTTCGGATCGCCCGCTCCGACAGCTCCGTGCCGGCCCGCAGCCGCGCGACGCTCGGCCAGCACATGCCGACCTCATCCGCGTGCTCGGCCAGCGCGAAGAGCACCAGCTTCGCCGTGGGCGAGCCCGCCCGCGCAGCCCAGGCCCAGGTCGTCGCGCGGAGGCTCATGCCGAAACCCCGTTGACAGGTAGGCCCATTGGGCCTATCAAGGGGGCATGAGCAAGGAAGCAGCCCCGATGACCCTCCGCATCGAACTGGACCGCGGCTATGGTTGGCAGGTCCGCGCTGAAGGCCAGATCCCCGCCGGCACCGACCTCGCCACCATCAAGGATCAGGCGATGCGCAGCGCGCTCAACGGTCCGGTGCGCGCCTTCCTCGATGGCGACCTGGTCTTCGAGTGCAAGAAGCTCACCGCCAAGCAGGCCAAGGCGCTGTTCAATGTCGCCTGACGAGTTCCGCGCAGCGATCGCCGCGCTTGGCCTAAACCAGCGTGCCGCAGCCGTGGCGCTCGACGTGGACGAGCGCACGGTCCGCAAATGGGCGCTTGGAGAGCGCGCGGTGCCCGGCCCGGCCAAGGTGGCGTTACGCTGCATGGGCCGCCTCCGCGCGTGCGGTTGCGGCGATGCTCAACAGCAGGTCGCGGAAGGGTAGCGGCGTCGCATTGCGCTTCGCCTTCTTGTCCTTCCCGCCGATCATGGAGACGAGCCCCTTGCGGCGCGCGTATTCGTATCCGTGCCGCTCGACCATCTTGGGGTCTAGCCGCTGCTCGCCCTGGCCCCAGCGCAGCGCGGGCAGATCGACCTTGCAGGCATACAACCACGTCGCCTTGCGCGCGGCGTGGCCGTAGAACCCCTGCTCGACGTAGCAGGTCCAGCCGCCGCGCCAGTCTGCGATGCCCCACCCACCGCTCCGGTTCGGCCTGAACAGCCCATGCGCTTCCCACGCCTTGCTGTCGGCCGGATGCTCGAGCACGCCGCCCCACCGCCGCACCGCGGCCAGGGCGGCGGCAAAGCACCCGCCGTCGTCGCCCAGCGCAAACTGGTGCGGCTTGCGCGGGCTGCCGTGCCAGAAGCGCCCCCACCGCTGGCAGGGCGGATGCGCCACGACCGGCCACGGCCCCGCGTAGAGCCGCGCGTCGCGCGCCTGGTCCCAGGGATCGACGCCCGGCAGGCCGAAGTAGCAGCCGCCCGTCTCGACGTAGAGCGCGGCGATCATGCCGCCGCACTCCGCGTTTCCGCGTAGCGCACCACCTTCCGCAGCCCGAGCGCCCGGAGCATCGTCTCGCCCGGCTCGCGGCGCGCGTTGAGGACGTCCGAGACGTACTGCTCGGAGACGCCGTTCGCCGCGGCCCATGCGCGCTGCCCGCCGGCCTCGCGGCACCGCTGGCGCAGCAGGCGGCAGAGGTCGAGCGCGTCCATCATGGCGTCAGCGGCGCGCGTAGACGGGCCGCACGGCCGCTATAATCTCCGCCGACTGCTCGCGGAGCCGGGCCTTGGCGGCGAGCGCCTCATCACGCGTCTTGAAGTAGAGGCTCTGGGTGCGCGGCCTCTTCGTGCCGACCTTGTGGTCGCTGTAGTCGCTCCACTGGACGCGCCACCGATCCGGCGGGCTGTCGAGAAACAGGTTATCCATGATCCCCTCCGACCAAAGGCTCCACCGGCGTCGCGCGCCGCAGCGGCGTGCGCGTGAGGCCGATCCCGGCCCGCGCCAGCTCGGCCTCGAGGCCCCAGATGTCGCGCGCCACCAGCACGACGCAGCCGCGCGAGCGCATGTCGGCGTGAAGCGCGTCCTGCGCGGCCGTGGTGCGGCCCTTGGCGCTCTTCATCTCGACCCAGAACACGCGCCCGCCCGGGGCAATACAGGTCAGGTCGGGCCAGCCCTTGAGCACACCGGCCCGGGCGCGGCTGGCGTAGAACCGCGCCCGCTTGTCGGGATCTGCGGCGTCGGCCGGCGCCTCGTTCACGCTGGCCGCGACGATGCAGCCAGCCTTGCGCAGCCACGCGACCACCGACTTCTGCGCGTCGCGTTCCGGGTTGCCGCGCTTCGGCTTGGCCACCTTCGCCACGCGCGGCTTGCGCAGCCGCAGCCGCTGCACGCCGCGCGCCATCTCGGCCTCGAGGAAGGCGTCGATGTCGGTCATCGTGCCCACTGCCGCAGCCGTTGCGCGTGCTCGCGCTTCGTGCGCGCCGCGCGGTCCGATCGATCAGCCGACCAGTCCAGCCAGTAGACCGCCGCGCGCTGCCGGCGCACGTCTTCGACGCACGCTGCGATGTGCCGGCACCGCTCGCACCGGGTCTCGCCCAGCGCGAAGAACGCCCGCTCGCAATGCGGCACGTCGCAGCGGACCGGTGCCATGGCGAGGAGGCGGTTCATGCCGCCTTGTCCTCGCGCGCGGCGTAGAACCGCGCCGCGTGCTCGGCGCAGAAGGCGCCGCGGACGGTCGGCGCGCCGCAGTAGTGCCAGCGGCCCGTGTCCTTGGGATCGCCGTTCACCGCCTGGCACTCGCGGTGCGTCACGCGGACCGGCAGCGCGGCGGGCTTCGGCGGCGGTGGCGGAGGTGGTGCGGCGACCGGGCGCTGCATCTGCTCGACGGCGCGGGCGACGCCACCGGCGCCGGCCAGCGAGCGCCGGGTGCGCTTCCGCGGCGGCGTTTCGCCCGGAGCGCGCGGCTCGCGCCGGATCGGGCTGCCGCGCTCCTTCGCCCGCGGGTCGCCGGCCTTGCGCGCCCGGCTGACAATGCCGACCACGACATTCGCGGTGCACCCGCCGCCGAGCTTGTGCGCGATGTGCGACGCGGAGAACTGGCCCGCCGCCCAGAGGTCGAGGATGGCCTCGCGGTCGGCCGGCATCAGGCCGCCTCACCCGTATGCGCGATGCACGGCACGGCGTCCTGCGGCACAGATTGCGCCCGTGGATCATCGAAGAGGTCGGGTCGCAACTCATGGGGGGACAGCCCCGTCACCCGGGACACGGCACGCACCCGCTCGGCGGGCACCTGCCCATCACGCCACCGGATCACGGTGGTGTGCGAGACGCCAAGCTCGCGCGCCACATGCACGGCCCGAACGCGCGGCTGCGAAAGGTATTGTGCGAAGCTCATGGCGGGATTGTGCAGCAACCGTTCACGACGCGCAAGCGATTTTGCACGGTTAGCGGCAGCGCGCTCCGGCGCCGGTTGTGCGAGCATCGGCCCATGAAGAAGAAGCACCCAGACCGGCCCCACCTCGCGGCGTGGCGGCGTCATTTTGACATCACGCTACAAGAGCTTGCGAACAAGCTCGGAACGACCCACACTAGCGTGATGCGCTGGGAGAAGGGCGAAAGCGGCGTGGACGATAAGACCTTCGCTGCGATTGCAGAGGCTTACGGCATTACTGTTGCAGAACTATCAGCGCCCCCGACAGACGCCGCCGCGGCCCGCGAAATGCACCGCCTCATGACCGCGATGCAGCGCCTGAAGAGCGGCGACCTTGCCGTGCTGGCCGACCTCGCGGAGAAGCTTGCGGCGCCGCCCCGCGAAAGATGAACGGTAGCCGCACAATTTGATTGACGGGCGCGAACGGTAAGCGCACAATCTGCCTCGCCAACCAAGCGAGGCCGCGATGTCCTTCTCTCCCCCGATGCACGAGCCGCCGTATGCGCCGCCCCGCTTGGGCGAGGCGTTGGCTGAGGCGGTCAGCGCGGCTTACGCGCCGTCGCACCGCGAAGACCTCACCCTGACCCGCCGGCTGACGCGCTGCGCCGCCGCGCTCGATCGGATGAGCAACGACGAGATCCGCGCCACCCGCGCGCAGGTCCTGATCAACGACTTGGCCGAGCTGCTGGGCGACCTCGAGAACGAGGTGGGCGCGTGATGCGCCTCTACCCCGAGATCGTCGCCGCGCTCCGTGCCGATGCGGTGCGCGCCGCGGCGAAGAACGCCAGGACCTTCGACCAGCGCATGCGGCGCGCGACACGCTGGCTCGCCCGGCGCGACAGCTACGACGACGCCGTGCGGGCCCTGCGCGAAGGTGACCCGATGCGGCTGCGGTCGGAGAAGCTGTCGGAGCATGCGGCGTGGCGCGCGCTGGCCTGGGTGATGATCGCGGAGCACGACCTCGGCCGGGCGATCGACGCCCGCCGCCAGGCCGCCGCGGTGTGGCGCGAGATCAAGCAGAGGGCGAAGGCATGATGGCGCGCGGCCCCTTCGACCCGCGGCCCGACCCGCGCGGACTGCGGTGGGTGCGCGTTATCGCCGCAGGCCTCGGGGCGCTCTGGCTGGCGCTGGGATGGGTGGCGTTCGGATGACCCTCTATCCGATCCCCGCCGACCCGGAGGCCTGGCACGCCCTGCGCGCCACGCACATTGGCGCCAGCGAAGTCGCCGCGCTCTTCGGCGCCCAGCCCGACTATGCGCCCGGCCTCTTCGCGCTCTGGCACGTCAAGGCCGGCATCGTGCCCCGCGAAGAGGTGGACAACCCGCGCGTCCGGTGGGGCCTGCGCCTCGAGGACGCGATCGCGGAGGCCGCCGCGGACGAGGAAGGGTGGACGGTGCAGCCGGGCCAATACGCCAGCCGCAACGGTGTCGGCGCGACGCTGGACCGGATCATCGCCGCCCCAGGCCCGAAGGAGCGCGAGGCGGGGCTGGCCGGGCCCGGCGTGCTCGAGCTGAAAAACGCGGACTGGCTCGTGCATCGGCGCGCTTGGGGAGACGAGCCGCCCATGCACATCCTGCTTCAGCTTCAGGCGCAGCTCTACGCCACCGGTTTCGCATGGGGCGCGATTGCCGTGCTCGTCGGAGGCAATGACCTGCGGATCTACCGCTACTTCCCGCGGCCGAAGATCATGGCGGCGATCGAGCAGCGCGTGGCCGCTTTCTGGCAGAGCATCCGCGACCGCAAGCCGCCGCAGCCCGACGCCAGCGACAGCGCCCGGCGCACCTTGCAGCAGCTTGTGCCCGAGGTGGAAGACGAAGAGGCGGACCTCTCCGCCGACAACGAGGCGCCGATCCTCGCCGCCGAATACCTCACGGCGCAGGCGGAGGAGAAGGAGGCCGCGGCGCGCAAGGCCGAGGCCCGCAACCGGCTCCTCGCCAAGCTCGGCGGGCATCGGTGGGCCCGCGTGCCAGGTTTCCGCATCGCGCAGGCGGTGACGCCCGAGAAGCCGCCGGTCGAGATCACCGCCGAGATGGTCGGCACCACCCTGCCAGGCCGCGCCGAAGCGCGCCGGCTCATCGTCACGGAGAAGGCCACATGAGCGTCACCACCCGCCCGGGCCCGCGCGAGTTCGGCGCGAAGCTCGATGCCCTGGAGCCGGCAATCCGCGCCGCGCTGCCCGAACACGTCGGGTTCGACCGCTTCCGCCGCGTCGTGCTGACGGCCGTGCAGAGCAACCGCGACCTGATGGGTGCCGATCACATGGCGCTGCTCACGGCCTGCCTGCGGTCGGCGCAAGACGGCCTGATGCCGGACGGCCGGGAAGGCGCGATCGTGCTCTTCAAGGGGAAGCCGCAATGGATGCCGATGGTCGCCGGGCTGATGAAGCTCGCGCGGAACAGCGGCGAAATCGCCAGCCTTCAGGCTCAGGTCGTCTATCGCGGCGAGCCCTTCCGGCTTGTGCTTGGCGACGATGACCGGATTGTCCACGAGCGCGTGCTCGACGCGGTCGATGCCGGCCAGCCCCCGATTGCGGTCTACGCGATCGCCGTGCTGCGCGACGGAACCCGCATTCACGAGGCGATGACGTGGAAGCAGGTGATGAAGGTGAAGGGCGCGAGCGCGAGCGGCGACAAAGGGCCGTGGGGCGCCTGGCCCGACGAGATGGCGCGGAAGACCGTGCTGCGCCGGCTGATGAAGCGGCTCCCGTTGAGCACGGACCGGGACGGCGACCGGCGCCTGGTGCAGGCGAGCGAGCGCGTGGACGAGGACCACCCGCGGGTTGCCAGCGAGGCCGCGACCGGGCTGCTGGGAGACGAGAGCGGCGGGCGGCTGGACGGCCTCGAGGCGCAGCTCGACCAGCCCACGCGCGACGTCGTGCCGGCCGAGAACGCGACGGCGGAGGATCTGGCCGCGCTTGCTGGCGACGACTTCCCGGGGGACCGCTGACATGGCCGACGACAGCGCAGAGGTGGCGCGGCTGCGGGCGGCGCTGCCGCCGGGCTTCCGCATCATCAACGACGGCCCCGGCCGCGAGGTACTGGTGCACGACGAGTGGGAGGAGTGCCCCGTCTTCCCGACCGTCGCGGAGGCCGCGGCGCGGGCTTGGGAGATCGCTAATGAGCGATGAACTGAGACAGACCCGACCGGAGTGGGTGACGTGCATCCGCGACACCGCCGCGGAAGCGAGGGCGTGGTGCGGGCGCGATGCGAGGAACGTGTTTGCGTTCCAGGACGTGGACCACGCAGCCCTGAACGGCCGGGCGGAAGGGCGCTTGACGTGCTGCCCGGAATGCCGTGCTGCCGTGGTGAAGGCGCTTCGCAATGGCTGACCAATCGACCCGTCGCCTAAGCCCCGCTTGGCGCCTCTATACGGCTGGCGTCGCGCTGTTCGTGCTGGCGGCGCTGCGTGAAGGCGCCATCACCACGTCGCTGGTTATTGCCGGCGCCGGCACGCTGGCAGCCGCTATCATGCGCGGCTGCTCCGAGATGGAGAGCAAGCGATGACTGACCAACCAACCGACCTTCAGCGGCTCCGCGAGGCGGCAGACCTGATGGCACAAGAGCGCGCGGTCTATTGCCCGGACGTGCTGCGGCAGGCCGCCGCCGAGATGGATCGGCTGCGGGCGGCGCTGCGGAGGATTAGGGCGTTAGCCGCCCAGCCGCCGATGGACGAGAAGGCGCACCGGCACTCGATATGGTGCGAGGCGACGGCTGCGCTTGCTTTCGCCGCGCCGGCCGACAGGTCCGCGCCCGAGGATCGGGAGACGTGGCTGGCGGAGTGGAAGCGCAAGCAGCGGGAGGGCGGGGAATGAGCGACGCGGAAACTCCGGGCGCCAGGGCGTACCGCCTTATGGCTGCGTATGGGTGGCGGATTGACTGGTCGCTACCGCGCCGCGTACCGGATGGTGGGTGGCCTGACGACATCATCAACGACGAGGTTGCCCGCGCGGTCGCGGCCGAGCGCGAGGCCGGCGCCATCGAAGCCCGCGGCACGTCCGGCGCCGATGCGCTGGCCGAGGTGCGGGCGCGTGCGGCCGTCGCGGAGGTCAACCGCATGATGCGGGATTCCGAGGTGCTGTTCATGCAAGCGCCTAAGGATCGGCCCTTTGCCATGGTGCTGATCGACATCGGCGCCGGCGACGGCGCATGGCGATCGCCGGACCATGCGGTGCGCGGCGACTGCCTGATCAGCCTCGGCGCGCTGATGTGGGGCGAGCGATACGGCCGCGCCGCACGGCGCATCGCCAGGCTCTGCGGAATCTATGCGCTGCCGCCTGCGCCGCCGCCGCTGGAGCTCGGCGCGGTGCTACAGGCAGCGGCGGAAAGGCGGATCGGATGAGCGTCGAAATCCTCAACGGCGACTGCCTCGATACAATGCGCTCGCTGCCGGCCGGCACCTTCCAAACCTGCGTTACGTCGCCGCCCTACTACGGTTTGCGCGACTACGGCGTGGCCGGGCAGATCGGCCTTGAGCCGACGCCGGACGAATACATCGCGCGCATGGTCGACGTGTTCCGCGATGTGCGGCGGGTGCTGCGCGACAACGGCACGGCATGGGTGAACATCGGAGATAGCTACGCGGCAAGCGGGCAGAAGACGCTAGGCAGAAATGACGCGGGGCGCGACATCGGTGGCGGCGGAAATCGGGAAGGCAGTGGTAACCCTGGCAAGCAGGGCATTGCGGCACTGGATTACGGCGCCAAGCCTAAGGACCTCCTCGGCATCCCCTGGCTTCTCGCCTTCGCCCTGCGCGCGGACGGCTGGTATCTGCGCAGCGCCATCGTGTGGGCGAAGCCGAACCCGATGCCGGAGAGCGTCCGCGACCGGCCGACGAGCGCATACGAGCACGTCTTCCTGCTGAGCAAGCGCGCGGCGTATTTCTACGATGCGGAGGCGATTGCGGAGGACGGCACCGGCCGATCTGCTGGGAACACGGCGCCTGTGAAGGGTGCCGGCATGAAGGGTTTTGAAATCCGCGACGGGTTCCACAAGGTTGCGGACAAGGAGTGGCACAGCCGCAACGCCCGCAACGTCTGGACCATCGCAACGCAGCCCTACAGCGGCGCGCACTTCGCCACGATGCCGCCGGAACTGGCGGAACGATGCATCAAGGCGGGCAGCCGCGCAGGCGATCACGTCCTAGACCCCTTCGGCGGCGCCGGCACCACGGGCCTCGTGGCCGACCGCCTCGGGCGCAGCGCCACGCTGTGCGAGATGAACCCGGAATACGCGCGCCTCGCCCGCGAGCGCATCACGGCCGACGCGCCGTTGCTGGCGGCCATGGCATGAGCGCCTCCGGCCACGACTTCGACACGGCCTTCGATGCCGCGCACGCCCAGGTGGCGCAGGGCCGCGCGCCGCGCGCTCCCGATGGCGCGCCGCCCTCCGGCACGGATGCCGACTGCCCCATCCGCCCTCTCGGCCATCGCGGCGGCCGCTACCGGCTGTTCAACGCCGCCGGCGAGCTGCGCGAGGTGGCGGAGGACAAGCTGCAGAACGGGGCCATTCTGGTCTCGCTGCTCGGCGGCGCCACGGATTGGGCGATCCGGCACTTCGTGCAGCTCGACAAGGACGGCAACCCCACCAGATGGTTCTCCACGCGCGCGCTCGGCCGGTGGATCGTCGCCGAGTGCCACCAGGCGGGCCTGATCAACGACGCCGAGCCGATGCGCGGCTGGGGCGTCTGGCGGGCCGGCGGCGTGGTCGTGCTGCATCTCGGCGACGTCGTCTGGCTGCCT
>CAYNYQ010000020.1:0-28986 GCA_964401305.1 uncultured Acetobacteraceae bacterium | reverse complement strand
ACCAGGGGATCGTGCCGCGGGATCTGTGGGATCGGGCGCATGCCGTGCTGCAGATCAGCCCGCGTGTGCGCGCCAACCAGAATCGGTCGCAGACGCCGGCGCTGCTGAAGGGGCTGATTTTCGGGGTGGATGGCCGGGCGCTGTCGCCGACCCACGCCAGGAAGAACGGGCGGCTCTACCGCTACTACGTGGCACAGCGTGTGCTGAAGGGCGATGCCGCCGGCGACGCCAGCATCGTGCGCCGGGTGTCCGCGGCGGAGATCGAGGCGGCGGTGGTGGATCAGGTGCGGGCGCTGCTGCGGCAGCCGGAGATCGTGGTGGGCACCTGGCGGGCCGCGCGCAAGGATGCGCTGGACCTTACGGAGGGTGAGACGCAGGACGCCCTGCATCGGCTTGACCCGCTCTGGGAGCATCTGTTCCCGGCGGAGCAGGCGCGGATTGTGCGGTCGCTGGTGGATAGGGTGGTGGTCGGGCCGGCCGGCGCGGACATTCGGCTGCGCCTGGATGGGCTGGGCGGTCTCGTCCGCGATCTCACCGCGATCTCGCCCAGCGCGCTGGCGGCGGCAGCATGAGCAGCGCGACCAGCATTACGGTCCGGGTACCTCTGGCCATCCGGCACAGGTCGGGACGGAAGACGGTCGTGACCCCGATGGCCGATGGCGTGGCGCCCGTCGCGACGCGGGCCGATCCGGCCCTGGTCAAGGCGCTGGCGCGGGCGTTCCGGTATCAGCGAATGCTCGACAATGGGGTCTACGGCTCGGTCACCGAAATGGCTGCCGCCGAGAACATCGATCGCGGCTACCTCGGTCGCCTGCTTCAACTCACTCTGCTTGCGCCGGATATCATCCAGGGGATGCTGGACGGGGGGCTGCCGGTCAGTCTGCATCTGATGCGCGTCGATGTTCCACCCGAGTGGACAGGGCAGCGCACCGTCGTTGCGCAAATGTCCGCGCCGCCCCGAAATGGCTAAACGCCGGGAGGGGGTGTCGCGTCATTCCAAGCGCGACGGATACTTCTACACGCGGCCCGAAGGTTTGCCTCTCTGGTGAGATACTGGCTGGATGCCCGATGCCGCTCCCGCCGCTGAACGTCCACCGAAAAGCAGTGTGATGGCGATGGCGCTCCGAAGCCCGTTAGCTGCTCTGCGCAGGCCATGTGAACCAGTGTTGCCGCATACATCCCGACCTCCCGTCGTCGTGCGGCAGCCGCGTCGGTCTCGCCGTCCGAACCTTTGGAGAGTCTGAAAAGGACACCGCCGACCAGATCACCACGCCGTCGGTCCGTTGCCCGGACAACGAGATCGAGTGACACAGTCACCGCAACGGCCTCGATATCCAGCGGACTGAGGTTGGTTGGAGCAACTTCAAAGCGTAAGCCGCCGAAGCCGAACTCGTTCAGCCCCGCCCGGAATGCATCCAAAGCCGCCACTGACGCGCGTGCGTCTTCGCGGGTGAAGGGGCGGGCGGCGGGGTCATCCGCCTGGGCCTCCAGCCGGTCCCGCGTATCGAGCAGGATCTGCGGACTCCGATGGACATCCGCGAGAAAGCGCACCATGGCGCGCCTTGCATCTCGATAGCGGACCACCGCAGCGGCCCCTTGCCAGCGAGCCCTCTGAATGATTCCCTCGCGGCCGACCTCGCTCGCGACCATGTAGGCAGCGAGTTCGTTGGCGGAAATCGTGGGGCTGCTCCGCTCCCGTATCGGAGATCTGGCCATGGATGACCTCTGCTGGTTTGCAACGCTAGGCGCGAATCGGACCCTGTGCGTTTCAACCTTATCGCAAAGCATCCTTCAGGAAGCCGAAATTCAGGGACTGGGTGACGATTTCGGTTACTTTGTCTATGAAATGGATGAGCGCCCGCGTTCTGCCGGGATCCAAGTGCTGGCGAAGTTAGCGTCCGAAGATGCCGCGGTCCGGCTGGCCGAGATCCTGGCTATGCGATTTGGGTCTGAGATCACTCAACCAGTCGCCGCAGCTAGCTAGTCGATCGGGTCCAGGCCTCGCGGGCGTCGCAGTGCGCATGCCACCACCCGCCCATTTCCTCGATCCGTTCGGGCGGCACAACCGGGAGGTCGAGTTTGGCGAACTGGTCGTACTGCGGCACTGGAACTACCCCACGACTACTGCCCCAGAGGAGGTCAAGTTCTATCCGCTGCGCCGCCTGAACCAGAGCGCGTTGGGCCGCCTCCAATTGATCTAAGGTAATGCCGAAGCGCTCGATGCCGGCCTTTCCGCGCGACGTGGCATCGGCGGCGTGGGCGACGAATTTATGTCGAAGCTGGAGGATTGCAGCGACCTCCGGCGTCGCCAAGGCGTCACGCAGACGGGCGAACACAGCAGGGTCAATGCAGTCGCTGCGGGTGCGTGGATCGGGGCCCGACGCTGCGATCTTGTCGAACGCCTCGTGTGCCATGCGTGAGATGTCGAACGCGTCGGGACCTTCGGTCGGGAGGCCAATCAGCCCGCCCGAGGGCGGCCATCCCTCGCGCTTCCAGTAGGTGTGCTCCGCGGCGACGGGATCGAACGGTAGGCCGTCGTGGCAAACGAAGGTCTCCCGGGTGATCAGGTGCGCGTGGGCCTCGATGTCATCGAGTAGTCGGCGCAGGCTGATGACATCTCGCCGGTGGTCCACCAAGCGCGCGATGGCTAGAATCTGCGTCGCCACGAAGCCTTGGTCGATGAGGCCAGCCAGCAGCGGCGCGGTTGCGCCTGTGGGGTGTGTCGGCGAGGAAAACCGGCGTGCCTCGTTTAGTGCACGGAAGGCTGCATCGTCCCACATCATGCCATAGAGCTGACGGTTGATGCTGTTCCGCGGATCTCCCTGCAACCACTCCAGCCATTCACGTCGCTTGTCGCGATAGGCGACAAGCGCCTTGCGGTCTTCGACATCACAGTCGTCAACCGCGTACTTGAATAGGGACGATGAACCAGCCGAGGTCGTCATGCTCAGGCGGCTGATGCCGGTGTCTGCTGAACGAGGTAGGCCAGATCCCGCTCCAGCATCTGCGGGTTCCGGCACACGTGGAACGCCCACCGCCCGAGCTTCCCCCAGTTGTTCACCGCCCGTACCCAGCGTCGCGCGCCTTCGTGCTTGGCGGTCGTCTGGTTGTCCTCGAAGCCCTTGACCTCGAGCACTAGCGTCAGATCCGGCTCGCCATCCGGTGTCGCCATGCGCACGAGGAAGTCGGGCTCGTAGCCGTAGTCGACCCCGAGGAATTCATACGGGATGCTGAGGTCCATACCCTCATTCCGCGCGTAGGAACGGATAAGCCCTTGCTGCGCCGCCTGCTCAAGCCGGAACGCTGCGCTCTGCTCCCATGCGGCGGTATCGGCGACGACGTGCCCGATGTGGCTGGCCATCGTCGCGAAGACGGGGCGCTTCGTGCGGAATTCTACACCCGCGGTGCTGCCAATCTCCTGCGTGCGGTTCAGCAAGGGCAGCAGCGGCGGCTCGCCGGATGAGTCGTCCGGCTGGATGGCATCGCGCACCCGCTCCACCACCTGCCGCGCGTACTTCTCGAGGCCGAGCTCCGGCTCCGGCGCGCCGTTGAAGTCCACCTTCCGACGCACGTATTCCTCGACCACGCGGAACACCTGCGGGAACAGGGCGTGCCGTGATTGCAGCGCAAACACGCGCCGCTTCCGACCCTCGGCACCGGACGTGCCGGCCTGCGTCAGCTCCTCGACGATGCGCTGCGCCGCCTGGAACAAGATCGTCTGGAGGTGGACCGAGGCGTAGTAGGCCTCGCGGTTCTGCTGGTGGAAGCCGAAGGGCGACTGCGTCTCCGCCATGCCGCCGCCGACCTGCACTCCCACCTGCGGCCGCACGAAGGTGCCGGTGGGCTCGCGGTTGGGCTCGATGCGCAGCGGCTCCATCGCGCCGACATCGCAGCGGATCAGATTGCGGCGGAGCGCGAAGGCGTAGCCCTCCACAACCGGGAAGCGGATCTCCATCGCGGCCCTCTCGGGCAGCGCCTTCACCAGGTTGGGCGGCGTGTCGTCCGGCTCGGGCTTGTTCACCGGCCGCCCGCGGAACGGGATGACGGAGAACGGCACGCCGTAGACGTCGCAGTATTCCTCGGTCAGCAGCCCGGTGGCGGGGTCCGGCTTGTAGTCCATCCGCCGCAGACCGCGGCCCACCACCTGCTCGCACAGCAGCTGGCTCGTGAAGGCACGAAGCCCGAGGATCTGCGTGACGGTGTTGGCGTCCCAGCCTTCCGTCAGCATGGCTACCGACACGACGCAGCGAACGTGTTCGCCGGGCTCGCCGGCCTTGCCGACCGTGGCGACAACGCGGCGCAGTTCCTCGGCCGCATCGGCCTTCTTCTTGCTAGTCCCGCTGCCGCCGGCCTCAGCCTGGGCCAGCAGCTTGCTGTCGATACGGATGGTGACCTTCCGCTCTGCCGTGTTGCTGAATAGCTCGGGGAAGACCTCACCCTGCCCGTACACGGTGCGCGGCTTCGGCTTCTTTCCGCGCTTGGTGGTGGGCGCCTCGTCTTCGCCCTCCTCCTCTTCGAGAACTTCCTGCACCTCCGCCTCGGTAACCGTCTCGATCACCTGCTCGCCACTGATCCGGCGGTAGAATTCCTCTGCGATATCGGTGTTGTCGCAGACGATGATGACGCAGGGAGGCGTCCGGTCCACGCCAGGCTGCGCCGCCCGGATGCGCTCGAAGCGCTCCTTCCACTGGCCCATGATCTGCACCAGTGCGCCCTGCGCCTCACGCCAGACCACATCCGGCTTTGGCTTGCCGGAACGGCCGGGCAATTTCTCGCCAGGCTGCAGCCCGTCACGGATCGCCTCCCACAGGCGGAAGTACCGCGGGTCCGGCCGACCCGTGGTGTCCTGCACCGGCAGGCGCGGGATCTTGGTGATGCCGCTCTCGATCGCGTCCACGAGCCCGAAGTCGGAGACGATCCAGGGGAAGGGCTGGCCCTCGGGATACCCGCTGCCCTTGATGCGGAAGGGCGTAGCCGAGAGGTCCACCACCATGGAGATGCCTGGCGCGTCGCCACCGGCCGCGTTCAGTCGATCGAGCCCGTCCACCCAGACGGTCGCCTCCTGCGCTTCGTCCTCGAACGCCGCCTTGTCGTCGCCGGATAGACCCGAGCCGACTGCCACACCGGGCGCGGGCCGCCAGCAATGGTGGCCCTCATCGTTGATGACCAGGATCGGCAGCCGGTCCGACGCGCTGCCCAGGATGCGGCGCAGGAAATCCGCGGGGGTTTCCTCGCCCTTGTCGACGACGGCATAGGTCTTGTCGCCGTCCTTGTGCGGGCTTTCCGGCGCGAAGCGGTGCCAGTTCTCGACAATGACGGTCCCGCGCTGGAGCAGCGCCCGCCACTTTGCCGGCACGAGATCGAATGCGTCGTAGTAGTTGTCCGGCGCGTCTGGCTTCAGCACGCCCAGACGCTCTTTCACCGTGAGGTTCGGCGCGCAGAGCAGGGCGACGTCCGGGTATTCCCGGCTCTCCGGGCTGATGCCGCGGTTCACGAAGGCCCATGTGATCACCATGGCCGCGACCAGCGTCTTGCCGCTGCCGGTGGCGAGCTTGGTGCCCAGCCGGCGCAGCGGCTTCAGCGAGGGGTCGGCGGGCTTGTCCACCAGGGTCGGGAAGAACTCGGCGCCCTGCGCCAGTTGAAAGGCCGGGCCAGGGCGCACGCCAGTCAGCAGCCGTCCGAGATCTTCCTCCGTCACCTTCGGCGCGAAGCGCAGGCGGCTGGTGCGGCCGGTGAAGCGCATCTCCGCCAGGTAGATGATCGTCTCGACGGCCTCGCGCTGGCCGAAGAACAGGCGGCGCTCGCGATCCTCGCGGCTCCAGTGGCGGAGCAGTTCGCGCGTCGCCAGCGTGGCGCCGCGGTAGTCGGCCTCCCGCCAGCGGCGCACATCGTCGCGCAGCAGGTTGGGCAGCGGCAGGTCGTCCTGCTGTTCCTGCGCCAGCAGCGACATCTGCGCGCTGCCGGTCCGCTCCGTCTTGTACCAATAGGAGGCGGGGCGGCGGCCCGGCTCCTTTCGCGCGGCGCCGGTGACGGTGTCGTACTTCCAGTGCTGGTCCGGCTCTTTGTAGGGCGAGCAGAGGATGGGCCGCTCGACCGGCTGGATCGGGATGTCCTGCTGCTGCGGGGGCGCTTTTGCCATCGGCTCAGCCCTCCAGCCGATGCAGGCGCATCACCTCATTGCCGCGTGGGTCGATCACCTTCACCGCGACGCAGGCATGCTCTCCCTTCGGAAAGGGCAAGCTGACGGTGCCGGAGAGGGCAGCGAAGGCTTCCTCATCCACCACGCCCTTCAGCGCAGTGCTCAGCTTCGACCAGGCATCCTTGTCCGGGAAGAAGGCCTGGGTGATGCAGAAGCTGCGACCGTCATAGTCGCTGTCCACGAACCATGCGGCCACCTTATCGGCGCGGCTCGGCGTGACCGTATTGGAGACGGGGTCGTAGATGTCGACGCCCTCCATCATCACGCGCCATTCATCCTTGCCGACCGATTCCAGGGTCGAGCGCGGCTTGCCGAAGACAGTGAAGAGCTGCGCGGCCGGGGCATCCTTCAGCAGGCCGGTCATGCCCGGATTCACGTCAGGGCGGATATTCGCCATGTGGACGCGAAGCTCGGGGTGCTCGGCTTCCTCGATCGCCGCCTGCGCGGCGCCATCGAAGGCGAAGCCGGCAATGACCAGCTCGTCGTAGCCGCGGCGGGACGTGGCGCGGATCAGCTGCTCTACCTGCTTGGCCGTGACCGGTCCGTACTGCGGACCAAAGGCGATTGCGACCGTCGCGCGCCCTTCGGCATCCGCATCTGTCTCGCCCTGCGGTGCCCAGCGCCCCTCTGCGTGAATGGCCTGAGAGCGGGCGCCCAGTGGTTCGAGGCGGGAGAACTTCATCACGCGATTGTCGAGGAAGCGTACCCCGTCCATTTTTAGCAGGCGCATCATTTGGTCGAGATAGGCTTCCGCATTCTGCGGCTCCGCGGCGGCACGCCCCGCGGCATCGCCGGTGAAGGTCTCGTCGAGGGTTTCCGGTGCGCCGTCGATCAGGCTTTCGTGGGCGGCCTCGTCGAGGCTGGTCTCGGCGGGCTGTACGGCTTCCACCGTGAAGGGACCGGAGACGCGCGTGACTCCCTTTACGACCTGCGGCTGGTCCAACAGGTCTTCCGGTTCGGCGGCATCGGCGATGGCCTTGTCCACCTCCTCCTGCTTTGCGCGCCACGCCGCACGGTATGCGGTGATGGCCTGGGCCAGCTCTTCCGGGTGGTCCGGGTCGGTGTCGAACGGCGCTGTCCAATGCTGGAAGCCATCGGGCGGCTTCGGCAGGTCCCAGCGGCGGCGATCAGCCTCGGTGACGGCGCGCTTACCCTCCGCCTTCTGTTTGGCGATCAGCTTGCCGGCAAGGTGACTACGCTGGTTGCTGCCGACCTTGGACAGCGCCGCGTTCAGGTCGGCCAAGCGCGCGTCGAGGATGGGGTCATGCTTGGCGAAGATTGGGTCGAGGGCAGCGTTCTGCGCGATGGAGCGCAGCATGATGTGCGGCACCGTCTTGCAGACGAAGCCGCCGGCGACACCCTTGGTCTCGTCCTTGAGACGATAGTGATCGAACTTCGCGGTCAGGAGGCGCTGTCGGGCGATCGCCACCGCGACGCGGGAGGTATCGATGGTGATCCAGCGACGCCCCCATTGCTCCGCGACGGTTGCGGTCGTGCCGGAGCCGCAGGTCGGATCAAGCACCAAGTCGCCCGGATCGGTGGCCATCAGAATGCACCGTTCGATGATCCGAGGGGATGTTTGTACGACATACATTTTGTCGGCTGCGAAGCCGGCGATGCTGGTGTCATTCCAAAGATTGGTGAGGGGGAAGGCTGGAAAGTCGTCGAGGTAGCGCACATAGCTCGGCGTGTTGCCTGCGAGGCCGATGCGCCCGGCACCGAGCAGTCGCGCCATCCCTTGAACGCCGGTCTTCCAGACTGATGGATGCGGCGTGAACTTCTTCCCGTCGACGGTGATTTCAAATCGGGTCGTGTCGACGCCAGACCGCGACGTCAGATTATCCAGTCGGGAAACGCGCGCACTCTCCGGCCAAATCGCTGGATCGGATCGCTCGTCTGGCGTCATCCTCCTACGCATGCCATCAGGCGTCGCGAGAATGGAGTAGGCTGATGCCCCTTCGTCGCCGAACCCCTTCGGCAGGTAGAGCGCCCGATACTTCATCCGGCTCGAGTCACGCGCATACCAAAGCAGCGTATCGGCTACCGCGCCTAGGGACTGAGCAGCCCCCGATGGCCCGCCGGCGCTCGTCGTCGTGCGGTAGGTGATCGTGCTGAAGTGGTTATCGCGGCCGAAAATCTCGTCCATCAGCGCACGAACTCGGTGCACATTCTCGTCGCCGATCTGAACGATAATGCTGCCGGTATCCGCGAGCAGCGTCTTCGCCATCACCAGGCGGTCGCGTAGGTAAGTCAGATACGAGTGCAGTCCGAGGCGCCACGTGTCGCGGTATGCGCGCACCATCTCCGGCTCGCGGGTCAGGTCAGCCTCTCGGTCCGACACCGTCCGCTTGCCCGTTTCCGGCTGAAAATTGCTGCCGAAGCGGATGCCATAGGGTGGGTCCAGATAGATCATCTGGACCTTGCCGGCGAAATTCTCGCGCTGCGCCAGGCTGGCCATCACCTGCAGGCTGTCGCCCAGGATCAGCCGGTTCGCCCAGTCCACGTCGTGCTGGTAGAATTTGACCGCCTGCGCATAGGACAGCGTCGGGTCGGCAAACAGGTCGCGCGTCACATCCTGCCGCGCCGCGGCCCGCAGGATGGCCTGGGTACTCACGCGCTCATGGATGTGCAGCGCCACCGGGTCCACTGCGAAGCCAGGCGTCTCCCGCTTGCCGGCCCATTCCAACCAGGGCTCGTGCCGCCGCAGCGCCTCGGCGAGCAAGGCGGCCTCCTCCGCGGTCAGCTTCTCCCGCGTCGCCTTCTCCAGCAGCGGCGGCAGCGCGTCGGCCCGGCCGGAGGGGTCGGCTCGCAGCGCCGGGTCCAGCCGCGGGGAATAAGCGTAGCTGGTCCGCGGCGCCGGCGGAGTCCGGCCCTCGGCGGCGATGGCGGCGGGCGGGTTATTGGGGCGGGTGGCGCCAGCATGGCGATAGTCCTCGACCGGCAGCGCGCCCTGTTGTCCTGAGGGCTGTGCCCGCCGCCGTCCCGCCATTCCCGATTCTCCCTGCAACTCAGGCGGGAGAATACAGAAAGGGATGGGGATTGCGCAGTCATTGCGAAGGCCGGACTACCCCGATTTTGCGGCTCTTCTCGGGGAGGCTCGGGCCTTGCGACGTGGGTTTGGAACCGGGCGGCGATCGCCCGAGCGGTCTCACCCCCAACCCCAAGCGAGGTGCGTGCCCGGAAATCGGCCTTTTTGCTGGGTTTAAGGCTTGTAGACTCAATCGCCCAAGTCCCGAGCTTCGGAGAGAGAATGGCCCTGGTGAGACGGAAAAGGGGGTCGTTCCACCCTCGAAGTATCAACCCCGCCCGTCAAAACGCGGCAGAACGCCGCGTGTAGCGGTGCCGGCGGTCAAACGGAGAATGGCGTTGGGAAACCGATTGGAGCAGCGGTGGGAACCCGGGACTGAAATTCTCTGGCGTTCGTACTTCAGCGACCCATGGGGACCGCAGTGTCACGAGACGCGCCTGGCGGAAGCAGCCCGCTGCCCACCGCCGCCGATGGCGGGGTCCCCCTGCGCCTGTTCACATCGTCCACCCGCAAGCGCGACTGGTCGCACCCAAGTAGTACCCCTTCCCGGACCTCGCATGGCGGCGGCAGCAGGAGCGCCCATCGACGGACCTCGCGGTCCACGGCGCGGCTATCGGCAACAAGCAGTATGATCGCGCGTTGGCCGTCCGCCTCACGCCGCATGGCGCTCGAAGCCGCGGCCGACACGGTTGCCGCACACATCCTCGAGCTCCGCGCCCGCCACGATCCGCAACGGGCCCTCGGGCCAGGGCGCGAGCGGGTGGACAAGCAGCCCCCGCGGCGTCGGCTCGCCGCGAAGGGGGCAGGGCCGGCCGCCCGTGTCGCGCAGGCCGAGGCCCGCCGCGACGCCCAGCAGGTCGAGCGGGCGGCCGCAATCGAGCGCGAGCGGCGCGTCCGGCGCGGCGGGGTGCAGCGCCGCGGGCAGCGTGACCGGCGAGGTCACGGCGGCCCCCACGCGGAGCGCCATCCGCGCATCCGTGCCGAGCGGCACCCCGTCCGCGCGCGTCCAGCCGCCGCGCAGCCGCAGCCAGGCGGGTTCGCCCGGCTCCAGCACCGGACCGGCCGCGGCCAGCCCGGTCTTCAGCCGGGCGGGATGCAGCAGCACCGTCAGCACCGTCTGGTCGGGGCTCCAGAGACCGTGCTCGAGGTCGAGCAGCGCGCCCTCCATCGGGCGGCCTGCCGCGTCCTCGAGCGCGACGTGGTCCATCGCGCGCCACGCGTCCATCGGCCAGGGGAAGACGAGGTGGAAGCGCAGGATGTTCGCGGGCCAGGCCTCGGCGGGCGGCCAGAGCGCCACGCCGCTCACCGCGCGAGGCCCGGGAAGCCCTCCTCCGTCCGCAGCATCCGCTGGAAGGGGCGGATGTACTCCTGCTGGAAGGCGTCGTCGGGCGGGTAGTCATAGCCTGGGAAGTCGTACTCGTTAATGTGGTCGGATAGGCGGAAGAAGGCGCCCTTGCGGAAGGAGACGAGCTGCAGCGTGCCCGAGGCCGCCTCGCGCCGCAGCGCCAGCAGGAAGCTCGCATCCTGGTCCACCAGCCGCACGACGCCGGTGATCGGCGCCTCGATGGTGGTGAGCCCGGCCTGGGTGGTGAAGGGCACGCGCACCGGCGTGCTGAGGCCGGGGCCGCGATGGGCCTCGGCGATGGCCGGCAGCGCGATGAGGTCCGCGCTGCGGGAGCTGTTGGCCACCAGCACCCATTCGCTGCGCTCGCCGCGATAGGTGAGCGAGAAGGGCAGCACGCCGATCGGGGTGTTGCCGTAGCCCAGCTCCGCGATGGTGTTGCCGCGCACGGTCGCGCCGTCGCGCAGCGCGGCGAGCGGCGCGGTGACGAGCGGCGTGCAGGTGTAGGCGGCGAGCAGGTGCGGCGCGCCCTCCAGCTCCACCACGGCCATGGCGCGCACGGGGGCGCGGGTTTCGATCTGGTTGTGGACGGCGTGGTACATCTCGATGCGCGTCACCGAGGCGCGGCCGCCGAAGGGGTAGGGCACGCGCCGCAGCGTGGAGGCGAAGGCGGTGTTGGACAGCCCCGCGACCAGCACCTCGCCGGGGCGCGCCTGCAGGTCCGTCACGGTCAGGCTGCGCAGCGAGATCCGCTCCCACGCCACGCCCTCGCCCGGCGGATCGGCGAGGTCATGCGCCCCGGCCACGGCGGTCGCGGGGTCGAAGAGGGTGACGCGCCCGTCGCGGCCGAGCAGCGCTAGGCGCAGCGGCGCATCGGGCGCGCGGCCGAGCGTGAGCGCGATCACGGCGCGGCGGCTGGGCGCGTGCCAGGCCATGGCGCTCGCGCGCAGCGGCAGCGTGGCACCGGCATCGGCCAGCGCGGCGTCGAGGTCGGTGACGTTGAAGGCGCCCTCCGCCGCCGGTTCGACCGCGGGCAGCTCGACCGCAACGAGCCGGCCCGCGCGCCAGTCGGCAAGCACCAGCCGCCCGTCGGGCATGGCCGTCATCGCGCTGACCGAGCGCACCGCCGCGCGCGCCTGGGCGCCGGCCGGGGCGGGCACGGCGAGCGTGGCTGCGATGGCGGTGCCCGCCGTGAGCCCTGCACCGAACAGGGCGCGTCGTTCGATCTGCGTCATGCCGACTGCCTCCTGGGTGTGGCATCCTTCTGGGCCGGACCGCTTCGCGCGCGCTTCCGCACCCGTGAGGCGGCTTGCGCCGCTGTGCTGCCGAGTCGTCTGTAGCGTGGCCAAGAAGCGCGGGTTCTCCCCGTTGCCGCTCGTCAGGAGGGATACATCGTCGAACCGGACGGCGCTCGCACGCAGCCATCGATCGCGCGACCTTCGTACCGCTCCAGCCTCGCGCCTCGGCCGCGGTGATCCCACGGACGACGGCGATAGAGTGCGGAAGGGCGGCGCACGCCAGCGCCAAGGCAGGGGAGCGGCTCCCAGCCCCCTCACCGCGCGCCGGACGCCGCTCGCCGCGCTGGACGCGAGGCCACCACCTCGATCTCCACGAGCCAGGCCGGGTTCATCAGCCGCGCAACCTGGATGCGCGTGCGCGCATGCAGGTGCGGCTGCTCCGGCGTGCCGAAGAAGCGGCGATAGGCGCGCCCAAAGCCGTCCAGGTCCGGCCTGTCGCCAAACTCGGACTGGCCGACCAGGAAGCTGGTGAGCTTGACGATGTCGCCGAGGCCGTAGCCCGCCTCATCGAGCTTCGTCCGCACCCGCGACAGCACGCCGAAGGCCTGCGTCTCCATGTCGCCATAGGCGGCCCGCTCCTCGAGCCCGGCGGTGTCGTGAATGCGCGGCGGCACCTGGCCGGAGAGGAAGATCAAGTCCATCCCGGCCGGGACTTCCACGCTCTCGAGCCAGGGAGACCCCTGCGAAACGCGCCTGATTGGGTGATGGAGGCATGGCGGCGGCCTGGAAGCGGCCTTTGTGTTCGGTTTCGGTGTCTGGCGGCCGGGTTGCGGACGCACGTTGCCTGTCAGGTGAGGAGGCGTTCGGCGCGGCGGAGGTTCATGGCCGTGCAGAGCAGGTGCAGATGGGCGCCGTTGCGGATGAGGCCGCGGTAGCGGACGCGGCGCCAGCCATAGCTGCGCTTCAGCGTGCCGAAGGCGCGCTCGACCTGGCCGCGGATCGGCGCCAGCGCCGTGTTCATCCAGCGCTGCCAGGCCGCCAGCGGGCGGCGCGCATGACCGCGATGCATGATGCCGTCGACGATGCCGGCTTCGGCCAGCGCCTCGCGCCGAGGCGCGCTGTCGTAGGCCTTGTCCATGAACACCGCCGCCTCGTCGCCTTGCACCAGCCCATCGGCGGCGAGGCTGTCGCCGACATCGGCGCCGGTCAGCATGGCGTCGCGGATCAGGTCCGAGCCGAGATCCACCGCGACATGGGCCTTGAAGCCGAAGAAGCTGCGCTGGCCGCGCCGCGTGAAGCCGGCCTCCGGGTCCTTGGTGGAGACCTCGCCCTCGCTGAGCGGCGGGCGGGCGACGGCGGCCTCGACCAGTGTGGCGTCGATCAGCGTGCCGGCCTTCAGCACCAGGCCCTTCGTGTCGAGTTGGCGGTTCAACTCGGCGAACAGCGCCTCGGCCAAGCCGCGCTCGGCAAGCGCACCACGGAACCGGCACAGCGTGGTCTCGTCCGGCGTCCCGTCATCCAGGCCGAAGCCGCAAAAGCGGCGGAACGACAACCGGTCGGCCAGCGCTTCCTCAAGGCCCGGATCGGAGAGCTGATACCACTGCGCCAGCAGCAGTGCCCGGAACAGCGCCAGCGGCGGGTAGCCAGGCCGCCCCGTCGGCGCGCGCAGCGGCGCGACCAAGCGCTCCATCGGCGCCCAGTCGATCAGGCCGACGATGCGCTCCAGCCGACGATTGGAGCCAGCACCCGCAGGCAGCAGCGCCTCCGCGAGGCTTCCCTGTCCAATCCGACGCTGACCCATCGCCGCCTCGCCACCGTTGCCGACCCACGAAGCGAATCAGCGATCACCAGCACCGACAAGCCGTTTCGCAGAGCTCTCCCAGGGGGCAGCGGCTGCGTGCTCGGTAGGCGTCGTGTCGGCGCGTCGGATCAGCATGGCGAACTCCTGTGGTGATCGGGGGGCGTCAGGCCGGGCCACCCAGCCGGGCCGTCCAGTCCTCGACTGCATTGCGCTCCAGCCGGCGCGCGGCGAGGGCGCGCCAGGAGGCCGCGAGCGGCGGCAGGGCGGCCATGGCGGCCAGCACGTCGCGGTCCAGGCTGCGGCCGTGCAGCACCTGCAGAAGCCGCGCGAGCGGCCAGTCCGGATGCGGCCGGGCCTCCAGGCGCATCGTGTCCCCGGCGCGGAGCTCGCCCGGCTCCCGCACCCGGCCATACCAGCCGGTGCGGCCGGTGGCCTGCACGCGCCGCGCCATGCCCGGCAGGCCGAAGCGGTGGTCGAGCTTCCAGCAGGGCTGGCGAGCCTGGCTCACCTCCAGCAGCGCCGTGCCGGCGCGCCAGAGGTCGCCGACGAAGACCGTCGTCTCGTCCACGCCGTCGAGGGCGAGGTTCTCCCCGAAGGCGCCCGGCGCGGCGAGCAGGGCGTCGCGCGGCGCACCGGCCGGCAGCTCGGCGCGCCAGGCGGGGTAGTGCGCGACGGGGTAAAGGTGCACCGCCTTGTCCGGGCCGCCATGCCGCGCGGGGTCGCCCTGCTCGTCGCCGGCGAGGCCGAGGGGCCCGAGCGCCACGGCGCCCGCCGCCGGCTGCTTGGCTATGGCGCTGCGGTTGCCCGGCCGGCCGAAGGGCACAGCGCGGCCGGTGAGCACCATGCGGATCGCCGCCGCGTCGCTCATGGCGTCTCCGCCGGCACCGCGGCGAGCCACGCCGCGAACAGCCGCTCCCCGCGCACGGCCGCGGCTCGGCCATGGCGCTCCGCCCCGGCGCGCTGCGCGCGCTGGTCGAGGCCGGCGGCGGCGATCTCCGCCGCATGGCCCACGAGCCAGCGCTCGAAGCCCTCCGCCCCGGCCTCGGGATGGAACTGCAGGCCGAGCGCATGGCGCCCGAGGGCGAAGGCCTGGTTTCGGCAGGCCGCGGTGGAGGCGAGCAGCACCGCGCCCGCCGGCAGGTCGAAGGTGTCGCCGTGCCAGTGCAGCACCGGCCCGCCGTCGAGGTGCCGGAGCGGCCCGGCGGCGCCGGCCTCTGTCAGGCTGACCGGCGCCCAACCGATCTCCTTCTGCCCGCCCGCTATCGGCCCGACGCGCGCGCCGAGCGCCCGGGCCATGAGCTGTGCGCCGAGGCAGATGCCGACCGTCGGGCGCCCCGCCGCCAGCCGCGCTTCGATCAGTCGCAGCTCTCCGGCGAGGAAGGGGTAGCGGTCCTCCTCATAGGCTCCCACCGGGCCGCCGAGCACCAGCAGCAGGTCCGGGGCGGCCGGGTCCGGCACCGTGCCGCGCAGGTCGTCAATCGGCGCGTCGAGCAGGTGCAACGCATAGCCGGCCGCCGCCAGCGCCGGGCCGAAGCTGCCCGGATCTTCGAACGCGACGTGCCGGATTGCGACGGCAGTTCTCATGCTATGCGGCAGGTCGGGCCTGCCCCCTCGAGTGGCGCCGTGGGATGGCAGACTGCAACCTTTCTCGCGCCCTTCCAGCGTCGAAGGTCGGGAGGCATCATCGGCGTGCGAGTGGCGAGACGTGCGCGAGCGCCAGCGCAGCCAGTTCGCGACCGAGCCGGAGCCCTTCCTTGTTAGCGAATCGGAAATGCGCACCGGCCAGGACACGGCTCTCGGCGCATTCCTCCGCCGCCGCCGCCGCCCCCGCAAAGCGGCGCATTGGCTGATTCAGCGGCTCCATCGCGACGTAGAGCACCTCGCGATCGGAACCGAACACGGCGGCCACCACGGCTGCCCCCGCGCCGCAATCCGCAGCGTGGCCGGAGGGGTAGTCGGGATGAGGCGGCGTGGGCAGCAATGGCTCCCAAGCGGTATCCGGCACAACGCCGGCGCCGCCTTCGCGGATCGCGGTGATCGGGCGCCAATGCCCGTGGCGCTCCTTCTCCGCCCAGGCGATCGTCGCCGCATCGGCGAGCGCGACCGCGAGCGCCGAGAGCACGCGTGCCTCGTCCCAGGCGCCGCCGGCCGGCGGCGTCTCGCGGAGCAGGCGGAGGGCGAGATGGAGGAAGCCGCGCTGGCTGCTCTGCCCCGCCCAGAACCCCGCGGTCTCCGTCTGCGCCGCGGTGCGCGCGGCGGAATCGCGCGCCCCGAGCCGCCGCACCTCCTCGAGGTCGGCCAGGTAGCGTGGACTGCCGGGCGGCGGCGGTGGCGCGCCGCGCAGGCCGTCGCGCAGGCCGTCGCGCAGCGGCACCAGCACCGGGGCGGCCTCCGCGACCGTGCCGTGTCGGAGGAAGGGCGGCGTCGGCCGCCAGCGCCCGGCGTCCAGGCCGACGGAGAAGGGCGCGATCCGCGGCGGCGCGTGGAGCCGCTCCCCGGCGGCGACGCCGACGGCCTGGCCGAGCGCAAGCCCGGCCTGCTGTGCGGCCGGTGACGCCGCGCGCAGGACCTCGAGCAGCAGGGGCTCGGCCTCCGCGCGCAGCCACGGCACCGGGAATGCCGCGGCGAGAACCTGGAAGGCGGCCATCGACAGCGCGACCTCCGCCGCGCCCCGTCCGGCCGCCGGCGTCGCGTCCGATCCCCAGCGCCGGTAGCGCGGATCGGCGGAGTTGAGCGAATCGTGCACCGCCATCGTCACCGCCGCCATCACCTGCGGGTTCGCGACGCCGAGGGAGAGGCGGTCCGTCACGAGCACCCACCTTGCGACGAGCGTGCCTGCCGAGGCGTCGGGCAGGGCGGCGCGCGGCGCGGCCATCTGCGGTGCGTGGACCGGCATGCGCTCGGTCTCCTGCGCGGCGGCGGGCAGCGCGGCCAGCAGCAGCGCCAACGCCAGGCGCCAAGGTCCCGGGCGCCGCAGGACTTCGCCTTCGCTCGTCATCTTCGGCAGGTCGACCTCCAAAGATCCACGGCGCCCTGTGCGCCATTGTGCTGAAGACTTGGTGACGCCCACGCGCCGCGGGCCGCCTCTCGGCGTGGTGCCCGCGGCGCGATCCGGATCTGGTTGCCGCGCGGTCAGCTGCGGACGGCGAGGATCCTCGCCACGGCCTCCTCCGTGCGCCAGACGGCGTTCGCCACCATGCGGAAGTTGATCAGCGAGGCGAGATAGCCGTCGCCCTCGGGCACCTTCGCGCCGGCGGTCGCGTCCCTGACGACCGCGACCTCGAAGCCCTGCTCCATCAGCTCGCGCATGTGGCTCTCGACGCAGAGGTTCGACGACATGCCGGCGAGGATCACCTGGTCCACACGCTGCTTCCGGAGCTGAAGGCCGACGTCATTCTGCTCCGGCCCGTAGATCTTGTGCGGCGAGGCGATGATCGTCTTCCCGTCGAGGATGTAGGGCTTGTAGATGTCCACGAAGTCGGCGCCCGAGCCCTCGAAGCCCGCCATGTTCAGTGGGCCGGCGCGGTCGAACATCTTGATGCTGTGCATCACGCGCTCGAGCGTGCCCTCGAACTTCCAGCCATGGTCGGTCGGGAAGTAGTAGTGCGGCGAGACCACGACCGGGATGTCGGCCGTCTTGGCGGCGCGGAAGAGGCGCTCGAGGTTGGCGACCACGCCGTGCTCGCGCACGCTCTCCCCGACGACGCCCCAGGCGACGCCGCGCTCGGTCAGGAAGTCGTTCTGCGGATCCACCACGACGAGCGCGGTGCGGCCGCGCACCAGCTCCATCGAGCTGCGCGGCAGGGCGGGGTTGGGCGGGTCGGCATAGGGCGAGGGCGTCTGCGCGCTCGCCGTGCCGGCGACGGCGCCGGCCGCGACGGCACCGGCTGCGACGCGCATCGCCATGCGGCGACCCGGATCGTTCGAAGCGGTATCGGTGGTGTCCATGTCGGGAGTTTCCTTCGGAGATCGTGGGGCGCGCGGCGCGGAGGCCGCGCGCGAGGTGGCACCCGCGCTCAGGCGTTCAGGCGCGGCCAGTTCTGCTCGGCGCGGGGGAACAGCGTGCCGCGATCGGCGCGCCACATGCCCATGACCGCCGCGTTGAAGAACACGAACAGCTTGCCGTCGCGCACCTCCCAGCCGGCGACCGGGTCGATGTCGAACAGCTTGCCGTTCGCCACGCCCCAGGCGCAGAAGCCGCCGTATTGCGGCTCGTAGCGCGCCGGGTCGCGCAGGAAGGCGTCGCGGTTCTGCGCGGAGGCGAAGCGATAGGTGCCGCCGCTGCGCTCGACCGTGAGGTTCTCGCGCCCGGCGACGGCCGTGCCGGAGAAGTACGCGACGGCGTCGTAGCCCTTGAGGGCCTGGCCGGCATGCATCTGGTTGATGGTGCCGCCGGTGCGCGACTGCGCGAGGGCGGAGGAGGCGGCGCCGAGGAGGCCGGCGGTGCCGAGCCCGGCGGTCGCGCGCAGCACGAGACGGCGGTCGATGCGAAGCGTCATGGGAGTTGTCCTCGATCCTGCTGGTTCTGGGGTCAGGCCGCGCGCTGCGCGGCGATGACGGGGAAGTCCACCTCGGTCGCGAAGACCTCGTTGACGTAGTTCGTGAGCACGTTGAGGGCGACGTGCAGCACGATCTCGACCAGCTGCGCGTCGGTGTAGCCGGCCATCCGGACGGCACGCAGGTCGTCCTCGGTGACCGCGCCACGCGAGACGGCGACCTTCGTGGCGAAGCGCACCGCGGCCTCGGCCTTCGGGTCGTTGGAGCGCCCGGCGCGGTTCGCCGCGATCTCGGCCTCCTCGAGCTTCAGCATGTTCTTGCCGATGTAGCTGTGGGCGCTGT
Source organism: uncultured Acetobacteraceae bacterium (assembly GCA_964401305.1). Lineage (GTDB taxonomy): Bacteria > Pseudomonadota > Alphaproteobacteria > Acetobacterales > Acetobacteraceae > JAIEOP01. Next base: position 10,539 of record CAYNYQ010000020.1, on the reverse strand, counting down.
TGCAGTAGGTGCAGCCGTTGACGTTGGCGACGGCGAGCGCAATGCGCTCGCGCGTCGCGGCCGGCAGCTCGCCCTTGGCCAGCGCGCCGTTCAGGCCGAGATAGCCTTCGAGGCCGGCGGGGCTGGTGGCGATGAGGCGGAACATGTTCGGCACGACGCCGAGCGCCTTCTTCACCGCTTCGAGCTGCGGCCGCGCCGCAGCCGGCGCAGCCTCGATCGTCGGCGGGGTGGGGATTCGGGACATGGGGCTTCCTTCGCACGGATGGTGGGACGCCGGGTTCCGCGCGTCGCGGCGCGGAACCCGGCGGCGTCGCGACGGCGGCCCCGTGGGGGGACGGGGCGGGGGAAGTCGCCGTCGTCGGGCGGCGACAGGGTGCGCGCGGCGATGTGATTGCTCTTCCAGGCATGTGCAGCCGTTGCCCGGATCTGCGGCTGCCTCGCGATTGTCGTGCGCCGTCCAACCGATGATGCACGCGGACGAAAGGGTCGGCGCCGCATGTCCGCTGTTCGGTCGGGCGACCGGATGAAGGTGGGACGCAGGGCTTCTGCCGCGGGTCGGTCTTCGATCCGCGTCGCACCACGATGGCGCTGCGATGTCCGCCCGCGCGAGCCGGCGCGCGCAGCGACCGACCGCCACGGGGTGCGAAATGGAGGAGAGGGCGTGTGAGCTGGCGCGCGCACAGCTGCGCTGCATCCAGGCCGCTGCGCGGCGGCGAGACCGGTCGCCCTGCCGGTTATGCCCAGCAGCACCTGGCGTCGCGTGATCCTGCAGACGGGGTCGCGGGCGGCACGCGCGACACCGTCGCGGGAATGGCCGTCAGGCCGCGCCCATGTCCCGCGCGGTCGCCAGCAGGTCCATCTCCGTCGCGGTGAAGCGCGGCGTGATGTGCTGCGAGCAGTTCCAGTCGAAGCCGGCCACGCGGACCAGGAAGGCGCGCTCGATCCGGGCCGGATAGCCGGGCACCGCGAGGGAGGCGAGCACCGCTGCCTCCTCCGTCGCCCGCACATGGCCGAGCAGCTTCAGGCGCGCCTGGTTGGCATAGTCCATGAAGAAGAAGGCGGCGCGGTCGTCGCCTTCCAGGTTGCCCAGCGAGACGTACTGGCGATTGCCGCGGAAGTCCGCGAAGCCGAAGGTCCGGTCGTCCATCACGCGGACGAAGCCCGGGGGTCCGCCGCGGTGCTGCACGTAGGGCCAGCCCGTCTCGGAGACCGTGGCCATGTAGAAGCTGTCCCGGGCCATGATGAACTCCGCCTCGGCCGAGCCGAGCCGGTCGTGGTGCGGCTCCCCGGCCTCGAAGCGGGCATAGCTGGCGCGGCTGCCCAGCCGCTGCTGTTCGGCCTTCACCCGTGCGGTGAAGGCGAGTTCGGCGAAGGCGTGTCCCATGGCATGCTCCTCACAGGCCGAGCTCGGAGAGGCCCGGGTGGTCCGCGGGGCGCGGGCCCTGCGGCCAGCGGAACTTGCGGTCGGCCTCGCCGATCGGCAGGTCGTTGATGGAGGCGAAGCGCAGCCGCATCAGGCCGCGCGCGTCGAACTCCCAGTTCTCGTTGCCGTAGCTGCCGAACCAGGTGCCGCTGTCGTCGTGCCACTCATAGGCGAAGCGCACGGCGATGCGGTTGCCCTCGAAGGCCCAGAGCTCCTTGACGAGGCGGTACTCCAGCTCCCTCGCCCACTTCCGCTCGAGGAAGGCGCGGATCTGGTCGCGGCCGACCGGGAACTCCGCGCGGTTCCGCCAGCGGCTGTCCTCGGTATAGGCCATGGAGACACGCGCGGGATCGCGCGTGTTCCAGGCGTCCTCCGCCGCGCGCACCTTCTGCAGCGCGGTCTCCCGCGTGAAGGGCGGCAGCGGCGGTCGGGTCTCTTCCATGCGGTCCTCCGTCAGGCGGCATATTCCCAGTCGGCCGGCATCCAGGTCAGGCGCCCGCCGTCCCGCATGATGCGCCCGACGCCCGGGAACGGCATGTGGGTGGCGGCCACCGGCGTGCCCTCGCTCGCCATGCGGTCGAAGAAGCGCGCGCGCGACGCGTCCGCCGCGGCGCGGTCCTCCTCGAAGGCCAGGCCGATGCCGACCTGGGCGGGATGCAGCGCGGGATGCAGCAGCATGTCGGAGGCGAGCAGCAGCGACTGCCCGCCATCCTCGATGCGCACGCCGATCTGGCCCGGCGTGTGACCGGCGAGGTCCACGATGGAGATGCCCGGCGCGATCTGCCGCTCGCCGTCGGTGCGCTGCAGGCGCGGATAGAGGCGGACGAGGTCGGCGGACTTCTCGAAGCTGCTCTTCAGCAGGTCTGGCGCGCGGGCGGCCTTGGCCGCGTCGGTGAAGTGGGCGACGTCCCGCCGGTCGGCATAGACCTCCGCATTCGGGAACACCCGCCGGCCGCCGGTGACGAGGCCGCCGATGTGGTCGAAATGCAGGTGCGTCGCGACGATCGCGTCCACCTGCTCCGGCCGGATGCCGAGCGCGGCGAGGGCGGCGGGCAGACGGCCGCTCTGCGACGGCGCGGTCCCGCCCGGCCCGGCATCCACCAGGACGATGCGCTGGCCGTCGCGGATCAGCCACTGCGTGAAGCCGGAGCGGACGCCACTCGGCCGGCCGATGCCGATGGCGTTCGCCGCGCCCTCGAGCGCTGCCGCGTCGATGCCGGTGAAGACCGGGTAGGGCAGGTCGATGTAGCCGTCGAGGAGGAAGGTCACTTCGAACCGGCCGACGCGCCGGCGCGCGACCGGCGGGACGGCGGTGACACTGTTCACGGTGGCACGGGCCGGGCCCGGCAGGGCGCCGAGGAACGGCGCCGTCAGAAGGCCGGCGGCAAGCAGGCGGCGGGGGATGCTGGTCACGAAGGGTCTCCTTTCGCTTGTGGAGGGTGGAAGTCGCCGGTCACGGCCGCACGGACGGTGGCCGATGTCGTGGCGCCCGGCCCCGCAGCATGCGGAGCAGCACGGTGCCGGGGATCGCGAACGGCCGGTCGCGATCCCGGGCGGCACGATGCTGGACCAGCGCGGCCAGCCAAGGCCCGAAGGGGCGCGCCGGATCGCAGGTGTGGCGGAGTGCATGGACGCTGCGCAGGACTTCCTGCGCCGCCTGCTCCAGGTCCTGCCCGTGCGGCATGGCCGCGACGAGTTGCGCGCGGATGCGCGGCAGGATCGCGTGCAGGAGGCGCGCATAGGCGTCGCGGTCGCCCGCCTGCGCCGCCGCCATGGCGGTCGGCCAGTGAGCCTCCGGCAGAAGGCCTGCCCGGCCGGGAACCGGTGGGATCTGGATCGACGTTGCTGTGCCTGCGGCCGTCGCGCCGTGCACGGCACCCCTCACGAGCCTTGCCGCCGCCGACGCCTGCATGAGGGCCTGGCGATCGCGCCGCGGTGTCAGGGCACCCTCTGCTCGGTTCGGTGTGGCGTCCAACATGCGGGCAGCCTGCCCCAGTCCCGCCAGCTCCTTCTTTCGGCTTTGTGCAGCCGTTGCGCCGTTGCGGCGCGCTCAGCCCGCGCCGCCGGCACCCGCGCCGGGATCGTCGCCCCGCCGCACGGCGGATGCGACAGCACAGCGGCGCAACGCCGTCGCACCCTGCGGAAGCCCCCGAGAGGATTTGGCCCGGACAGTGCGGCGCCAGCCTTCGCAACACGCTTCGCGCCCTTCGGGTCCGGTCCGACCCGCGCCATCCCCCTCACGTGCCAGCAGGAGGCCAGTAGCCATGACCCCATCGCGCGATCTGATCGCCACGCCGCGCGGCCCGATGCTGGTGCGCCAGCACGGGGCCGGGCCGCCGATCGTCCTCCTGCACGGCGCCTTCCAGACGGGGCAGTGCTGGCGCCGTGTTGCCTCCCTGCTGGAAGGCAGTTGCCGCCTCGTCATCCCGGACCTGAGCAGAATCGGCGAGAGCGCCGGGATCGTTGGCCCGCTTGGCATGGAGGAGGTCGCGGGCGACGTGCTGGCGGCCCTCGACGCGATCGGTGTCACGGAGTTCGCCCTGGTCGGGCATGACCTCGGCGGCGGCGTCGCCGCCGCGATGGCACAGACGCGCCCCGAGGCGATCCGCGCGCTCGGCTTCCTCGACATGCTCATCCCCGGCTTCGGCTTCGAGGAGATCTGGGTGCCGCAGCCGGAGGGGCGCTTCCTCTGGTTCGGCGCGCTCAACGCCGTGCCCGGCGTCATCGAGACGCTGCTGCCGGGGCGCGAGGACGCCTATGTGCGGCTCGTGCATCGCTCCACCACGCCGCGCCCCGAGGCGATCGAGGAGGCCGACCTGGCCGCCTATTGCGTGGCCTATGTCGGTGCCGAGCGGCTTGCCGCCCTCGGCGGCTATTTCCGGGCGATGTGGGGCAATGCCGAGCGCTTCCGCGCCGCCGTCGCTGCAGGCCGCCTCTATCGCGGGCCGGCGCTGGCGCTCGGCGGCGAGTACAGCACCGGGACGATGGCCGCCGACTCCCTGCGTGCGATCGCGCCGGGCGCCGAGGGCGGCGTCGTCCCCGGCGCTGGACACTGGCTGCCGGAGGAGGCGCCCGACCTCGTCGCCGCGCGCATCCGCGACCTCGTCGGCTGACGGTCAGCCGGGGATGGGGTTCGCGCGCAGCCAGGCCAGCGTGTCGGCGGCGCTGCGGTCCGGCGGGAAGACCGGGTAGAAGACGTGCTCGACGAGGTCGCCGTCGCGGATGACGAGGGTGACGCGCCGCAGCAGCGTCATCCCGCCCGCGACGAAGCTCGGCAGCCCGAGCGCCTCGGCGAAGCGGCGCTCCGCGTCGCTCAGCACCTCGAAGGGCAGGTGGAGGCGTGCCGCCATCTCGGCCTGGTATGCGGTGTCCTGCGTGCTGAGGCCGAACACCGTCGCACCCGCCTCCGCCATCTCGCGCGCATGGTCGCGGAAGCCGCAGGACTGCGCGGTACAGCCGCGGGCGCCGGGGATGGCGTCCCAGCCCTCCGGCTGCGCGACGCCGGGCCGGCCTGTCATCGGGTAGCAGTAGAGCACGGTGCGCGGCCGCGGCAGGCGGTCCATGCGCACGGTGCGCCCTGCCGTCGCGGGCAGGTCGAGCCCGGGCAGGCGGCGGCCGAGGAGGCCGACGCACGCGCCGTCATCCAACGGCGCGGGCAGGTTGGCGGGCAGGGTCGCGAAGTCGTGGGGGCCGGTCATGATGCAGCCTGCCATGGCATCGCGGGCGGGTCGGGCGCAAGCACGCGTAAGACCGCCGGATGTCAGCGCGTGCCGCCGGCGAGCATGTCCAGCGCGAGCAGCGTCACCACGCGCTGCGCCATGCGTTCCCAGGCGAGCGGGCGGCGGCGCAGCTCACGGCCCAGCTGACGCAGAAGCGGCGCCGCGACGCGCCGGTCGCGCAAGCGGCCGAACGGCAGGTTGCCGGCGCGCGACGGCAGCCCTGACTCGATACCGAGCCGGCCGAGGAAGTCGCGGTGCAGGTGCAGGTGCACCACCTGCTCCGCGCCGCTCGGGCTCATCCAGCGGCTCGGCACGCCGGCGGGAATGAGCAGGACGTCGCCGCGCCGCAGGCGCAGCGAGAGCGGGCGCGCCGCCCCCGTGCCGGAGATGATCCCCTCCAGCCGCGGCGCGCAATCGAGGACGAGGAACAGCACGTGGTGGTCGAGCTCGGGCACCAGCGTCTCCACGCCGGGGCATGATCCGGCGGGATCCGGCGGATCCTGGACCAGCACGCTCCACGCCTCGCCGTGGCGATGCGTGCGGTCCACGCTCGGCAGGCAGGACCACAGCGCAGAATCGTAGCTCGGCACGCCAGTGCGGTGGTGCAGGATGGGTTGGTTCACGGCTGCCATCAGTTGGTCTTGTCGGCCAGCCATCGCCCCGGCGTCGTGCCGACCGCACGACGGAAGGCGGTGGTGAAGTGGGCCTGGTGGGCGAAGCCGCAGGCCAGCGCGATGCCGGCAAGCGGTTCGCCGCCGGCCAGCATGAGCTGCTTCGCCCGCTCGCAGCGGCGCTGCATGAGGTAGGCATGCGGGCCGAGGCCGGTCTCGGCGCGGAAGGCGCGCGTGAAGTGGTAGCGCGAGAGGCCGGCCGCGGCGGCGAGGTCGGTGACCGAGATGTCCTCGCAGAGCCGCGCCTCGATCAGCGCCAGCACCCGCGCGAGGCGCCAGGGCGCCATGGCAAGCCGCCGCGGAACACGCGGCTGGCCCAGCAGGCGCAGCGCGGCCAGCACGGCCCAGTGCTCGACGAAGGCCGCGCTGGCGGGGCCGCCGCCCGTCGTCGCGGCGACGAGGCCGGTGACGAGGGCGGCGAGGGAGGGATCGCGCAGGCCGGCGCGCGGGGCCAGCTCCGCGGCGGTGGCGCCGAGTTCGTGCTCCTCGGCAAGGTGCCGCAGCCAGCACGGGGTGAAGTGGAAATGCAGGCATTCATGCTGGGGGCCACCCGGGCCTCGCCAGAGGCTGTCCATCCCGGCCGGCAGGATGTAGGCGTTGCGCAGGCGGTCGGGCGCGCCGCTGTCGGCACGGCCGTCGATGCGCGTCTCGAAACGGCCCTGCGCGTGGCCCAGCACCCAGAGCAGCACGTGCGTCTCCGGCGCCGTCACCGCGACCTCGAAGGTGGCGATGGACGGCGCGAAGGTCTGGCGAAGGACGCCGACCTCGCCGAGGGAGACGATGTCGCGGACGTCCGGTTGCGCCTGCCAACGCGCCCGGTCGAACTCCGGCAGGCCGGTGTGGAGAGTGCCCTGCCCCGTCATTGCAGCCTCTCCTGCCGCCAGCGGCCCGGCGTGGCGCCGACGAGGCGGCCGAAAGCCGTGGTGAAGTGCGCCTGGTGGGCGAAGCCGCAGGCCAGCGCGATCTCGGCGAGCGGGAGCGCGCCGTCGAGCAGCAGCAGCTTGGCGCGGTCGCAGCGGCGGCGCATGACGTAGGCGTGCAGCGTCTCCCCGGTCTCGGCGCGGAAGGCGCGGGCGAGGTGGAAGCGCGACAGCCCGGCGACACCGGCCAGCGTCGAGACGTCCAGCCCCTCGCCGAGATGCTCCTCGATATAGGCCTTCAGCCGGGCGAGGCGCGCGGGGCTGATGGCCAGGCGCCGGTTCGGCGCCGGCCGGCCCAGGCGCAGCAGCAGCAGCGCGGCCGTCATTGCCCAACTCTCGGCCAGCAGGCGCGAGGCGGTCATCTCGTCCATGCGGCTGCGCATGATGCCCAGAAGCGCGGTCAGCTCGGCGTCGCGGTGACCCACCAGCAACGGCAGGTCGCCGCCAGGTGGCGGCAGGCCGTCCTCTGCGGCGAGACCATCGAGCCACGCCGGATCGAGATGCAGGTGAAGGATCCGGTCCCGGTCGCCCCGCGAGCGCCAATGGCTATCGGTCGCGGCCGGTAGCAGCACGAGATCCCCAGGCCGGGGCGCGAAATCATGGCGCCGGCCTGCAACGCGAGAATGGCACTGTTGCGCGACCGCCTCCGTGAAGATGAACAGGACATGCGCAGGGAGGCCAGGAACATCGGCCTCATACCAGCCTTCGGCATCGGCCCGCGCACGCTGCTCGAGCAGCCCAAAGCCCCGGTTGAAGGGAAGGATGTCGAGGACGGTCGGCTCGACGGAGAACCGGGCGACGCTGTAGCTCGGCAGTTCGGTCGCGACCGTGGTGCCAGCGGGGAGGCGGTGATCGGACGGCGTCATTGCAGCCGGTCCTGCCGCCAGCGGCCCGGGGTGGCGCCGACGAGGCGGCCGAAGGCGGTGGTGAAGTGCGCCTGGTGGGCGAAGCCGCAGGCCAGCGCGATCTCGGCGAGCGGGAGCGCGCCGTCGAGCAGCAGCAGCTTGGCGCGGTCGCAGCGGCGGCGCATGACGTAGGCGTGCAGCGTCTCCCCGGTCTCGGCGCGGAAGGCGCGGGCGAGGTGGAAGCGCGACAGCCCGGCGACACCGGCCAGCGTCGAGACGTCCAGCCCCTCGCCGAGATGCTCCTCGATATAGGCCCGCAGCCGGGCGAGGCGGGCGGGGCTGATGGCGAGGCGGCGGTTCGGCGGGGGGCGGCGCAGGCGGAGCAGCAGCAGCGCGGCCATCATCGCCCAGTGCTCGGCGAGCAGCCGCGAGGCCGTCATCTCCTCCATGCGGCTGCGCATGATGCCCAGCAGCGCGGCGAGTTCGGCGTCGCGGTGGCCGAGCAGCAGCGGCAGGTCGCCGCCGGGCGGCGGCAGGCCATCCTCTGTGGCGAGGCCGCCGAGCCAGTCCGGGTCGATGTTCAGGTGAACGACGCGGTCGCGGTCGCCCAGCGCGCGCCAGTAGCTGTCCACGTTCGCAGGCAGCAGCACAATATCGCCGCTCCGCGGCGCGTATTCATGACGGCGGCCGGCGAGGCGGGATTCGTATGTCTGGCCGAAGGCGTCGGCGATGAGGACCAGAGTGTGCGCCCCGACAGGCGGCACATCCACCTCGAACCGCCCATCGGTCCCACCGCGCGCGCGCTGTTCCAGCATCCCAATTCCCCCCTCGAAAGGGAGGATTTCGCGGACGTTCGGCTCGATCGAGAAGCGTGCACGGCTATGGGCCGGCAGCCCCGTGGCGACCGCGCTGCCCGCCGCGGACCGCACGGATTCCCCCGGCCCTCCTGCCATGTCGCCATTGCCCGCCATGGGCCGGACGCCTTTTCCTCAACGCCGGCGACGCTAACCCAAGCCTGTTACAAGATGGAAGGCGTTCGTTGCCGGACGCGCCGCATCGAAAGAACCGGCGCACATCCGTGCAATGCGGCGCGCCTGGGGGTGACCTCCTACCGGCTCAGCCCTCCCGTTCCAGGGCCAGCAACCAGGCGCGGAGCAGCGGCGCCAGCCTCTCGCGCTCGGCCGGGTCCAGCCCGGCCACGAGCCGCGCCTGGCGGGCGACGTGATCCGCCAGCGCGGCATCGACGGCCGCGAGGCCCTTGCGGGTCAGGCGGACGATCACGCCACGCCCATCCCCGGGGTTCGGGGCCCGCTCCACCAGGCCCTGCGCTTCCAACTGGTCCAGACGGTTCGTCATGGTGCCGGAGGTCACCATCATCTCCCGCAGCAGGGCGCCGGGCGCCAGGCCCTCGGGGTGGCCGGCCCGGCGCAGCGTCGCCAGCACGTCGAAGCTGGCGAAGTTCAGCCCGTGGCCGGCGAGCGTCTGCTCCATCCCGCGCATCAGGTGCCGCTGCAGCCGCAGCACCCGCCCGACCAGGCCCATCGGCCCGACATCGAGATCGGGCCGGGCGCGCGCCCATTGCGCAAGGATGCCGTCCACCTCGTCCATGGCGCGGCTGTGTCGGAGTGGTCTCTTGAAGTCAAGATATCTCGGTATATCTTGACGTCGAGATATCATAGGAGGCCCCCGATGGCCCGGCCCGCCGACCTTGCCCTGACCGCGCTCGCCCCCGCGATCTGGGGCAGCACCTACCTCGTCACGACCGAGTTCCTCGCGGGCTGGCACCCGCTGATGGTCGCGCTGCTCCGCGCCCTGCCGGCCGGGCTGCTGCTGCTGCTGCTGGTCCGGCAGGTCCCGGCCGGCATCTGGTGGAGCCGCGCCTTCCTGCTCGGCAGCCTGAACTTCTCGATCTTCTGGGCGGCGCTCTTCGTCGCCGCCTACCGGCTGCCGGGCGGCGTGGCGGCGACGGTGGGCGCCATCCAGCCGCTCGTCGTGCTGCTGCTGGCGCGATTGGTGCTCGGCACGCCGGTCACTGCGCTGGCGATCGGCGCGGCGCTTGGCGGCATCGCCGGCGTGGCGATGCTGGTGCTGGCGCCCGGCGCGGCGCTGGATCCGCTCGGCGTCGTGGCGGGGCTGGCGGGCGCGGTCTCGATGGCGGCGGGCACCGTGCTGAGCCGGCGCTGGCAGCCGCCGGTCTCGGCCCTGACCGTCACCGCCTGGCAGCTCGCCGCCGGGGGTGTGCTGCTGCTGCCGGTGGCGCTGGTGCTGGCGCCGCTGCCCGCGGCCGTGACCACGGCGAACCTGCTCGGCCTTGCCTGGCTCGGTCTGGTGGGCGCGGCGCTCACCTACATCGTCTGGTTCCGCGGCATCGCGAGGCTCGGGCCGAGCGCGGTGGCGCCGCTCGGCCTGCTGAGCCCGGCGACCGCCGTGCTGCTCGGCTGGCTTGCGCTCGGCGAGACGATGACAGCAGTGCAGCTGCTCGGCCTGGCGGCGGTGGTGGCGAGCATCCTGCTCGGCCAGCACGCGGCGGCGACGGGTTCGACAGCGCCGGCCAGGTTCGACCGCCACCACACGGTCGCGCTCGATGTAGCGGGGACGACCAAGCATGGGCATCCGGGCTGATTGGGGCTGCCGATCTGGTCTGACTCCGCACAGGTCGGCTCCTGCCTCGCGCTGGCGACCGATAGTCGGCTGGATGCCGCCTCCGCTGTTGCTGCGGGCGCGCTGGCCTACGCGGCGGAAGCATAGTTGACGCGACAACGTGGCACGGTCTTCCTGTACGCACTCAAGGCATCCTTCGCTTCACCACCTGCAACGCCAGCGGCGCCGCGGCGAGATCAACCGTCGAGGCGCTGACGTTGCGCGCGGTTACGCGTACGCTGTTGTTCGACCAGACATGGCAGTCGAGCACGAAGGCGATGCTGCTGGTGTCGAGCGAGGCGTCCGCGAAGTCGCCACGCC
>CAYNYQ010000019.1:0-29006 GCA_964401305.1 uncultured Acetobacteraceae bacterium | reverse complement strand
CCGCAGTGGCGCGGCGCTGAGCTGCGCGGCCGCGGCCTGCGCCCCCGCGGCGCCGGCGATGCGCGTCCAGGGCAGCAGCAGGTGCTGGTGGGTCGGCCCGGACCACTCGACATAGGCGAGGCCGATGGCCCCGTGCAGCCCGCCGGCGATGGCCTCGTGCACGGCGGGGCTGCGCAGTGCCTCGGCATAGCCCTCGCGCTGCAGCCGCGCCTCCTCCTCGTCGATGGAGCGCGAGACGTCCACTGCGAGGACCAGCAGCACGTCCACGGCCTCGGAGCCGGGGTCCGCGCGCACGGCCCGCGGGCCGAGGAAGGGCGCGCCGAGGGCGAGCCCCGCGGCGAAGAGGGTCCTGCGGCGCATGGCGCCTCCGGTGTGGTGCAGGTCCCGTCTGCGATGCTTCCCCAAGGCAGCAAACGCGGCAGCCGCCACGGGTTCAACGGCAAGCTCGCGAGCCGCGCCGGTCCGCACCGCCCGCCGCATGGCGACGGCCCCGCCCGGCTTGCCGCGCCGCGGGGCGGCTGCGACATAGGGGGCTTCCCCCGTGCCGGAGAGACCGCCCCATGCCCCAGGCCCCCGCCGTGCTGCGCAACTCCGACCTCGACGCGCCGGCGGTGCGGGAGGCGCGCATCGACCTCGCGGCCTGCTTCCGCATGGCGGCGCGGCTCGGCCTGCACGAGGGGATCTGCAACCACTTCTCGCTGGTGGTGCCGGGGCGCGACGACCTCTTCCTGGTGAACCCCGACGGCTGGGGCTTCCACGAGATCACCGCCTCGAAGCTGCTGGTCTGCGACTTCCGTGGCAATGTGGTGGCCGGCACCGGCACGCCGGAGGATACGGCCTTCTTCATCCACGCCCGCGTCCACCTGAAGGTGCCGCGCGCGCGGGCCTGCTTCCACACCCACATGCCGAACGCGACCGCGCTGGCGATGCTCGACGGCCCACCGCTGGTCTGGGCCGGGCAGTCGGCGCTGAAATTCTACGGCCGTACGGTGGTGGATGAGGAGTATGGCGGGCTCGCGCTGGACGAGACGGAGGGTGACCGCATCGCCGCCTCGATCGGAGATGCCGACATCGTCTTCATGAAGAACCACGGCGTCATGGTCTGCGGCCCCGGCGCGGCGGAGGCCTGGGACGACCTCTACTACCTGGAGCGCGCCTGCGAGGCGCAGGTCATCGCAATGTCCACGGGCCGGCCGCTGAAGCCGGTGCCGAAGGCGATGGCGGAGAAGACCTATGCGCAGATGCGCACCGGCGACCGGGTGCGGGCGCGCATGCATCTGGAGAGCATGAAGCGGGCGCTCGACCGGACCGACCCGGACTACCGCGACTGACAGGAAAAAGGGGCGGCCGCTCGCGGCGCCGCCCCCCTTCGATCCGGGCCCGAAGGCCGGCGATCAGCCTGCCTTGCGGCGCCGCGCCAGGCCGAGCCCGGCGAGGCCGAGGCCGAACACCGCGAGCGACATCGGCTCCGGCACCGGCCTGACCTGCTCGATCGATCCGATGCTGAAGTTGTCGAAGGCGAAGATGTCGCCGGCGCCGGAGGTGCTGAGGAAGGCGACGCTCTTGTACTGCGTGACGGTATCGTAGAAGCCGTAGTACAGCACCGAGCCGTCGGCGCGCCGCGGCGTCGCCATCGGCACGACCAGGTTGGTGACGGTGTTCAGCGTGTCGGTCAGCGCCAGGGTCAGGGTGCCCCCGAAATCGCCGAGGTCGATGCCGTAGAAGCCGAAGGCCGCGATCGGGGCGCTGAAGTTGATGACGATGCCGCCCGTGCCGGCCGAGGCCTCCCAGTAGCGCGAGGAGGTCAGCGAGGCGACACTGTAGCGGTCCGCCGTGTTCGTCGTGCCAGGCGTGACCGTGTTGACGTTGCCGGGGCCGGCCAGGGTCGCCGTTCCCGCCGCGCCGAAGTTGATCGCCAGCGGGGCGGAGCCGGAGCGGGTCTCGAAGGTCTCGGTGCCGACGCCGACGAGGTTCGAGAAGAAGGTATTGCGCGCCGCGTCCGAGTTCGGCGTGTTGGCCAGGGCGATAGACGGGTTGCCGTTGTTGTCGATGCCGCTGAAGGTTGTGGGCGCGGCCATCGCGCCGGCGAGCGCGGTGCTCGCCAACAGCGTGGTCAGACCGGCGGTTCGGAGAATTCTACTTTCCACGTATGCGCTCCCTCTGTTGCATACCCCCAGGCGGGCGCATGCGATGGAATGCGATATGCAAGGTTCATGCCAATCGAAATTCTCGAATGGAGTCAGGGGGGTATTTCTTTCCGGGCCGAACTTCTAACGATACTGTTAAGAATGCCGACGGTATCTTTTCGGACTCATCGCCTGACTTCCAAGCCGCGTGCTGGTGCCGCTCCGGACACAACCTGTGGTAGATGATTCGCGCCGCCATCAGCGCGGCCCCTGGTCCAGCCCCGCCCGCAGCGCCCGTCCCTCGGCGTCCTCGGGGTCGATCAGCCCCTCGCGCAGGAAGAGGTCGATCAGCACCAGGGCGACGTTGAACTTCACCTGGTCGGTGTCGCGCAACGCCTCCAGCAGCCGCCGCGCCGGCCAGAGCTCGAAGCGCGCCACCTCGTCGTCGTTCGGCACCGGCACGAAATCCTCCGGCAGGTCGAGGTCGAAGGCGTGCAGCACGTCGCGCCGGAGTCCTTCCTCGGTCCGCATCACGTAGGAGAGGCGCGTGCCCGTCGGCCGGGCGCGGAGTGCGAGGTCGGGCGGGATGGAGGCCTCCTCGGCCGCCTCCTTCACCAGGCAGCGCTCGGGCGTCAGCCCGGCCGGGATGCCGCCGGCGACGATGTGGTCGAGCTTGCCCGGCGCCACCGCCTTGTGCGCGGCCCGCACGCCGACCCAGACATGCAGGCCATCGGCCCGCCGCACCAGGCCGTTCACATGCACCCCCTGGGCGATCACCCCGAAGGCGGGGATGGCGCCGCGGTCGAGCGTGGCCAGCACCGGGCCGGTCGGCGTCGCCCGCACGTCGAAGGCCTCGCCGCGGATGCGGCAATGCCCGTGCGCGGCGAGCGCCTGGGCCAGCCCGGCCAGCGCCTGCGCCCGCGCCCCGGCGCCGCGGTGCCGCGCCGCCAGCGCCGCCCCCCGGCCATCGAAATGCACGTCGCGCGGGAAGAAGGTGAGGGCGCGGGCGAGATCGGGGCCGAGCCAACCCACCTGGTCGGCGCCGATGCGGAAGGGCACCAGCCCGGCCGGCGAGGCGAGGTTGTTGCAGGCGTCGACATGGCGCTGGAAGGGGCTGGGCATGCCGGGGCTTAGCCCTGGCCGCGCCGGGTCGGAAGCGGCCGCCGCCCGGCCGGGTTGCGGCCCGGGGCGGCGGGTCGCATAGCCGCGCCGTGAGCCCGCCGCACGCCCCCGCCCGCCCCGCCCAGGCCCCTCCGGGGAAGGAGCGTGGCCAGTTCCACACCCTGATGACGCTGCTGCCCTGGCTCTGGCCGAGGGAGGAGCCCGGGCTGCGCCTCCGCGTCGTCGCCGCCATCGCCTGCCTGGTCGTCGCCAAGGCGGCGAACGTGCTGGTGCCGATCGCCTATGCCCGCGCCGTGGATGCGCTGGCGCCGCAGGCGGGCACGGCGGCGCTGCTCGCGGTGCCGATCGCCCTCGTGCTCGGCTACGGGCTGCTGCGCGTCTCGTCCTCGCTGTTCCAGGAGCTGCGCGGGATCCTCTTCTCCCGCGTGCAGGCGCGGGCGGCGCGGCGGATCGGCCTCGCCGTCTTCCGCCACCTGCACCAGCTCAGCCTGCGCTACCACCTCGACCGGCAGACCGGCGGCCTCTCGCGCGTGATCGAGCGGGGCACGCGCGGCATCAGCTTCGTGCTGAACTTCCTGGTCTTCAACATCGTCCCCACCATCATCGAGATCCTGCTGGTCGCGGCGATCCTGTGGCGGATGTTCGATGTCAGCTTCGCCGCGGCGACGCTCGGGACGATCGTGCTCTACGTCGCCTTCACCCTGGCCTTCACCAATTGGCGGCTGCGCTACCGGCGGGAGATGAACGCCACCGACCAGGACGCCAACACCAAGGCGATCGACAGCCTGCTGAATTACGAGACGGTGAAGTACTTCAACAACGAGGCGCACGAGGTCCGCCGCTACGACGCCTCCCTCACCCGCTACGAGAACGCCTATGTGCGCTCGGAATCGACGCTGAACATGCTGAATGGCGGCCAGGCGGCGATCATCGCGGTGGGGCTCACCGTGGTGATGCTGCTGGCGGCGCAGGGCGTGGCGGCGGGCCGCATGACGGTGGGCGACTTCGTGCTGGTGAACACCTACCTGATCCAGCTCTACCTGCCGTTGAACATCCTCGGCTTCGCGTATCGCGAGATCCGCCAGGGCCTGACCGACACCGAGGCGATGTTCAGCCTGCTCGAGGAGCCGGAGGAGGTCGCCGATGCGCCCGGCGCGCCGGCGCTGGCCGCCGGCCCGGGCGAGGTGGCCTTCGAGGATGTGCGCTTCGGCTACCGGCCCGACCGGGTGATCCTCAAGGGCGTCTCCTTCTGCGTGCCGCCGGGGCGGACGCTGGCGATCGTCGGGCCCACGGGGGCGGGCAAGTCCACCATCTCGCGCCTGCTCTTCCGCTTCTACGACACGACCGGCGGGCGGATCCTGGTGGACGGGCAGGACATCCGGGGCGTGACGCAGACCTCGCTGCGCGGCGCCATCGGCGTGGTGCCGCAGGACACCGTGCTGTTCAACGACACGATCCGCTACAACATCGCCTATGGCCGGCCGGGCGCCACGGACGCGGAGGTGGAGCAGGCCGCGCGCCTCGCCCAGGTGCACGATTTCGTCCTGCGCCTGCCCGACGGCTACCGCACCATGGTGGGCGAGCGCGGGCTGAAGCTCTCGGGCGGCGAGAAGCAGCGCGTGGCCATCGCGCGCACCATCCTGAAGAACCCGCGCATCCTCATCCTCGACGAGGCGACGAGCGCGCTCGACACGCATACCGAGCAGGAGATCCAGGCCGCGCTGCGCGCCGTCTCGGCCGACCGCACGACGCTGGTCATCGCGCACCGGCTGTCCACCGTGGTGGAGGCGGACGAGATCATCGTGCTGCGCGATGGCGAGATCGCCGAGCGCGGCACCCATGCGGCGCTGCTCGCGGCCGATGGGCTCTATGCCGGCATGTGGCGCCGCCAGTCCGAGGCGGTGGCGGCCGCCGAGGCCGCGGCAGCGGCGCAGCAGGCGGCGGAGCTCGACGAATCCCGCAGCGCGCGGCTGGGCGAGGGCCGCCCGGCCCCGGCCTGACGCGGCCCGATGGCCGGAGCGCCGCGAGGCGCGCAGGGCTGAATCGGCCCGCCCGACATGGCCCGATGGCCGGAGCGCCGCGAGGCGCGCAGGGCTGAACCGGCCCGCCCGACATGGCCCGATGGCTGGAGCGCCGCGAGGCGCGCAGGGCTGAATCGGGCCGCCCGACATGGCCCGGTGGCCGGAGCGCCGCGAGGCGCGCAGGGCTGACTCGGCCCGCCCGACATGGGGCCCGATGGCCGGAGCGCCGCCCGGCGCGCGGGGCTGAATCGGGCCGCCCGACATGAAAGGCAGGCGGGAACGGCGGCGTGCCGGCTGGCGTTCGGCCCGGACCACCCATCGGAGGGACCGCCATGTCCAAGGCCCATCTGCCGCCCGTGCCGCCCGAGAACCGCAGCCCGCACGACAGCGCCAACCCGGGCGAGGGCGGCCTGTCGCCCGAGCAGGCGAAGGAGAACATCGAGTCGAAGAACCGCAACACCCAGCAGCAGGGCCGCCAGGGCGCGACCTGGCAGGGCACGCACCACCAGGGCTACCAGCAGGACCGCTGAGGGGGAACGCGCGGATGACGCAGCAGCGCGGCGAACACGAGACCAGGCGCGACGGCGGCGGCCCCGGCAGCAGCCACCAGGGCGGCGGGCATGGAAGCGCCCATCGGGACCGCGACGACCACGGGCCGGGGCCAGGCCAGCCCACAAACCAGGACCGCAGCCGGGTCGCCGCCGGCGGCGGCGAACGCGACCGCCACCACAGCCACGACCCCGACCGCAAGGGCTGAGCCCCGCGGCAGGGGCGCGACGGAGAAGCGGCCTGCGCGCCCGGGTGCTACTCCACCCGGGCGCCGGAGAGCCGCACGGCCTCCTGCCACATCGGCTTCTCGCGCTCGGCCCGCGCCCGCGCCTCCTCCGGCGTCGACCAGGCCATGCCGGCGCCGACGCCGAGGAAGCGCTTCTGCATCTCCACATCCTCGCTGATCGTCTTCAGCGCGCCGTTCAGCCCGCGGATCACGGCGTCGGGCGTGCCGGCCGGGAAGACGAAGCTCTGCCATGAGGTGACGACGAAGTCGGGCACGCCGGCCTCGGCCATGGTCGGCACCTCCGGCATGGTCGGGAAGCGCTGCGCCGAGGTGACGGCAAGCGCGCGCATCTTGCCCTCCTGGATCACCGGGACGTAGCTGGCCAGGTTGTCGAGCGCGAAGTCGAGCTGCCCGTTCAGCATGACGGGAATGAGCTGCGCCGCGCCACGGAACGGCACGTGCGTCGCCTCGAATCCCGCGCGCACGGCGAAGAGCGCACCCGAGAGATGCGGCGTCGTCCCCACGCCCGGGGAGCCGTAGGTGATGCCGCCGCGCCGCGCCTTGGCCCAGGTGACGAACTCGGCGAGGGTCTTCGAGGGATTGTGCGCCGCCGGCACCACCGCGACGTTCGGCAACTCCCACGCAACGCCCACCGGCAACAGGTCCTTGGCCGGGTCATAGGGCAGGCGGGCGTAGAGGAAGGGGTTGATGGAGAAGTGCGCGATGGCGGCGATGCCCATCGTGTAGCCGTCCGGCGCCGCCTTCGCGACCGCGTCGATGCCGATGTTGCCGCCGGCACCGGGGCGGTTCTCCACCACGAAATTCTGGCCGAGCATGGCGCCGAGCCGCTCGGCGTAGATGCGCACCAGCACGTCCGTCGATCCCGCCGGCGGCCAGGGCACCACCACGCGCACCGGCCGCTCCGGCCAGGCGCCGGCCTGGGCCAGGGCCGGGCGGGGCAGCATCGCGGCCGCGGCGGCGAGCGGCGGGAGGGCGAGAAGGGGGCGGCGGCGGATCATCTTCGTCTCTCCCGGCTGGGTGGCGCGCCCGGAATGCCATTTCGCGCCACGGGCAGGAAGAGCCGGACCTGTTCGGTCCGCATTCGAATCAACAAGGCCGGGCGTGGCACGCGGCGCGGCCGGCGGGTCGGCCCGCGCGGCGGCCGTCGCGGCACGGCGCCTGCCGTGGCATAGCACGCGGCCGGCGCCGCCTTTCGCGAGTCGCGCCGCCAGCCGGGGGAGGCGAAGCCGCGATGTCGAGGGCGGGCGCAGGCACGAAGGGCAGGCCGGGCGGGGCGCTGCGGTACGGCCTGGCCGCCCTGCTCGCCCTCCTCCTCGCCGGCGCCGGCGCGCGCGCCGCCGAGGCGCCGGCGGCGCTGCCGCAATCGGTGCGCGTGGCCACGGGGCCGGTCGCCCCCTTCGTCTTCGACCGCGGCGGCGTGCTCTCGGGCTTCAGCATCGAACTCTGGGCGGCCATCGCGCAGCGGCTGGAGATCCAGACGCGCTGGGTGAACATCGGCCCGCGCACCGACGGGGCGCAGGTGGCGGCGGTGGCCGAGGGCGCGGCGGATCTGGCGATCTCCGCCATCCCGATCACCGGCGCGCGCGAGGCGAAGGTGGATTTCAGCCTGCCCTACTTCGATGGCGGCCTGCAGATCCTCGTCGCCCGCGAGTCCCGCGTCCTGCTCGCCACCTTCGAGGACCTGCTCTCGCCGGCGCTGCTGCACACCCTGGCGGTCGGGCTCGGCCTGGTGCTGGTGCTCGGCCATGTGCTGTGGCTGGTGGAGCGGCGCGCCAACCCGCTGGCCGACCGCGGCTACCTGCGCGGCCTCGGCGACGGGCTCTGGGGGGTGATGCTGATCATCTCCACCGGCGAGCACGGCGACCGCGAGACGCCGAGCGTGGTCAAGCGCCTGACCGTCGCCTTCATGTGGCTCTTCGGCGTGGTGCTGATCGCGCAGTTCACCGCGACGGTCACCTCCTCGCTCACGGTGCAGCAGCTGCGCTCGCGCATCCACGGGCCGGCCGACCTGATGGGGCGCACCCTCGGCAGCGTGCCCGGCAGCGTCGCGGCCGAGTACCTGCAGGCGCGCGGCCATGCCTTCGTGCCGGTGGACGGCCCGGAGGAGGCCTTCCGGGCGCTGATCGAGGGGCGGGTCCAGGCCGTCGTCTACGAGGCGCCGACGCTGCAGTACTGGGCCAGCCGCCTCGGCGGCGGCCAGGTGCGCGTGACCGGCCCGGTCTTCCACCCGGAGCGGTACGGCATCGCCCTGCCCGTCGGCAGCCCGCTGCGCAAGCCGATCAACGCGGCGCTGCTGGAGCTGATAGAGAACGGCACCTACGAGGAGATCCGGCTGCGCTGGTTCGGCCATCCCGGCTGAGGCCGGCGAGCCAACCCGCCGGCGGCGGCCATCGGCGCTTGCGGACCGGGCGGACCGATTCAGCCTTCCGCGCCTCGCGGCGCTCCGGCCATCGGGCCTTGTGTCGGGCGGCCCGATTCAGCCCTCCGCGCCTCGCGGCGCTCCGGCCATCGGGCCGCGCTCAGCAGGCGAGCACGAGGTTGCCGATATGCCGCCCCTGCTCGACCGCGTCGTGCGCCGCGGCGCACTGCGCAAGCGGCAGGCGCGCGGCGACGGCATGCTTGACCAGCCCCGCCTCGAGCCAGCCCTGCAGCGCGGCGATGGCGGTCGCGCGTTGCGCCGGCGTCAGCTCGTAGACGATGAAGAAGCGGACGCCGATGCCCTTCAGGATCGAGGGGCCGAAGCCGAATTCCGCCCCCGCCCCATTGGCGCCATAGACCGCGGCGAGGCCGAAGGGCGCCATCAGCTGCGGGTAGAGCGCGGCATTGCCGGTGACGTCCACCTCCACCACCCGCTCGACGCCGGCGCCGCCGGTGACCTCGGCAACGCGCGCCGCCACATCCTCCCGCCGGTAGTTCACCGTGGCATCGGCGCCGGCCGAGAGCGCATGCGCCGCCTTGGCCTCGGAGCTGACGGTGGCGATGATCTGCGCCGCGCCGAGCAGCCTGGCGAACTGGATCGCGTAGTGCCCGACCGAGCCGGCGCCGCCCGTCACCAGCACCCGCTGCCCGGTGACGCCGCCATCGGTCAGCACCGCGTGCAGCGCGGTCAGCGCCGGGATGCCGAGGCAGGCGCCGGCCTCGAAATCGGTGCCGTCGGGCAGGCGCACGGCCTGCACGGCGGGCAGGGCGATATACTCGGCCGCGGTGCCGAAGGGGCGCTTCCACTGGCCGTTCCAGATCCAGACGCGCTCGCCGATGCGGCGGCGGTCGACGCCCTCGCCCACGGCCTCGATCACGCCGGCGCCGTCGCTGTGCGGCACCACGCGCGGGAAGGCCATGGGGCGGGAGACGCCGCGCCGCGTCTTCCAGTCGGAGGGATTGACGCCCGAGGCCGCCAGCCGGACCAGCACCTCGCCCGGGCCGGGGCTGGGCGTGGCCATCTCGCCCAGGGTGAGCACCGAGGAGTCGCCGTTCCTCTCGTACCAAACTCCGCGCATCGCCCTTCCTCCCGCTGCCGGGTGGGATGTAGCCCGGCAGCGCCCGCGGGGAAAACGCCCCGTACGGCGGGCCGGCTACTCGGCCGCGGCGGGGATCCGCGCGATGCCCTCAAGCACGTGCCGCAGCGCGGGCTCGATCGCCGCGCGCTGCGCCGCGCTGGCGGGCGGCATCGGCGCGCGCGGCAGCCCGACCGGGCAGCCCTGCAGCTCGAGCGCGTACTTGGTGCAGGCCGGCAGGTTGTCGCCGACGATGGCGTTCCAGAAGCGCAGCATGCGCCGGTGCAGGTCCTGCCCGGCGGCATGGTCGCCGCGCTGCACCGCATCCCAGAGCGCCAGGCAGGGGCCGGGGATGGCCGTCGGCATGGCCGCGATGGCGCCGGGCGAGCCGAGCGCGAAGGAGGGGTAGAGCAGCGCGTCGATGGCGGTGAAGACCAGCCTGCCCGCCGGAACCTCGAGCAGCAGGTCGGCCATCAGCTTGAGGTCGCCCTGGCTCTGCTTCACCCCGATCACGCCCGGGATCTCGCGCAGGATGCGCAGCAGCTGCGCCGGGCTGAGGTAGTTCCAGGGGATGACGTTGTAGATCAGCACCGGCGGCTTCACCGCCTCGGCCAGCGCCTTGAAGTGGCTGAAGGTGGCCTGCTCGTCCGGCCGGAACAGGTAGTGCACCGGCGTGACCTGCAGCGCGGCGATGTCGAGGTGCTCGATGTCGCGGGCGCGCAGGATCGCCTCGCGCGTCGAGTTGGCGATGATGCCGGCGACGATGGGCACGCGGCCGCCGACCTCCTCGGCGGTCCAGGTCATCAGCGCCTTGAACTCGTCGCGGGTGAGGGTGTGGCCCTCCCCCGTGCTGCCGCCGACGCAGACCCCGTGCACCCCGGCACGGAGGAAGAAGCGCACCTGCGCGCGGAAGGCGCGCTCGTCCACCTCGCCCGCGGCGTCGAAGGGGGTGGTCATGGGCGGGATGATGCCGCGCAGGCTGCCGGACATGGGGGCTCCTCCTCGATGGCCGCGGTCTGGCGCCGCGGTGACGGGCGAAGGCTACGCCGTCGCCCGGCCGGTGAACAGCGGGCTCAGGGCCAGCGCACCTCGGGCGGCATGGACATCAGGATCGCCTCGACATTGCCGCCGGTCTTCAGGCCGAACAGCGTGCCGCGGTCGTGCAGCAGGTTGAACTCCACGTAGCGGCCGCGGCGGACCAGCTGGTGCTCGCGCTCGGCCGCGGTCCAGGGCTCGTCCATGCGGCGGCGGATGATGGCGGGATAGGCCTCCAGGAAGGCGAGACCGACGTCGCGGGTGAAGGCGAAGTCGGCCTCCGCCCCCTTGCCGGGCGTGCGGTCGCCGAGCCAGTCGTAGAAGATGCCGCCCAGGCCCCGGGGCTCGCCGCGGTGCGGCAGGAAGAAGTACTCGTCGCACCAGGCCTTGAATTTCGGGTAATAGGCCGGGTCGTGGCGGTCGCAGGCGGCCTGGAAGGCGGCGTGGAAATCGGCCGCGTCCGCCCGGGCCTCCGGCGCCTCGGGGACCATGGGGGTGATGTCCCCGCCGCCGCCGAACCAGCCCCGCTGCGTCGCGATGAAGCGGGTGTTCATGTGGGCGGCCGGCACGCGCGGGCTCCGCATGTGCGCCACCAGCGAGACGCCGGTGGCGAAGAAGCGCGGATCCGCCTCGGCGCCCGGGATCTGGCGGCGGAATTCGGGGGAGAATTCGCCGGCGACGGTGGAGACGTTCACCCCGACCTTCTCGAAGACCCGGCCGCGCATCACGCTCATCACCCCGCCGCCGCCGCCGGGCCTTTCCCAGGCCGTGCGCTCGAAGCGGCCGGGCGGCAGGGCGGCGTGCGGGCCGGCGGCGAGGTCGTCCTCGATCGCCTCGAAGGCGGCGCAGAGCCGGTCGCGCAGCGTCTCGAACCAGGCGCGGGCCGGGGCGGCCAGGGGATGGGACTGGGGCGCCGTCTCCGCGGCGGCATCGGCAGGCAGGTCGGTCAAGCGCGTCTCCCCTCGGCCCGGCCCCGCCTCGGGGCCGGCGGCCCGGCTTGGCACGGCCCCCTTCGGGGGGACGGGGGCCCGGCGGCCGTGGCACCCTGCCACGACGGCGCCGCGCGCCCTTCCGGGCAGTTCGGCGCCGAAACGCGCCGCCGGCCGGATTGCCACGTTGCGAAGCCTACCTTTATATGCGGCGCGGCGCAGCGGGGCAGTGCCGCACGCCAGGCGTCGCGCATGCGGGCCTCGGCCACTGCCCGGAAGCGCCATTCGCAATCGGCCGCCTGCGCCGAGCCCTGGCCCGTCCGCGGGGCGCGGGCGCGCGGGCGCTGCCGGCAGCAGGGACTTGAAAGGCACATGGCCGAGACGCTGGCACAGCACGGGGTGCCCCCCGCCGAGAACGGCGAGACCCGCCGGGATTTCCTCAAACTCGTGGCGGGGTCCTTCGCGGCGGTGGGCGTCGGCGCCCTCGCCTGGCCCTTCATCAGCTCCATGAACCCCGCCCGCGACGTGCTCGCCCTTGCCAGCACCGAGGTCGACATCGCCCCGGTTGCGGTCGGCGCGGCCGTCACCGTGGTCTGGCGCGGCAAGCCGGTCTTCGTGCGGCACCGCACCGCGAAGGAGATCGAGGAGGCACGCGGCGTCCCGCTGTCGCAGCTGCCCGACCCGCAGCCGGACCAGGCGCGGGTGAAGCGCGACCAGTGGCTGGTGCTGGTGGGCATCTGCACGCATCTCGGCTGCGTGCCGCTGGGGCAGAAGCCCACGGATGCGCGCGGCGACTACGGCGGCTGGTTCTGCCCCTGCCACGGCAGCCACTACGATACCTCGGGGCGCATCCGCAAAGGCCCGGCGCCGGCCAACCTCGAGGTCCCGCCCTACGCCTTCACTACCGACACCCAGATCCGCATCGGCTGAGGCGCCGGCGCGCCCGGGGCTGGACCCGCGGCGCGCCGCCCCGCCGGACAGAGGAGCCCGCCATGGCCATCGGCCTGCACAACAGCGACTTCAAGAACCCGGTGGTGCGCTGGATCGACGCGCGCCTGCCGGTCTTCACCATGATGCAGAAGGAGTACGGGACCTTTCCGACTCCCCGGAATTTCAACTACTTCTGGAATTTCGGCGCCCTGGCGATGATCAACCTGATGATCATGATCGCCACCGGCATCTTCCTGGCGATGCACTACACCCCGCACGTCAACTACGCCTTCGATTCCGTCGAGCGCATCATGCGCGACGTGAACTACGGCTGGCTGCTGCGCTACGTGCACGCCAACGGCGCCAGCATGTTCTTCATCGTGGTCTACATCCACATCTGGCGCGGCCTCTGGTACGGCTCCTACAAGGCGCCGCGCGAGCTGCTCTGGATGCTGGGCGTGGTGATCTTCCTGCTGATGATGGCCACCGCCTTCATGGGCTACGTCCTGCCCTGGGGCCAGATGTCCTTCTGGGGCGCCACCGTCATCACCAACCTCTTCTCGGCGATCCCGCTGATCGGGCCGGACATCGTGGTGTGGCTGTGGGGCGGCTTCTCGGTCGACAACCCGACGCTGAACCGCTTCTTCAGTTTGCACTACCTGATGCCCTTCGTGATCGTCGGCGTGGTCTTCCTGCACGTCGCCGCGCTGCACATCACGGGCTCGAACAACCCGCTCGGCATCGACCCGAAGGGCCCGCAGGACACCATCCCCTTCCACCCCTACTACACGATCAAGGACAGCGTCGGCATGGTCGCCTACTTGATCGTGTTCGCCATCCTGGTGTTCTTCATGCCCAACTACCTGGGCCACCCGGACAACTACATCCCCGCCAACCCGCTGGTGACGCCGCCGCACATCGTGCCGGAGTGGTACTTCCTGCCCTTCTACGCGATCCTGCGCGCGGTGCCGGACAAGCTGGGCGGCGTGGTGCTGATGTTCGCCTCCATCGCCATCCTGTTCATCCTGCCCTGGCTCGACACCTCGCCGGTGCGCTCCATGCGGTTCCGCCCTCTGGCGCGGCCCTTCCTGATCGCCTGGGGGCTGTGCTTCTTCGTGCTGATGTGGGCGGGGGCCAAGCCGGCCGAGGGCATCTACGTGACCATCGCCCGCGTCGCCACGGCCTACTACTTCCTCTACTTCCTGGTGATCCTGCCGCTGCTCGGACGGCTGGAGCGGCCACTGCCGCTGCCCGAGAGCATCGCCAGGCCCGTGCTGCGCGGCGGCGGCCCGCTGCCGGCCGGCGCCGCGGCCCAGCCGATGGAGAAGGCATGATGTCCCGCTTCCGCAGCCTGATCGGCGCGCTCGCCCTGGCCCTCCCCCTGGGTGGCGCGCTGCTGGCCGGGGCCGCCGCCCCGGCCCGCGCGGCCGGCGAGGCGATCGCCCTGCCCGATACCCGCTTCTCCTTCGAGGGGCCCTTCGGCACCTTCGACCGGGCGGCCGCGCAGCGCGGCTTCCAGGTCTACAAGGAGGTCTGCTCGGCCTGCCACGCCATGAAGCAGCTGAGCTACCGCAACCTGCGCGAGCTCGGCCTCTCGGACGCCGAGGTGCGCGCCATCGCGGCGACCGTGCAGGTGCAGGACGGCCCCAATGACGAGGGCCAGATGTTCGAGCGGGCGGGCCGCCCCGCGGACCGCTTCCGCTCTCCCTTCCCGAACGAAAACGCGGCGCGCGCGGCCAATAACGGCGCCTATCCGCCCGACCTCTCGGTCATCGCCAAGGCGCGCGAGGGCGGGGCGGATTATCTCCATGCCCTGCTGACCGGCTACACCGATCCGCCGGCCGGCGTGACCATGATGGCGGGGATGCACTACAACAAGTACTTCCCCGGCCACCAGATCGCCATGGCGCCGCCGCTGAACGAGGGCGCGCTGACCTTCCACGACGGCACCAGCGCGACCGTCGAGCAGATGGCCCATGACGTCTCGACCTTCTTCGCCTGGGCGGCCGAGCCGGAGATGGAGGAGCGCAAGCGCATGGGCGTGCGCCTCGTGCTCTTCCTCACCATCCTCGGCGGCCTGGCCTATGCGGTGAAGCGGAAGATCTGGGCCGACCTGCACTGAGCCGCGGCCCGGTTCCGTCCCGTTCCCCACCATCCGGGCCGCCTCAGGGCGGCCCGGCGCGTTTCCGGTGCCCCGCACCGCCCCGGCCGGGAGGCCAGCCCGCATGTCCGACCTCATCGAACCCGTCATCGGCCTGATCGGCGGCTCCGGCCTCTACGACATCGAGGGGCTGGAGGGGCGCGAATGGCGCCGCGTCGCAACCCCCTGGGGCGAGCCCTCGGACGCGCTGCTGTTCGGGCGGCTCGCGGGCGTGCGCTGCGTCTTCCTGCCGCGCCATGGCCGCGGCCATCCCGTGCCGCCGAGCCAGCTGAACTTCCGCGCCAACATCGATGCGCTCAAGCGCGCAGGCTGCACGGAGATCCTCTCCCTCTCCGCGGTGGGGTCGCTGCGCGAGGACCTGCCGCCCGGGCATTTCGTCATCGTCGACCAGTTCATCGACCGCACCTTCGCCCGCCACAAGACCTTCTTCGAGGCAGGTTGCGTCGCGCATGTCTCGATGGCGCACCCGGTCTGCCCGCGCCTCGGCGACGCGCTCGAGGAAGCGGCGCGCGGGCTCGCGCTGCCGGTCACGCGCGGCGGCACCTACCTGGTGATGGAGGGGCCGCAGTTCAGCACGAAGGCCGAGAGCGAGCTCTACCGGCAATGGGGCTGCAGCGTCATCGGCATGACCAACATGCCCGAGGCCAAGCTCGCGAGGGAGGCGGAGATGTGCTACGCCACCGTCGCCATGGTCACCGATTTCGACTGCTGGCACCCGGACCACGACCACGTCACGGTCGAGCAGGTGGTGAAGGTCCTCTTCGGCAATGCCGACAAGGCCCGCGCGCTGGTGAGCGCGGTGGTGCCGAAGCTGGGGCAGCGGCGCGGCCCCTGCCCCGCGGGCTGCGACCGGGCGCTCGACAACGCCATCATCACCGCGCCCGAGATGCGCGACCCGGCGCTGCTGGCGAAGCTGGACGCGGTCGCCGGCCGGGTGCTCTGACGCCGGCCGGCCGGCCGCGGCCGCGCCGCCCTCAGGCCGCCGCCTTCATCCGTCGCTCGGCGCGGATGAGGTCGGCGCATTTCTCGCCCACCATGATCGCCGGCGCATTGGTGTTGCCCGAGGGCATGGTCGGGAAGATCGAGGCATCGGCGATGCGCAGCCCCTCGAGCCCGTGCACGCGCAGCCGGTCGTCCACCACCGCCAGCGTGCCCGCCGGCCCCATGCGGCAGGTGCCGATCGGGTGGTAGGCGGTCTGGCTGTTGTTGCGGATCCACTGCAGCACCTGCTCGTCCGTCGCCACCTCGGGCCCGGGCGAGAATTCCTCGCCGCGATAGGGATCCATCGGCGCCTGCGCCATCAGGTGGCGCATCAGCCGGAAGCCCGCGGCCATCGCCGCCTGGTCGATCGGGTCGTGCAGGAAGTTGAAGCGGATCGCCGGATGCGCCCTGGGGTCGGGCGACTTGATGTGGATCGAGCCGAGGCTCTCCGGGCGCAGCTGGTAGCAGGCGATGGTCATGGAGGGGAAGTCCTGCAGCTTCCGCGTCTTCGGGTCCTTGATGGAATAGGGCACGATGTGGAACTGCAGGTCCGGCGTCTCGAGCTCCGGCCGCGACTTGATGAAGCCGAGCAGCGGCGCGGAGGGCAGGCTCATGAAGCCGCCGCCGGTCGTGACGTATTTCAGGAACTGCGTCACGGCGCCGACGCCGCGGGCCATGTGGTTGTAGGAGAGGTGCGCCACCTTCAGGCGCCAGACGATGCGCGCGTTGATGTGGTCGCGGAAATTCTCGCCCACCGCCTTCAGCGCGTGCCGCACCTCGATGCCGTGCTTCTGCAGGATCTCCGGGTTGCCGATGCCCGAGAGCTCGAGGATCTGCGGGCTGGCGACGCCGCCGGCCGAGAGGATGGTCTCGCGCGCCGTCGCCCGCTTCACCTCCCCGCCCTGCTCGTACTCCACGCCGATGCAGCGCGTCCCCTCCAGCAGCACGCGCAGCGTGTGCGCGCGGCATTCCACGCGCAGGTTCGGGCGCTTCATGGCGGGCTCGATGTAGCAATGCGCCACGCTCATCCGCCGGCCCTTGTAGATTGACGTCTGCGTCTTCACGACGCCCTCCTGGTCCTCGGAATTGTAGTCGGGGTTGCGCTTGAAGCCGGCGGCGACCGCGGCGTCGAAGATCGCGTCGTAGAGCGGGTTCCGGTCCGGCACGGTGGAGACTTTCAGCGGCCCCTCGGTGCCGCGCCCGTTGCTGCCGTCGCCGTCGACGAAGGTCTCAATGCGGGTGAAGAGCGGTGCCACGTCCTGCCAGGACCAGCCGCGGTTCCCCATCTGCGCCCAGGTATCGTAGTCGAGCGGCTGGCCGCGCACCCAGACCAGGCCGTTGATGGCCGAGGAGCCGCCGAGCACCTTGCCGCGCGGCACCGGGATGACGCGGTTGGCCGTGCCCGGCTCCGGCTCGCTCTCGTAGAGCCAGTTGGCGGCGGGGTTGTTGATCAGCAGGCCGAAGCTGACCGGCATGCGCGAATAGGGATGGCTCGGCGCCCCGGCCTCGAGCAGCAGCACCCGGTGCGTCGGGTCCTCGCTGAGCCGCGCGGCCAGCACGCCGCCGGCCGAGCCCGCGCCCACGATGATGGTGTCGTATTCGGCCATGACGGACCGCTCCCCCCGGAGTGTCGATCCGGCGAGCCTAGCGCCGATCGCCCGCGGGCGGGAACGGGCGCCCCCGCCGGTGGCCATGGCGCCGCCGCCACGCTTGCGGCCTTCCGGCCGTAACGGTCTCGCGAGCCCATTCACAAAGCATTGGGTATACCATTTAGTCCTCGCATTGCCGTGAGCACCGCGCCGGAGACCGGACCATGCCCGAGAGCGCCTTCGACCCGCATGCCGCCCCGGCCAGCCCCCTGCTCTTCGGCACCGGGTCGCGCCCGCCGCTCTGGCTCTGGCTGGCCCTAGAGCCGGAGGAGGTGGACCGGCTGGAGGAGGCGCTGCTGGCCCATCTCCGCTCGCCCCTCTTCCCCGCCCGCGTCGGCGAGCAGCCCATGCGCCGCGGCGACGATGCCGGCCTGCTCGCCTTCGCCGCCGGCTTCGCCCCGATCGCGCACCGCTTCGCCGGCGGCTTCGACCTGCTGATCGCCGCCACCCGCATCGTCGCCGAGCGCGGCGGCCGGCGCTGCCGCGAGGGCGCGCTGGCCTGCATCGAGGCGCTGCAGCACCGCCTGCATGCCGAGGCCCGGTCGCTCGGCGATGCCGAGGCGGCGCCGGCGCGGCTGCGCTGCTTCGTGCTGGCCGCGCGGCTTTCGGCCGATCTCTGGCTTCGCTACCTGCCGCCGCCGGAGCCCGGCCGCGGCATGCCGGCCCGCATGGCCGAGGCGCTGGACCTGCCGGCCACGGCGCCGCCGCCGGCGCCCAGCATCGCCGCGGCCCCCGCCCCGGCACCGGCGACCGAGCGCGCCGCCCAGCCGGGCCTCCGCGTGCTCGCCCCCTTCGAACCGCCGAACGACCGCGCCGAGTGGGGCACCTACCAGGCGCTGACCACGCCGCTGCCGCTGCGCCGTGTGCCGCGCGACGCGGCGGGGCGCCTGGCCGCGCTCGCCACCGCGGCGCCTGCCTTCGCCGCACCGCTGGCCGAGCTCCGCCGCGCCCTGGCGCTCGCCGCCCATGCCGGCCGTCCGGCACCCCGGCTGCGCCCGCTGCTGCTGGTCGGGCCACCCGGCGTGGGCAAGACCTGGTTTGCGCGGCGCGTCGCCCAGGTGCTCGACCTGCCCTTCGCCACCCTGAACCTCGGCGGCGCCACCGACAACCGCTGCCTCCAGGGCACGGCGCGCGGCTGGTCGGCGGCGACGCCGGCCTGGCCGATCGCCGAGATGGCCCGCCTCGGTGCGCCCAACCCGGTCTTCTTCCTCGACGAGATCGAGAAGGCCGGCGGCCAGCGCGACAGCAACGGCCGCGCCCACGACACGCTGCTCGCCATGGTCGAGCCCGAGAGCGCCGGTGCCTGGTTCGACGAATGCCTGCGCACCACGGCCGACCTGCGCCATGCGCTCTGGATCATGGCGGCGAACGAGACGCGCGGCATCGCCGCGCCGCTGCTCTCCCGCCTCTCGGTGCACCAAATCGAGCCGCCGCCGGCCAGCGCCTTCGAGCACGTCGCCGCCGGCCTGCTCGAGGGCATTGCCGGGGAGATCGGCTGCCGCGCCGCCGACCTGCCGGCGCTCGACCCGGCGGCGCGGGCGGCGCTCCGGCGTAGCTTCGCCCGGCACCGCAACCTCCGCCGGCTGCGCGCCCAGCTCGAGGACTGCCTGGGCCTGGAGGCGGAGGCGGCGCTGGCCGCCGCGCACTGACCATGGCGGCGGCGGGGCCGGGCGCGCGGCTCAGCCCGCGACGCGCGGCCTGCCGGCGAGGCGCGACGGGCCGGCGAGCCGCGGCGCGCCGGCGAACCACAGCAGCGCCAGCGCCTGCGGCACCAGGTTGAGCACCAGCGCGGCGGCATAGGCCCCGGCCGGGTAGCGCCCGCCGGCCTCGGCCGGCCAGGCGTCCAGCACGGCGCCGAAGCCGGCCTGGATGGCGAAGGCGCCGCCGATGTGCAGCAGGTTCAGCGCGGCATTGGCACGCCCGGCCAGCACCTTCGGGAAGACCTCGGCGAGGGCGGCGTAGCTGACCACGGTGCCGGCGCCGGTCGCGGCGATCCAGAGCCAGGGCAGCAGGTCCGGCACGGGCGCGCGGACCGCCAGCAGCAGCTGCGCCAGCATGGAGGCGAGGGCGACCACGGCCAGCATGTGCACCGGCCGCACCCCGCGCCGGCGCAGCCGGTCCGTCACCAGGCCGAGCGCGAGCGCCCCGGCGCAGAGCGCGAGCGCCATGAGGGTCAGGTCGGCGACGACGTCCGCGCGGTCCAGCCCGCCGACATCGGCCAGCCAGGGCCCGGCCCAGAGGCCCTGCAGCGCGAAGGCGGTGCCGATGCAGCCCGCGGAGAGCGGCGCGACGCGCCAGAACCGCGCATCGCGCAGCACGTCGCCGAGGCCCGGTGCCGCCACGCCGGGCGCCCGGGCCTCGGGCCGCGGATCGGCCGGCGCGACCAGCCAGAGCGCCGCCGCCGCGCCGAGCGTCGCCAGGGCGAGCGCCAGGAACAGCACACGCCAGCCGAGCACGCCGGTCAGCCAGTCCGCCGGCGCCGTCGCCGCAAGCGCGCCCAGCGCGCCGCACATGACGAGGAGGCCGTTGGCCAGCGCCAGCCGCTCCGGCGGCATCCACTGCACCAGCGCCTTCAGCCCCGCCAGCAGCGCCGCCGCGACGCCGAGCCCGATCAGCGCCCGCCCCAGCACCAGCAGAGGCAGGTCCTCGGCCAGGGCGAAGAGCACCGCCCCGGCGGCGGCGATCGGCAGCAGCACGAGCTGCACCCGCCGCGGCCCCCAGCGGTCCAGCGCCACGCCGAGCGGCAGCTGCGACACCGCGAAGGTGGCGAAATAGGCCGCGGTGAGCAGGCCGAGCTCCGCCGCGCCGAGGCCGAGCCCCGCACCCATCGCCGGCGCGACCACCGCGTTGATGGTGCGGAAGAGGTAGGACAGGAAGTAACCGAGCGCGAAGGGCAGCAGCACGGTGACGAGGGCGCGTGCGGGGTGCATCCGGCCTCCGGGGGCGGGCGGGAGCCCGGATGCAACCGCGCCCAAGGCCGCGCGCGCATCCGCCGATCGGAGGAGGATCGCGCAGGGCCGTCGATCAGCGCCGCCGATCAGGCCCGCCGATCAGGCCCGCCGATCAGCGCCGCCGGGCTGCCCCCGCCGGCGGCCGCCAGCGCGCCACCCAGTCGGCGTCGAAGGAGAGCACCAGGTCATCGGCGCATTTGCGGTGCACCAGGTGGTCGTGCAGGAAGTCGATCGCCTGCTCGGGGCGCACCCGGGCCGGCGCCTCCACGCCGCGGAAGGCGTGCACCACGGGGAAGCGTGCCAGCCAGTCCTCCAGCACGGGTCGGGGATTGGCGTTGCGGTTGCACATCAGGGTCCAGGCATTGAACTCGAGGATGAAGGCCGGGCGGTGGCGCGCGATGGCCGCCGCCGCGCCGTCCAGCACCTCGGTCTCGAAGCCCTCGACATCGACCTTCACCAGGTCGAGCCGCGGCAGCGCATGCGCCGCCAGCAGCGCATCGACGGTGGTCACCGGCACGGCGACCGGCGGCGCGGCGAAGTGGGCGCGGTCCATCGTGCCCGCCTCCACCAGCTTGCTGCCGGCCGAATGCGTGCTGTCGAAGTGGAACTGCGCCTCCCCCGGCGCGGCGCCGACGGCGCATTGCTCGACCGCGACGCGCTCGGCGACGCCGTTCAGCGCCAGGGTCTGGCGCAGCGCCGCTGCGGTGCGGGGCGAGGGCTCGACCGCGACCAGCCGGCCGTGCGGCGCGAGCTCGGCCAGGGCCAGCGCGCTGAGGCCAATATTCGCGCCGATGTCGAGCGCGACGCCGCTGCCGTCCGCCGGCAGGATCGCCGCGGCGACGGCGTGGATCTCGCCCATGCCGCGGGCATGGCTGGCGGCCCACTGGAAGTAGGTGTCCGCCGGGTCGCCGGCGACGCGCCAGCGCCGCCCGGCGATGCTGACCTGCCGCCATGGCCGGGGCTTCGTGCCGCGCCGTCCCGTCGCCGTCCCGTCCATGGCTCCGCCCTCCGTCCCGCGAGTCCTGGCGCAGCGCGGGCCCGGCGCCAAGCCGGCGCCGGCGCGGCGGCGGGCGGACGGCCTGCGTGGCGCGGCGGGCACAGCGCGGCAGGCGATCGGGCAGGCCGGCATTTCGACGCCGGCGTGGGGGTGGCAGCGACCTCGCGCGGACCCTATCTGCCTTTGCGGGATATTGCGTCGCGCTGGGGCGACGCGCGCCGCCTCCCCCGCCCTGAGAGGGGACCGTGGGCGGCCACGAGGACAAAGCCCGATGCAGATGGACCCGCAGGGGACGGCCCCCGAGGATCTGAGCCATGCCGGCTCGGTTGTCGACAAGGCGATCGAATACATGATGGAGCAGCGGATCGCGCCGGTCTCCGTCGCCTCCGCGTTGCTCGGTGGTGCGCTCGGGCTGCTCGCCCGCACCCTGGACGACCGGTCGATCGCGGCGGTGCTGCGCAATGCGCTCGCCTCGGTCGAATCCGGCGAGCTGCGGGAGATGCGGGAGCATGAGGCACGCCAGCCTGGTGCGCCGCCGCCGGCCCGCGCCGGGCTCTGAGCGCGCTTGACGCGCCGCGCGCCCCACGGCATAGGGCGCGGCTCAGGCAACTACCCGCGCGCGGCCCTCGGGCCGCGTGCCGCATTTTCGGGGACTAACCCATGGCCCGCCGTTGCGGCATCACCGGCAAGAGCGTGCTGACGGGCAACAACGTCAGCCACGCCAACAACAAGACCCGCCGGCGCTTCCTGCCCAACCTGCAGGAGACGTCGTTCTTCTCCGATGTGCTGGCGACCAGCGTGCGCCTGCGCCTGACGGTGAACGGCATCCGCACCATCGAGCACAACGGCGGGCTCGACGCCTTCCTGCTCGGGACGCCGGACCGCAGCCTGCCGCCGGAGGCGATCACGCTGAAGAAGCGCATCGTCCGTGCCAAGGCGAAGCGCGAGACCGGGGCCGGCGCGGCCGCCTGACCGCGCCACCGCTGCGTTAACCTTTCCGCAAGGGTTTGCAGGCTAAGCCGGGCTGATGCTCGGCCTCCTCATCCTTGCCTCTCTTCTCTCCTGCATCGCGGCGCTGCTTGTCGCCTGGCGGCTCCGGCAGCAGCGGAACAGTGCGCGCGCCGAGATCGCCGTGCGCCACGACCGCGAGGCGACGCGGGAGCGCATCCTCGGCCTGCTGGCGCCGGAGCTGCAGGCGCTCGGGCTTGCCCTGCGCGGCCATGTCGCCGCCCTGCCGCCCTCCGTCGCGGACGGCCCTGCCGCGGACGGGGTCGAGGCCGCTGCCGCGCGCCTGCTCGCCCTCTCCGACGAGCTCAGCGAATTGCTGGCGACCGAGGGGCGGCTGCGCGTGCTGCACCCCGCGCCGCTGCCGCTGCTGCCGGTGCTGGAAGCGGCCGTGGCCGCGGCCTCGGCGCAGCTCGGCCCGGCGCGGCGGGACTGGCGGGTCGCGCCCGAATTCGCCGCCATCACGCTCAGCGCCGATGCGCGGGCAATGCGCGGCGCGCTGGACCAGGTGCTGACGCGGGCGGCCCGGATGACGCGCGACGGCGACTGGATCGGCCTCCGGCCCATGGTCACGCCGGACGGGCTGGCCATCATCGTGGAGGACGAGGGCGCCGGGCTGCCGGCCGAGGATGCGGCGCCCGAGGCGGCGACCGCCGCGCCGGAGGCCGCGGCGCGCACGCGCGGCCTCGGCTTCGGCCTCGCGGTGGCGCGGGCGCTGCTCGAGGCGCATGGCGGCAGCCTGCGCATCGAGGCGCTGCAGGGCGTCGGCGCCCGGACCTGGCTCACCCTGCCGCGGGAGCGGCTGATCGCCGCCTGAACCGCCCCCTCCCCCGCGCCCGCCCTCAGCGCTCCGCCGCGGGCGGGGTCGCCAGCAGGGCCTCGATCATCGCCACGTCGCCCCGCGGCCCGGCATTGTCGGCGGCCATCTGCGTGTAGAAGCGCGCGATCGCCTGGTAGATGCCGGCGGCCTCGCCGCCTGCCGCGCCGATGTAGTCGGCGATCTCCTCCATCTCGCCGTTCCAGCGATAGGCCTTGTCGTAGCTCGGCGGCACCATGCGGCGGAACCAGGCGAGCAGTTGCGGCTGGCTGCGCTCCAGCTCGTGCACGAAGCCCTCCGCCGCGCCGGCGCGCGTCGCCGCCAGCGCCATGGCCGAGGCGAGCGCGACCAGGCCCTTGGTGATGCCGGCATAGGACATCTTCAGCGCCGAGGCGGCGCCGACCGGCCCGGGCGTGACCCGCACGTCGAGGCCATGGTCGTTCAGCATCGCCAGCGCTGACGCCCCGGGCCCCGAGGTGTAGAGCACGGGGGTATAGCCATCCTCGCGCGGCGGGCCGCCGATGATGCCGCCATCGGCGAAGGGCGCGCCGGTCGCGGCGATGATGCCGGCGACCTCCTCGGCGGTGCGCGGGCTGATCGCGTTGCAGTCGGCATAGAGCGGCTTGCGCGCAGCGGCGGCGAGGTGCGGCGCCAGGCGCTCGGCCAGCGCGCGCGCCTCGGCCGGCGGGATGATCGAGAGGATGATGTCCGCCCCCGCCACCTCGGCATCGCCGACGGCCTGCATGCCGGCCGCCGCGGCGCGTTCGGCGCTGCGGGCGCTGCGCCCGGCCAGCGAGGTCAGCACGGTCACGCCGCGCCCGGTCAGGCGCCGGCCGAAGCCCGCCCCCATGGCACCCTGGGCGATGACGGCGACGATGGGCGGCGGCATGGCGGCATCCCCGGGTGGCGCGGGCGCCGACCATGGGCAGGCCGGCGGCGCGGCGCAAGCCCGGGCGCTTGCCGCCCCATGCTTGCCGCCCCTTGGCACCCGCCTATGATCGCGCGCCCGAGGGAAGGAACCGACCGATGACCGCCATGCTTCCGCGCCGTGCCGCGCTCGCCGCCGTCGGACTGCTCGCCTCGCCCTGGGTGGCGCGGGCTCAGCCGAAGAACGTGCTCCGCCTCGGCACCACCAGCGGCGACGGCGCGCAGGATCCCTACGCGGTCGGCATGCGCGGCTTCAAGACGGCGGTCGAGAAGCGCCTCGGCCCGGACCGGATCGAGGTGCAGCTCTTCCCCAACCGCGCCATCGGCGACGAGCGGCCGCTGGTGGACGGCATGCGCCTCGGCACGGTGGACATGGGCGTGATCACCAATGCCGTGATCGCGCAGATCGAGCCCGCCTTCCAGGTGAACGACATGCCCTTCCTCTACGCCGAGGAGGCGCAGGCGCACCGCGTGCTGGACGGGCCCGTGGGCAGCCAGCTGAAGACCCGGCTGGAGGGGCGCGGCATCCTGGCGCTGGGCTTCATGGAGGGCGGCTTCCGCCACATGATCAACAACGTCCGGCCCGTGGCCAAGCCCGAGGACCTCAAGGGCATCAAGTTCCGCGTGCTGCAGAGCCCGATCTATGTCGAGATGTACCGCAGCCTCGGCGGCACCGCGGTGCCGATGGCCTGGGGCGAGACCTTCACCGCCGTGCAGCAGGGCGCGGTCGACGGGCTCGAGGTGCCGCTCGGCGTCATCGACCAGAACAAGCTCTACGAGATCACCAAATTCCTTTCGCTGACGGGCCACATCTACTCGATGATCGCGCTGCTGATCAGCAAGCGCAGCTTCGACCGCATGCCGGCCGAGATGAAGGCCGCGGTGGTCGAGGCCGGGCGCGAGGCCACGGCCGAGCAGCGCGCCACCAATGGCCGCCTGCAGGCGCAGTTCCGCCAGAGCCTCTCGGGCCGCATGCAGGTGAACGAGGTCGCCGACAAGGCCGCCTGGCGGCGCGGCGTGCTGCCCATGTACGAGAGCTTCCGCGGCCAGATCGGCGCCGACATCATCCGCGACGCCCTGGCGGCGGTGCAGTGACCGGCCGGTGATCGCCCGCGCGCTCGGCGCCCTCGCCGCCGGCGCCGCGGCGCTGACGCGCGCCAGCATCATCCTCGTCGCCATGCTGATGCTGGCGGCGCTCTGCTGGCAGGTGCTGGTGCGCTACGTCTTCGCCACGCCCTCCATCTGGTCGGAGGAGCTGGCGGTGCTGATGTTCTCCTGGACCGTGCTCGGCGGCCTGGCGCTCGGCGTGCGGGAGGGCTGGCATGTCCGCCTCACCCTGCTGCCGGAGGCGCTGCCGCGGCGGGTGCGGATCTGGACCGAGCGCGCGACCGACCTCGTCACCGCGGCGCTCGGCGTCTTCCTCGCCTGGTCCGGCATCCGCTTCTACGACTTCACCGCCGGCTCGGTCTCGGCGGCGATCGGCTACCCGATCGAGATCCTGAACGCGCTGGCGCCGCTCGCCGGCGGGCTGATGGCCCTCTTCGGGCTCGAGCGCGCGATCCGCCCCGGCGGCGTCCTTCCCGCGCCGGCAGAGCCCGCGGCGTGAGCGCCGTCACGCTCTGCCTCACCGCGGGCTTCGCGGTGCTGGTCGTGCTGGGCTTTCCCTTCGCCATCGCCATCGCGCTGGCCGTCACCGCGGCGCTGGTCCTCGCCGACATCGAGCCCGCCTTCCTCGCGCAGGCCGTCATCAGCGGCGCGCAGTCCTTCTCGCTGCTGGCGATCCCGCTCTTCATGCTGGCCGGCGCGCTGATGACGGCGGGCGGCCTCAGCCAACGCCTGGTGGATTTCGCCGGCACGCTGGTGCGGCACCGCACCGGCGGGCTGGCGATGGTCGCGGTGCTCTCGGCGCTGATCTTCTCGGCCATCTCGGGCAGCGCGCCGGCGACGACGGCGGCGATCGGCTCCATCCTGATCCCGGCCATGGCGAAGGCGGGCTACGACCGCGCCTTCGCCGCCAGCATCGCGGTGAGCGCGGGCGTGCTGGGGCCGCTGATCCCGCCCTCCATCGCCTTCGTCATCTGGGGCATCGTTGCCGAGCAGTCGATCGGGCGGCTCTTCCTCTCGGGCGTGGTGCCGGGGTTCACCCTGGCGGCGGGGCTGCTGGTGATCTGCTGGGTGCATGCGAAGCGCAATGGCGTCGCCCGCCTGCCGCGCGCGACCCTGGCCGAGACCTGGACCGCCTTCCACCGCGGCAAATGGGCGCTGCTCTCGCCCGCCATCGTGCTGGGCGGCATCTATGGCGGCGTCTTCACGCCGACCGAGGCGGCGGCCGTCTCCTGCCTCTATGCGCTGGTCGTCGGGCTCTTCGTGGAGCGCCAGCTTGCCTTCCGCGGCCTGCCCGCGATCTTCGCAGAGGCGATGAAGACCAGCGCCATCGTCTGCGCCATCATCGCGGTCTCCACCGGCTTCGGCATCCTGGTGGCGCAGGAGCAGGTCGCGACACGCTTCGCCGCCTGGATGGCCGAGACCATCCAGCAGAAGTGGCTGGCGCTGGCGACGCTGAACATCGCCTTCTTCCTGCTGGCCGCGGTGATGGACGAACTCGCCATCGTGGTGATCCTAGGGCCGATGCTGATCGCCATCGCCAACCGCTTCGGCGTCGACCCCATCCACTTCGGCGCGATCATCGTCACCAACGTGGCGATCGGCATGGCGGCGCCGCCGATCGGCTACTGCCTCTTCATCGGCATGGCGATCAGCGGGCTCAGCCTCGGGCGGATCAGCCGCGCGATCTGGCCACAGATCCTGGTGATGCTCGCGGTGCTGTTCCTGACCACCTACATCCCGCAATTCGCGCTGATGCTGCAGCCGGCAGGACGATGAGCATGGAGCCGATCCTCGACCCCGCCGATTTCCGCATCCCCGCCGGCATCGCCCATGTCTGCGCGGGCGGGGAGACGCCCTTCCTGCACCGCCACGACGCGGCGCTGCTGGCCTATGCGCGCGACAAGAGCCTCGGCGTGCCGGGCCGGGACGCGCAGGATGCCGTCGTGCTCGCCGCCCGCGGCCGGCTTGCCGCGGCCTGGGGCGTGGAGCCCGCCGATATCGGCTTCTGCGCCAACGTCGCCGAGGGCGTCTCCCTGGTGATCGAGAGCCTCGACTGGCGCGAGGGCGACAACCTGGTGGTGGACCCGGACGAATATGCCAGCGTCGTCGCCCCGGCGGCGCTGCAGCGGCATCCGCGCATCGGGATCCGCTTCGCGCGCATGAACGACCCCGATGCCGTGGCGGCGGCTGCGGATGCGCGCACGCGGCTGATCGCGGTCAGCCATGTCTCCTACCTCACCGGCGAGCGCTTCGACCTCGCGCCGCTGCGCGCCGTCGCCGACCGGGTCGGCGCGCTGCTGGTCGTCGACCACACCCAGGCGGCGGGGTACCTCGCCATCCGCCCGCAGCTCGCCGACTTCGCCTTCACCGCCACCTACAAGTGGATGCTCGGCATGACCGGCACGGCGGTGGCCTACTGGAACCGCGCCCGGCAGCCGCACTGGTCGCCGGCGACGGCGGGCTGGCACAACCTTGCCGGCGGCACGGCGCGGCCGGACTGGCAGGCGGGCGACGTCGCGCTGGTGCCGGACGCGATGCGCTTCGCCCGCGGCAACCCCGCGCATGCGGCGCTCTACGTGCTGGACAGCGCCCTCGACTATCTCGGCCGCCACGACACCGCGGCCATCACGCGCCATGTGCAGGCGCTGACCACGGCGCTGCTCGCGCGGCTGGCCGAGGCCGGCATCCCGAGCACGACGCCGGCCGATCCCGCGCGCCATGGCGCCAGCGTCTGCATCGCGCATCCCGAGGCCGCCTCGCTTTGCGCGGCGCTGCAGGCGCGCGGCGTCTGGGCCTGGAACGGCCGCGGCCGCGTGCGCTTCAGCCTGCACGGCTACAACGGCATGGCGGATGTGGAGCGGATCATGGCCGCGCTGGCGACCGCCTGGCGCAGCTGAGCGGCCGGCTGGCGCGCCCCTGCGGCCCCGCCTATCCTCCCGCCCGATCCGGGGGAGGAATACGACATGACAGGCGAAGACCGCCGCATC
Organism: uncultured Acetobacteraceae bacterium; assembly: GCA_964401305.1. Classification (GTDB taxonomy): domain Bacteria; phylum Pseudomonadota; class Alphaproteobacteria; order Acetobacterales; family Acetobacteraceae; genus JAIEOP01. The sequence continues at coordinate 971 of CAYNYQ010000019.1, read as the reverse complement.
GCCGCCACGCGCCGCACCGCGCTGGCAGCGCTCGCCACCGCGCCGCTGCTCGGCCTGCCGCGTCCCGCGCGCGCCGCCTTCCCGGACCGTCCGCTGCGCCTCGTCATCACCTTCGGTGGCGGCGGGCAGACCGACATCGTCTCGCGCGTCACCGCGGAGGCGCTCTCGGCGCGGCTCGGCCAACCGGTGGTGGCGGACAACCGGCCCGGCGGCAACGGCAACATGGCGGCGGAGCTCGTCGCCCGCGCCGCGCCCGACGGCTACACCATGCTGGTCGCGGGGTCGGGCACGATCGGCGGGCTGAACGCGCTGCTCTACAAGAGCCTCGGCTACGATCCGCGCGACCTGGTGCCGGTCGGCATGTTCTGCACGACCGCGAACATGCTGATCGTGCACAACTCCATCCCCGGCGCGAATTTCACCGAGGTGGTGAACTGGATCCGCGCCAACCCGGGCAAGTTCAACTACGCCTCGGCCAGCGTCGGCGCGATCACCCACCTGATCATGGAGGATATCGGCGCGCGGCTCGGGCTCGACATGGTGCACGTGCCCTACCGGCAGACGACGCAGGCGATGTCGGACCTGCTGGCCGGGCGTATCCATTGCCGCGCCATGGGCATCCCGGAGGCCGAGGCGATCCGCGGCACCGCGGGCGTGCGGCCCGTCGCCGTCACCACGCCGCAGCGGCGCCCGAACTGGCCCGAGGTCCCGGCCGTCGCCGAGACCATCCCGGGCTTCGAGGCCAATGCCTATTTCGGCCTGGCCGTGCCGCGCGGCACGCCGGAGGAGGCGATCCGGCGCCTGAACGCCGCGCTGAACGAGGCGCTGCGCGACGAGGCGGTGCGCGCCGCCTATGCCCGCGTCGGCGCCGATGCCGCCGAGCCGAACACGCCCGAGCAGTTCAGCGCCCGCATCCGCGCGGACAGCGAGCGCTGGGGCGGGCTGATCCGCCGCCTGAACCTGCTCGCGCA
>CAYNYQ010000018.1:0-29375 GCA_964401305.1 uncultured Acetobacteraceae bacterium | reverse complement strand
GCGCCTTCATGCGCCGCACCCGCATCGACGAGCTGCCGCAGCTGATCAACGTGCTCCGCGGCGACATGTCCTTCGTCGGCCCGCGGCCCGAGCGGCCGCAATTCACCCGCGAGCTCGCCGCCCAGCTGCCCCTCTACGAGGAACGGCACACGGTCCGCGCCGGGCTGACCGGCTGGGCGCAGGTGAACTACCCCTATGGCGCCTCGCTGGACGATGCGCGCTCCAAGCTCTCCTACGACCTCTACTACGTGAAGAATTTCAGCGTGCTCTTCGACCTGCTGATCATCCTGCAGACGCTGAGGGTGATCCTCTTCCCCGGCGCGGGGGCGGTGCGGTAGGTCGCGGTCAGGCGCCGGGCGGCGGGTTGCCGTCCGGGTAGTCCCGCCCGGGCCGCGCGCGGTAGGCCGGCAGCGACCAGCCACGGATCAAGGCCAGCGCGCGGATCAGGAAGGCCACCGCGATGCCGGCGGCGAAGGCGGGCTCGCGCCACACCCCCTCGACGCGCAGCGCGACGAAGACCAGCGCGCCGGCGGCCGCCGCCGTGACGTAGATCTCGCGCCGCAGGATCAGCGGCAGCTCGTTGCAGACCACGTCGCGCACGATGCCGCCGAAGGTCGCCGTGACCACGCCGAGCAGCACCGCCGCCCAGGGGGTGGCGCCGGCCAGCAGCGCGATCTCCGCCCCCACCACGGCATAGAGCGCGAGCCCCACGGCATCGGCCCAGAGCAGCACGCGGAACCTGCTCTCCAGCCGGTGCGCGGTGAAGAAGACCAGCACGGCGACCACGGCGCAGATCGCCAGCAGCTCCGGCGCGCGCAGCCAGAAGACCGGCGTGCGCCCCAGCAGCAGGTCGCGCAGCGTGCCGCCGCCGAAGCCGGTGACGGCCGCGATCAGGACGAAGCCCACCACGTCGAGCTGCTTGCGCGAGGCGACCAGCGCGCCCGAGGCGGCGAAGACCGCGATCGCCGCGAAATCCATCGCGTGCAGCAGCGCATCGAGGCGGGTCACGCGGGGGGGCACGCGCTGCAGCGTGATCCACATGGGTGGATCACGCTTTCGCCCATGTCGAGCGGGTGATCCGCCGCTCCGGCGATGCCGCCTTCGCGGATCACGCGCTATTCCGCCGGCGCCGCCTGGCCGAGCGGCCGCGCCGCCTGCCGTGCCGCCGCCCCCTTGGCCGCGCCTTGCGCCCCGCCGGCGCAGAGCAGCGAGAGGCCGAGCAGCGCCACGACCACCGGCAGCACGGCCCAGGGGTAGCCCATGTCGATCAGGAAGCCCAGCGGCACCGGCGTGATCGCCGAGCCCAGCGGCAGGCCCGAGGACACGAAGCCGAAGACCTTGCCCACCTGCCCCGGCGGCGCGGCGTCGCGCAGCATCACGTCGCGCGGCGTGCGCGAGGTGCCGAGCGCCAGCCCGCCCAGGAAGACCGAGGCGACGACCAGCACCTCGGGCAGCGGCACCAGGCCCGGCAGCAGCAGCAGTGCCATGGCTGCCAGCGTCAGCGCCACCACGGCGCCGAGCAGGCCGCGCTTCAGCGCATCGGCCATCCAGCCGCCGACCAGCGTGCCGGCCGTGGCGCCGACCGTGTAGCCGGTCAGCGCCGCCGAGGCCGCCAGCAGCGGCATGCCCCAGAGCTTGCCGAGCACCGGCACCAGCCAGGCCTGCACCCCCGACCCGGCCATGGCGCTGAGCAGGAAGAAGCCGAAGAAGAGCAGCATGGGCCGCGAGAGCAGCAGGTCGCGCCCGCTCGGCTCGGCCGCGTCGCGGGGCGGCCTGGCCTGGTCGCGCAGGATGCGGCTCTGCAGCAGGATCGCCACCACCACCGGCACGCCGAGCAGCCCGACCAGCAGCAGCGCCCAGCGCCAGGGGAGGCCGGCGGCCTCGAGCAGCAGGCCCATCACCACCGGCCCCAGGGCGAAGCCGACATTGCCGGTGAAGGTGTGCAGCGAGAAGGCGCGGCCCATGAAGGGCTTCGAGATGCTGCCGGCCATGATGGCGTAGTCGGCCGGGTGGATGACGCTGTTGCCGATGCCCGAGAGGATCGCCAGCGGCAGGATCACCCAGAAGGAGGGCGCCGCGGCCATGCCGGCGATGGAGAGCGCCATCAGCAGCGTCCCCCCCACCAGGAAGGGCCGCGCGCCGTGCCGGTCCACCAGGAAGCCGACCGGGGTCTGCAGCAGCGCCGTCGTCCCGCTCATCAGCGCCACCGCGAGGCCGAGCGTGGCGTAGGAGACGTCGAATTCCTCCCGCCAGGCGAGGAAGAGCGGCGGCAGGCAGAGCATGTAGAAGTGGGACAGGAAGTGCCCCATCCCGATCAGCCCGACGATGCGGAGGTCTTGGCGGCGGGTCTCCGCGGCTTCGGGGTCGGGCGGCGCCATGCCGGATGTCCTGCGGCTGCGAACGAGGGGCAACCTGCGCCTGCTGCCAGGGCCGGTCAATGCGGACCCGGGGCCTGCGGTCCGGGCCGGCCGATCCGGGCGCGGCGCGCGGCCGGGGCTGGCCGATCCGAGCGTGGGGCGTGCACCCGGAGCTGGCCGGCCCGGCAGCCTGCACGCCGGGGGTGATGGAAAGGCGACAGACCATCGCCAGCCGCGCCTGCTTCCGTTACGCTCCGCGGGTGCGGCGACCCATGGCCATCACCCTGCTGCTGCTCGGCGGCGGCGCCTTCTCGGCGGCGCTCTGGGCGCTGCCGACACGGCGGGACGAATGCGAGCAGGCGCGCCTGACGCAGCGCCCGGATGCCGAGGAGATCTGCAGCCGCGCGGCCAGCAGCCGCAGCTCCTCCTCGACGCGGACCGGCTTCTGGGCGGGCAGCACCGGCAGCAGCTCCGGCACGACCACCACGACCTCCTCCTCGTCCTCATCCTCGTCCTCCTCCTCGCGCGGTGGCTTCGGCAGCACCGCCTCCTCCGGCGGCGGCTGAGGGCGGCGATGCGGCGCCTCGCCCTGACCCCCCGCCCGGACCGGCTTGAGCGCGCCAGGCGCATGGGCTTCGCCTATGCCGACATCGCCGGCGAGCCCTATTGGGACGAGAGCGCCTGCTACGTCTTCGACGCCGCCGAAATCGACCTGCTGGACGACGCCACCGCCGAGCTCGAGCGGCTCTCCCGCGCGGCGGTGGAGCACGCCATCCGCTGGAACCGCCGCGTCGAGCTCGGCCTGACCGAGGCCGCCTGGGCGCTGGCCGTGCGCTCCTGGGAGGCGCAGGAGCCCAGCCTCTACGGCCGGATGGATCTCGTCTGGGATGGCGGCGCCGTGCCGCCGAAGCTGCTGGAATACAACGCCGACACCCCCACCGCCCTGTTCGAGGCCGCGGTGGTGCAGTGGGAATGGCTGCAATGCGACGCCGCCGGCGCCGGTGCCGCCGACCAGTTCAACTCGATCCACGAGGCGCTGATCGAGACCTGGCGGGCCAATGCCACCCCGGGCGGCCGGGTGCACTTCGCCTGCGCCGCCGACAGCGTCGAGGATCGCGGCACGGTCGACTACCTGCGCGACACCGCGATGCAGGCCGGGCTGGAGGCGCCCTTCCTGCAGATGGAGGAGATCGGCTGGCATGCCCCGAGCCGCAGCTTCCGCGACCTCGAGGAGCGGGAGATCCACACCCTCTTCAAGCTCTACCCCTGGGACTGGCTGCTGGCCGAGGCCTTCGGGGCGCATGTCGCCACTGCGCCGACCCGCTGGATCGAGCCGGCCTGGCGCATGATCCCGGCGGGCAAGGGCTTCCTGGCGCTGCTCTGGCAGCTCTTCCCCGGCCATCCGAACCTGCTGCCGGCCTTCCTCGAGCCCGGCCGCACCGGCGGGCGGGAGATCGCCAAGCCCTTCTACGGCCGGGAGGGGGCGAACATCTCGGCGCCGGGGATCGAGACCGACGGCCCCTATGCCGACCAGCCGCGCGTCTGGCAGGCCTGGGCCGAGCTGCCCTGCTTCGCCGGCCGCTACCCCGTGCTGGGCAGCTGGGTGGTGGCGGGGCGGCCCTGCGGCCTCGGCATCCGCGAGGACGCGACGCCCATCACCCGCGACACCAGCCGCTTCGTGCCGCATTTCTTCCCGCCAGCCGGCGGGCCACCGGAGGCCGCCGCGCCATGATCCTGCTTTCCACCCTGCCGGCCTTCCTCGGGCATTTCGCGCTCGGCATCCTGCTGCTGGTAGCGGCGGTGACGGTGCACACGCGGCTTACGCCGATGGACGAGCTGGCGCTGATCCGCAGCGGCAATACCGGCGCCGCGATCACGCTGGGGGGCGTGGTGGTCGGCTATGCCCTGCCGATCGGCTCGGCGATCTCCCACTCGCTCGGCGTGCTGGACGCCGCGGTGTGGAGCGTGGTGGCGGTGGTGGCGCAGCAGGCCGCCTTCCTGGTCTGCACCCGGGTGCTGCTGCCGGACTGGCGGGCGGCGCTGGAGCAGCGGGGCGAGCTGGCGGGCGCCGTGCTGAAGGCCGCGGCGGCGATCGGCGTCGGGATCCTGAATGCGGCCTGCCTGACGACCTGAGGCGCGCCGCGGCGCGCGGCCCTCAGAGTCTGTGAACCGATCGAACTTGCGAAGGAATGCCCGTTCGAATCGGGAAGGCTTCTCCGGCGATATCGAGGCTGACGGGCATTCCTTCGCAAACGCTCAGGCGCCGTGGCTGGCGCGCACGATCGTCTCCCCCTCCGCGTCGGAATAGACGAACATCACGCTGTCCGGCGGCAGCGTGTTGTAGAGGGTGCGCGCGCAGACGCTGCACATGGCCCGGTCCACCACGAGATGCGCGCGCCGGGCGCCGCGCTGCCACATGATGGCCGAGGCATGGCCCTCGACATGGGTGGCGATGTTGCCCTGGCTCGGCCCGCCGCTGGTGAAGCCGCGCCCCTGGCCGCGCGGCACGCCGCCGCGCTGGGTGCCGCCCCACGGCCCGCCCTCGAAGCCGCTCTTGAGGAACAGCGGATGGTCGATCCGATCCTCGAGGACCAGCACGCCGACCGCCTCCGCATGGCCGACGAAGAAGCGGCGCGCCTGCTCGAGCAGGGACCGCGCCTGCGCCGTCAGGCCGTTCGTGTCGGCGTAGAGCCGCTCGCGCGAGCCGGTGGGGGTGGTCGCGGTCCGTGCCATGGTGCTGCCCCGTGCCTTGCGCCGGCGATGCTGCGCCGGATCGGCCGGCCGGGCATCGCGCAGCCGGGTGACGCCGGCCCGGCGCCCGGGCGCGAGCGGGTCACGCCGCCGCCGCCACCTCGCCCGCCAGGCTCTCGCGGATGAAGCGCACCAGCGGCTCGGCCAGCGCGCTCTGGCCGCCGGCATCGCCGAAGACGCACATCTCCGCCGTGCCCAGCGCCGGCAGGCCGGCGATCTCCTCCAGCCCGGTCGGCAGGCCGCTGCGGCCCATCACCGTCAGCGCGAAGCCGGCCTGCGCCGCCGCCGCCACGCCGAGCAGGCTGGCCGAGACATAGACCACCTCGAAGGCCATCCCGGCGCGGGCCAGCGCCGCCAGCGCCCGGTCGCGGAACATGCAGCCCGGCGGCAGCATGGCCAGCGGCACCGCCTGGCCCGGCACCGGCGCCCAGCCCGGCGCGGCGACCCAGATGACCGTCTCGGTGAAGATCGGCCGGCCCGCCGTCTCGCCATCCCGGCGCTTGCCCAGCACCAGGTCCAGCGCCCCCTCCTCCTGCGCGGCGCGGAGGTCGTGGCTGCGTCCGACCTCCACCTCCAGCCGCACCTCGGGATAGGTGCGGGCGAAGCGGGCCAGCAGCGGCGCCAGGTTGCGCGGTACGAAATGATCGGCGACGCCGAGGCGCAGCCGCCCCGCCACGGCGGGCGCCACCATGCGCCGCACCGCCTCGTCGTTCAGCGCCAGAATGCGCCGGGCATAGGCCAGCAGGGTCTCGCCGTCGCGGGTGAGGGCGACGCTGCGGCTGCTGCGCTCCAGCAGGCGCCGGCCGACCAGCTCCTCCAGTCGCTTGATCTTCAGGCTGATGGCCGATTGCGTCAGGCCGAGCGCGATGCCGGCGGCGGTGAAGCCGCCGCGCTCGGCCACCGCGACGAAGCCGCGCAGCAGGTCGAGGTCGAGGTCCGGGATGCGCATGCCATGAGCATGGTCGCGGTCCGCCCCCGCATCAATGAGCGGCGCAAATGCAAACGGGGCCGCGCCCCGCGGCGCGACCCCGTCCCATGGGATCCCCTGGCGGGGCGCGGAGGCTCAGACCTCCTCGTCGTAGCCGCCGCCCGCGTCGTCGTAGCCGCCGGCATCGCCGGCCGCGGCGTCATCCTGGTAGCCGCCGCCCCAGGCGTCGTTGCCGCCGCCGCCGGTATTGCCCCAGCCCTGCTCGGCCGCGGCCGCGCCGGGATCGGTCCAGGGCGAGGCGGAGGTCGGCACCGCCTCCTGCCCGAAGCCGCCGCCCGTCGCGGCATGCGCCGCGCCGCCGCCGGAGAAGGCGTTCATCAGCATGTTGCCCAGCACCATGCCGCCGGCGACGCCCGCCGCCGTCATGGCCGCGGTGCGCAGGAAGCCGCCGCCGCCGGCCCCGGGCGCGCCCTGCATGGCGTTGTAGCCCGGGGGCGGCGCGATCGGCTGCGGCCGCGGGCCCATCGGCGCCGGGCGCTGCGCGCCGCCGCCGAACATGCCGCCGAAGAGCCCGCCGCGCGACTGCTGCGACGCCTGCGCCTGGCGGTGGCTGTTCTCCAGCTCCCACTCCAGCTCCTGGATGCGGTTCTGCGCCTGGACCAGCGCGTGCTCCTGCACGAAGGCGGTCTGGGTGATGCGGTAGCGCGCCTCCGGATACTTGGCGAAGAGGTCGGCGATCAGCGCATCCGCCTCGCGGTCCACGGGCGGCAGCGGCGGGGCGCTCTGCGGCACGCTGCCGCGGCCCATGCCCCCCCAGGGGCCGCTGGACGCGGGCGCGCCGGCATTGGCGCCGGAGACGCGTTGCACGAACTCAGAAATGATCCGGCGTTCGTCGTCGGTCATGGGTCCTTCGTTCTCCCTGGCTCGCTTTCCCGGCGGGCAGATGGCCGCGCTTGCCGCGCGATCCAGCCCCAGCGGGCCACGGCGGCGAAGTGGCCCGCCCCCGGCGCGGTTTCAAGTCGCCCGCGGCATGGAAGACGGGCGCCTCAACCGAGGCGCGGCGGCAGGCCGAGGCGGCGCCACTCGATGACCGGGCAACGATCCTGCACGAAGCGCAGCCCCGCGGCGCGCGCCCGCTCGCCCGCCGCATCGTCGATGACGCCGAGCTGCAGCCAGACCGTGCGGGCGCCGAGGCGGATCGCCTCGTCCACCACCGTGCCGGCCTCCTGGCTGCGGCGGAAGACATCGACCATGTCGAGGTCGGGCCCGGCCTCCTCGAGCCGCGCGACCGCGGCGGCGCCGTGCAGGTCGCGCCCGGCGAGGCCGGGATTGACCGGCGTCACCGCATAGCCGCGGTCGATCAGGAAGCGGCTGACGCCGAAGCTCGGGCGGTCCGGCCGGTCGGAGGCGCCGACCACCGCGATGCGGCGTGTGCCGAGCAGGATGTCGCGGATGGCGGCGTCGTCGTTGCGGTCGTGGGCCATGGCGGGCGTCGGGTCCTGGTGCGGGCTGCGGGGCGGGCGCCGGCGCGGCTGTCGGGAGCGGGAGCCACGTGGGGCGGGGCCCGCGCGGGCGGGGGGGGGCGCTGCGCCGGCATCGCAAGGGTGGCAGGCGCGGCGCCCGGCGGGAAGGCCGGCGCCCCCGCAACGCACCGGCGGGCGGCGGGATGCCGGCGCGGCGTACCGGCGGGCGCCGCAACCTCTTGTGTATTGCATATTTATGACGGCCGGCTTGCCTTCGCGCCCATGGACGCATTGCTGGCCCCGATCCGTGCCTTCGACCTCGCCATCCTCCACGCCGTGCTGGGCCTGGCCCATGGCCCCGCGAGCCTCACCTGGCTGCTGCACAGCGTCACCTCGGTCGACCTGTTCAAGATGGCGGTGCTGGTGGGGCTCGCGCTCTACGTCTGGCTGGCGCCGGAGGGCCGGCTGAACGGCCGCGCCGAGCAGGCCGTGCGTGGCCTGCTCGGCCTGGTGCTGGCGCTGGTGATCGACCATGCGATCCAGCTCTTCGTGCATCGGATGCGGCCGCGCTTCGCCCTGCCCGAGCTGGCCTGGCCGGACTACGCCATGGACTGGTCCAGGCTGGTCGAGAACGCCTTCCCCTCCGACCACGCCGTGCTGGCCTTCGCGCTGGTGGCGATCGTCTGGGGGCTGTCGCGGCGGCTCGGGGTGGTGGCGCTGGCCTGGGCCGTGCTCGGCGTCAGCCTGCCGCGGATCGTCTTCGGCTTCCACTGGCCGACAGACCTGATCGGCGGCGCGCTGATCGGGCTCGGCGGCGTCGCGCTGGCGCGGCGGCTGCGGCTGCCGCCGGGCGCCTGGACCTGGCTCGCGCGGCTCGAGCGGCGGGCGCCGGCGGCGGTGATCCTGGGCCTCTTCCTCATCGGCTACGAATGCATGGTCTCCTTCGATTCCACGCGCCGCGCGCTGCGGATGGGGCGGGACGTCGCCAAGGCGGTCGGCATCGTCTAGCCGGGCCCGGGCGCGCCGCGCTTGCCCTGGCCGCCGTCGCCCGGCATTCAGCCCGGGCACGCCCGGCCGGCAGGCGGGCGCGCCCGGGCGCGACGGGCCTGTAGCTCAATGGTCAGAGCGGGCCGCTCATAACGGCTTGGTTGGGGGTTCGAGTCCCTCCGGGCCCATCGCCCCCCGCGCAGCCCCCTTGGCATTCGCCCCGCGCGGGCGATGATGGCCGCCGGCGCGGCGCACGGGCCGCGCCGCGGGGACGGAACGCCAGCATGCGCCAGATGCATCTCGTCGGCTTCCTGCAGGCACAGAACTGCACGAATTTCGCCAGCTCCTGGCGCCACCCGGAGAGCCGCTCCGACTTCCTCGCGGCCGACTACTACCAGGAGATCGGCCGCATCCTCGAGCGCGGCAAGTTCGACCTCGGCTTCTTCGACGATCGCCTCTCCATGCCGGACCGCTACGGCGCGGACCATGTCCACACCATCGAGCACGGCATCCGCTGCGTGAAGATGGACCCCGTCGTCGTGCTGACGGTGATGGCGAATGCGACGCGCTGCCTCGGCCTCGGCGCCACCGCCTCCACCACCTATTTCGAGCCCTTCCATGTCGCCCGCGTCTTCCAGACGCTGGACCTGATGTCGGGCGGGCGGGCGGCCTGGAACGTCGTGACCTCGCTGAACGACGGCGAGGCGGCGAACATGGGCCGCGACGAGACCATGGCGCACGACCTGCGCTACGACCGCGCCGACGAGTTCGTCGAGGTCGTGCTCGGCCACTGGGATGCCTGGGAGGACGACGCGCTGATCGTGGACAAGGCCACGGGGCGCTTCGGCGACGGCCACAAGGTGCATCGCCTGGACTATCGCGGGCAGTTCCTGCAAAGCCGCGGCCCCTTCACCGTGCCGCGCAGCCCGCAGGGCCGGCCCGTGCTGATCCAGGCCGGCGCCAGCGCGCGCGGCCAGCGCTTCTCCGCGCAATGGGCGGAGCTGGTCTTCGTCGGCTGGACGCGCATCGAGGAGGCGCGGCACGACTATGCCGCCTTCAAGGCACTGGTCGCCGGCTTCGGCCGCGATCCGGACGCGGTGAAGGTGACGACGAGCTGCTGCCCCATCGTCGCGCCCACCCAGGCCGAGGCGGAGGACAAGGCGGCGCTGATCGCCGCCCTGCCGCTCGAGGTGGATGCGCTCTCGCTGCTGTCGGAGGCGCTGAACTTCGACTTCGGCTCGAAGGGCCTGGACGAGGCCTTCACCGACGAGGAGCTGGCCGGCATCTCGGGCCTGCAGGCGATCCGCGACCGCGTGGTGGCGCGCACCGGCAAGAGGAACCCGACGGTGCGCGACTTCATGGTGGCGAGCGGTCGCGGCCGGCCGCGCATGGACATGGTGGGCGACCCGCGCTTCGTCGCCGACCGGCTGGAGGAATGGTTCACCACCCCGGCCTGCGACGGCTTCGTCATCCAGGCCCCGGTCTGCCCCGGCAGCTACGCGGATTTCGTCGAGCTCGTCGTGCCGGAGCTGCAGCGCCGCGGCCTGTTCCGCCGCGACTACACGGGCCCGACGCTGCGCGACCATCTCGGCCTGGCGCGCGCCGCGCGGGGCGCCTGGCGGGTGACGCGGCCGGCGGCGGAGTAGCGCCCGGAGGCGTGGATCGCGCGAACTACCGCGCCACCAGGTTGCGCAGCGGCTCGCCGGCGAGCCAGCGGCGGAGGTTCTCGCAGAAGATCTCCGCCACCGCCTCCGGCAGCCCCTCCACCGCCGCGGCGCTGTGCGGGCAGAGGATCACGTTGGGCAGGTCCCAGAAGCGGCTCTCGGGCGGCAGCGGCTCGTGCTGGAAGACGTCGAGGAAGGCGCCCGAGAGATGCCCGCCCTCCAGCGCCGCCAGCAGGTCCGCCTCCACCACGCATTGCCCGCGCGCGACGTTCACGAAGCCCGCACCCCGCGGCAGCAGGGCGAGGGTGCGCGCATCCACCAGGTCGCGGGTCTGATCCGTCAGCGGACAGGCCAGCACCAGCCAGTCGGCCGTGGGCAGCAGCGCGTCCAGCGCCGCGAAGCCGGCGACCGCGTCGCAGCCCGGCGGGATCCCCGCGCCGGGATCGCGGCGGATGCCGGTGACGCGCATGCGCAGCCCGCGGCAGTAGTGGCCGAGCTCCTGCCCGATCGGGCCGGTGCCGACGACCACCACATGCTGGCGCCGGATGTCGCGCGGCAGCTGGCGCAGGTAGAGCGGCTCCCAGGCATGGCGGCGCTGCGATTGGGCGATGCGGGGAAACAGCCGCGTCAGCGCCAGCATGCCCGCCAGCGCGCTCTGCGCCACGGCATGCGCGCTGGCGCCGGCGGAGGTGGTCAGCGCCACGCCGGGGCGCTCCGCCATGGAGCGGAACATGCGGCTGTCGGCGCCGGCGGCGTGGATGTGCACCCAGCTTATGCCGGGCGCCGCGCGCACCAGGCCGGCGAAGCGCTGGATCTCGGGCGCCGGGCGGTCGCGCGTGCCGCGCTCGATCAGGTCGCGGGTGGAGAAGGCGATGGAGGCATCGCCAGGGTCGGGCAGCGGGCCCTCGGGCGGCACCGGGATCAGCCGCGCGCCGGGGCAGGTGGCGCGGATCGCCGCGCCGTGCCGCTCGGCGGCGACCGCGGAGAGCAGGATGGTCACGCCGTCTTGCGCCATGGTCCCTCCGCGCGGCCCGGATGCCGGCCATGGTTCGCCGCCGCAGCGCCGCCGGCAAGCCCTGGCAGGGCCCCGGCGCGCGCCCTACCCTCCCGCCGCAAGAGAGGGGCAACGCCATGGACTTCGCCTTTTCCCCGCGCGTGCGCGAGCTGCAGGCCCGCGTCGAGGCCTTCATGCGCGACGAGATCTACCCCGCCGAGGCGCGCTTCGCCGCCGAGGTCGCCGAGGGCGACCGCTGGCAGCCGACCGCGGTGATGGAGGCGCTGAAGGAGAAGGCGCGCGCCGCCGGCCTCTGGAACCTCTTCCTGCCCGAGAGCGAGTACGGCGCCGGGCTGACCAACCTCGAATACGCGCCGCTCTGCGAGATCCTCGGCCGCAGCATGATCGCGCCCGAGGCGCTGAACTGCTCCGCCCCCGATACCGGCAACATGGAGGTGCTGGTCCGCTACGGCACCGAGGAGCAGAAGCGGCAATGGCTGGAGCCGCTGCTGGCCGGCGAGATCCGCAGCGCCTTCGCCATGACCGAGCCCGCCGTCGCCTCCTCCGACGCCACCAACATCGAGAGCCGCATCACCCGCGACGGCGACCACTACGTGATCCAGGGGCGCAAGTGGTGGACCAGCGGCATCGGCGACCCGCGCTGCCGCATCATCATCTTCATGGGCAAGAGCGCGCCCGACAACCCGGACCGCTACCGCCAGCAGAGCATGATCCTGGTGCCGCGCGACACGCCTGGCGTGAAGGTGCTGCGCATGCTGCCGATCATGGGCTACGACGACGCGCCGCACGGCCATGCCGAGGTGCTGTTCGACAATGTCCGCGTGCCGGCGGAGAACATGCTGCTCGGCGAGGGCAGGGGGTTCGAGATCGCCCAGGGGCGGCTCGGGCCGGGGCGGATCCATCACTGCATGCGGCTGATCGGCCTCGCCGAGCGGGCGCTGGAGCTGATGTGCCGCCGCGCCCAGGCGCGCATCGCCTTCGGCCGCCGCGTCTCCGAGTTCGACACCACGCTCGAGCGCATCGCCGAGGCGCGGATGCGGATCGAGCAGGCGCGGCTGCTGACGCTGAAGGCCGCCTGGATGATGGACACCGTCGGCAACAAGGAGGCACGGGCCGAGATCGCCATGATCAAGGTCGTCGCGCCCAACATGGCCTGCCAGGTGCTGGACTGGGCGATCCAGGCGCATGGCGGCGGCGGCATGTCGGACGACTTCCCCCTGGCCTATGGCTATGCGCTGGCGCGCGCGCTGCGCTTCGCCGACGGGCCGGACGAGGTGCACCGCAACCAGGTGGCGCGGCTGGAATTGCGGCGGCACCGCTGAGATGGCGGGGGATCTCGCTTCCCTCGGCGCCTGGCTCGCGCGGCATGTCGAGGGCTTCCGCGGCCCCTTCGCGCTGCACCGCCTGGCCGGCGGCCAGTCCAACCCGACCTACCGCATCGAGGCGGCCTCGGGCGACTACGTGCTGCGCCGCAAGCCCGATGGCGTGCTGCTGCCCTCGGCCCATGCGGTGGACCGCGAGCACCGGGTGATCGGCGCGCTGCACACCGCGGGCTTCCCCGTGCCGCGCGCGCATGGCTATTGCGACGACGCCGCGGTGATGGGCACGCCCTTCTTCGTGATGGAGTTCGTGCCGGGCCGCATCTTCTTCGACCCGCGCCTGCCCGGCGTGCCGCCGGCCGAGCGCGCGGCACTGTTCGACGCGATGAACGCGACCCTGGCCGCGCTACACCGGATCGACCCGGCCGCGATCGGCCTCGGCGACTATGGCCGCCCCGGCAACTACATGGCGCGGCAGGTGGAGCGCTGGACGCGCCAGTACCGCGCCAGCGAGACGGAGCGCATCGAGGCGATGGAGCGCCTGATCGAATGGCTGCCACGGCGCCTGGCGGCGGCCGACGACGCGGCGGTCTCGATCGTGCATGGCGATTGCCGGATGGACAATTTCGTGTTCCACCCGGACGAGCCGCGCGTCGTCGCGGTGCTGGACTGGGAACTCTCGACCCTCGGCAGCCCGCTGGCGGATTTCGCCTACAACGTGCTGGCCTGGCGCATCCCGCCCGGCCTCTTCCGCGGCATGGCGGGCGAGGACCTCGCCGCGCTCGGCATCCCGGCCGAGGCCGACTACGTCGCCGCCTGGTGCCGCCGCACCGGGCGCGAGGGCTTCCCCGCGCTCGACGTCTATGCCGCCTTCAACCTGTTCCGCCTCGCCGCCATCATGCAGGGGATCATGAAGCGCGTGCTGGACGGCACCGCGGCCGGCGAGGATGCGGAGGCCAATGGCAGGCTGGCGGCGCCCACGGCGGCGCTCGCCTGGGAACAGGCGCTGAGGGCGGAGGGAGGAGGATGACGGACACGACGGCACGACGCACCGCGCTGGTCACCGGGGCGGCGACAGGCATCGGCCGCGCGACCGCGATCGACCTGGCGCGGCACGGCTACGACGTGGCCCTCGCCGACCTGCCCGGGGTGCCGCTGGACGAGGTCGCGGCGGAAGGGCGCGCGGCGGGGGGGCGCATGCTGCCCGTCCTGCTCGACCTGCGCAGCCTGGCCAGCATCGAGGCGGCCATCGAGACGGCCGCCGCCGGCCTCGGCGCGCTCGACGTGCTGGTGAACAACGCCGCGACGCAGCTGCGTGGCCCGGCGGTAGAGATAGATTGGGACGACTGGGACCGGCTGATGGCGGTGAACCTGAAGGGCCAGTACTTCATGGCCACTCGCTTCGCGCGGCACTGCATGGCGGCCGGGCGGCCGGGCGCGATCGTCAGCACCGCCTCGACGCATGGCCTGACCGGCATCGCCGGCCAGTCCGTCTACGGCATCGCCAAGGGCGGCGTCATCCAGATGACGCGCATGCTGGCGGTGGAATGGGCCGGGGCCGGCATCCGCGTGAACGCCGTGGCGCCGGCGACGGTGCTGACCCCCTCCCGCGCCGCGGCGCTGGCGGACCCGGCGCGGCGGCAGATGATGCTGGAGCGGCTGCCGACGCGCCGCTTCCCGACCGCCGAGGAGGTCGCCGCCGCGATCCGCTTCCTGGCCGCGGCGGAGAACGCCTCCGTCACCGGCCATGTCCTGCCGGTGGATGGCGGGCTGCTGGCGGTCTGACTACGCGTTCGGCACCGAGGCGTTGACCAGCGCGACCATCTCCTCCGTCCCGACCACGTCGCAGAAGATGTTGGCCATGGCGGAGAGGGTGGCGTTGTGCTCCTCGTCCGTATGGGCCGCGTTGCCGTCCGCGACGAAGAAGACGCGGTAGTCCAGCATCATCGCGTCGCGGGCGGTGCTCTCGCAGCAGACATTGGTGACGGTGCCGGTGATGATCAGCGTGTCGATGCCGCGCGCCTGCAGCAGGGTGTGCAGGTCCGAGCTGCCCTGGATGAAGGCGCCGAAGCGGCTCTTGCGCACCTTCAGGTCTTCCGGCCGGACGTCGAGGCCGGGCCAGAGGTCATGGCCGAAATTGCCCGGCGTGAAGGCCTCGATCATGCCGGCGCGGCGCGCGGGGTTCACGAAGACGTCGTAGAAGTTCCGCCAGCCCTCCACCGCCGCGGCATCCGCCGTGTGCTGCAGGTAGACCACGAGGCCGCCGGCGTCGCGCAGCGCCTGGCTGATGCGGTTGACGTTCGGCACGATCTCCGGCGCCGTCTTCACCGCCGAGAGCTGGCCCTCCGCCATGAAGCCGTTCTGCAGGTCCACCACCACATGGGCGGTGCGCCGCGGGTCGAGATGGTGGTGCACGTGCAGCCCGCCGCGCCGCTCCTCGGCGCGGGCGACGACGGCGGGGAAGAGCGCGATCTTGTGCATGGGGTGCTCCGCTGCTGGCCGGGCCCCGGCGTTTCCCGCGCGAGCCTAGCGGCCCCCGGCGCGCCCCGTCCACCGGGCTCGGCTTTTCCGGCTGCCTGCGGATCGCTAGATAGGCGGGCAAATCCCCCCGAACGCCGCAGGACGACGCCCCATGGC
Organism: uncultured Acetobacteraceae bacterium; assembly: GCA_964401305.1. Classification (GTDB taxonomy): domain Bacteria; phylum Pseudomonadota; class Alphaproteobacteria; order Acetobacterales; family Acetobacteraceae; genus JAIEOP01. The sequence goes on along the minus strand of CAYNYQ010000018.1, from coordinate 14,254 downwards.
CGCCTATCAGTATGTCTACGTGATGAAGAACCTCACCAAGGCCTATCCGGGCGGGCGCGAGGTCTTCAAGGGCATCACCCTCTCCTTCCTGCCCGACGCCAAGATCGGCGTGCTCGGCCCGAACGGCGCCGGCAAGTCGACCCTGATGCGCATCATGGCGGGGCAGGACACCGAGTTCGGCGGCGAGGCCTGGGCGGCGGAGGGCGCCAAGGTCGGCTACCTGCCGCAGGAGCCGCATCTCGACCCCGACAAGACCGTGGGCGAGAACGTGCGCGCCGCCTTCGGCACGCTGGAAGCCGACCTGGAGCGCTTCAACGAGATCAGCGCCGCCTTCGCCGAGCCGATGGACGACGAGAAGATGAACGCGCTTCTCGCCGAGCAGGCCGACCTGCAGGAGCGGATCGATGCGGCGAATGGCTGGGAGCTGGACCGCACCATCGACATCGCGCTGGATGCGCTGCGCTGCCCGCCGGCGGAGCTGCCGGTGACGAACCTCTCGGGCGGCGAGCGCCGGCGCGTGGCGCTGTGCCGCCTCCTGCTCGAGAAGCCGGACCTGCTGCTGCTCGACGAGCCGACAAACCATCTCGACGCCGAGAGCGTCGCCTGGCTGGAGAAGACGCTGCGCGAATACCCGGGCGCGGTGCTGATCGTGACGCACGACCGCTACTTCCTCGACAATGTCACGGGCTGGATCCTCGAGGTCGATCGCGGCCGCGGCATCCCCTACCAGGGCAACTACAGCGCCTATCTCGAGCAGAAGAGGAAGCGCCTCAGCCAGGAGGAGCGCGAGGAGACCGCGCGCCAGCGCCAGCTCGCCGAGGAGCAGGAGTGGATCGGCCGTTCCCCCGCCGCGCGCCAGGCCAAGAGCAAGGCGCGCATCCAGGCCTATGAGGAGCTGCTGGCGCGCAGCCAGGAGAAGGCGCCCGATCCGACCGAGATCGTCATCCCCGTGCCGCCGCGTCTCGGCAACCTGGTCATCACCGCCGAAGGGCTGCGCAAGGCCTATGGCAACCGGCTGCTGATCGACGATCTCTCCTTCAAGCTGCCCCCGGGCGGCATCGTCGGCGTGATCGGCCCGAACGGCGCCGGCAAGACCACGCTGTTCCGCATGATCACCGGCGCCGAGCAGCCCGATGGCGGCACCCTGAGCGTCGGGGACAGCGTGGTGCTCGGCTATGTCGACCAGAGCCGCGACAGCCTGAACGACGCCCGCACCGTCTGGGAGGAGATCTCGGACGGCATGGACCAGATCACCATCGGCAAGCGCACCATCGCCTCCCGCGCCTATGTCGCCGCCTTCAACTTCAAGGGCGCGGACCAGCAGAAGCGCGTCGGCGTGCTTTCGGGCGGCGAGCGCAACCGCGTGCACCTGGCGAAGATGCTCAAGCGCGAGCACAACGTGATCCTGCTGGACGAGCCGACCAACGACCTTGACGTCGACACGCTGCGCAGCCTCGAGGAGGCGCTGATGGACTTCGCCGGCTGCGCGGTGATCATCAGCCATGACCGCTGGTTCCTGGATCGTCTGGCGACGCATATCCTCGCCTTCGAGGGCGACAGCCATGTCGAGTGGTTCGAGGGCAACTACCAGGCCTATGAGGCCGACAAGAAGCGACGCCTGGGCGCCGCGGCCGAACAGCCGCACCGGATCAAGTACCGGCCGCTGACGCGGTGAGCGCCGGCGCCTCCGCGGCGCTGCACGCGCCGCGCACCATCACCACGGCGCGGCTTTCGCTACTGCCGCCGGGGCTGGAGCACCTGCCGGACCTCATCCGCCTCAAGGCGGACGAGCGCGTCTTCGGCCTGATGCTGCACGGCGTGCGCACGCCCGGGCGCACGCGCGAGGAGCTCGAGGACGACATCGACTTCTGGCGCGTGCGCGGCTACGGCACCTGGTCCGTCTTCGAGCGCGGCACGGGCGAGTTCCTCGGCATCGCCGGGCTGATGGAGCGGCCGGATGGCCGCGGGGTGGCGCTGCGCTTCGCGCTCTGGCCCGAATGCCGCGGCAAGGGCTATGCGCGGGAGGCGGCGTCGGCCGGGCTGGAATTCGGCCACCGTGCCGGCCTCGCCCGCATCATCGCCGTCGCCTGGGTGGAGAACCTCGCCTCGCGCCTGGTGCTGCAGGATATCGGCATGACGGAGTGCGACGCCTTCCTGCACCGCGAGCGCCGCATGCTGGTCTACGAAAGCCGGCGATAGCGCGAGCGCCGGCGCATCCTCCACTCGGATGAAGGCTGCCGGCATTCCTGCAGGCGCCTGCTGCGGCCGTGCGGGTTCTCGCGCATGGCACGCGCTTCTAGGGTCCGACCCGGCGTCGCGGCTGTCGCGGCGCGCCGAAGGAGGAGACCCGACATGCCCATCGAGATCAAGGAACTGCACGTGCGCGTCGCGGTGAAGGATCCGCCCGGGACCGCGGAGCAGGAGCACATGCTCTTCGCCGTCGCCGACGAGGGCTTCGCCGAGGCTTGGCGCGACGAGGCAAGGGCGCAGCAGGAGGCGATGCTCGCCTGGGGCGACGGTGGCGCCGAGCCCGCCGCCGCCGAGGGCGCCATCACCTTCGTCGGCGGCTGGGGATCGTCGCAGTACCAGTGGAGCTGAGAGTTGCCTGCACAGGGGCGGAGCGGCGGCGCGTCAGGCCTCCAGGAAGGCGATCCGCCGCTCCTCCAGCACCGCGCAGGTGAGCTGCCGCCCGAACACCGCGCCGGTGTCGATGTTGATGCGGTTGGCGTGGATCTCCGCGCCGTGCCGCACCGGCGTGTGCCCGTGCACCACCACGACGCCGTGGCTGCGCTCGGAGCTGAGGAAGTCGCTGCGGATGCGCAGCAGGTCGTCCTCGGTCTGCGCCTCCAGCGGCACGCCGGGACGGATGCCGGCATGCACGAAGAGATAGCCGCCGAGGCGGTGCGTCCGCTTCAGCCCGCGCACGAAGTCCTGGTGCGCCGGCGGGATGCGCGTGGCCCAGCTCGCGGGATCCTCCGCATCCGCCCCCCAGCTCGCCAGCGCCTCGCGCCCGCCGGTGTAGAGCCAGTCCGTGATGGAGGCGCGCTCCCCGGCCAGCGCGTCGATCATGGTGCGCTCGTGGTTGCCCATGAGGTTCACGCAGGCGAGGCCGGGAACGGGCGAGGCGGCGCGCGTCAGCCGCTCCAGCACGCCGGCGCTGTCGGGGCCCTTGTCCACGTAGTCGCCGATGTGCAGCAGCAGCGGCAGCGGGATCGGCCGCGCCTTCAGGTCGTCGGCGATCATGGCGTGCAGCGTGTCGAGCTTGTCCGTGCAGCCATGGATGTCGCCGATCGCGTAGACGCGGCGGTTGTCCGGAATCTTCGCGGGCGCGGTCTCGAACTTCATGCGAGCCCTGCGACCTCGGGGCGAAGATGCGCCCAGGGCCGTGCCTGCTCCAGCGCCGCGGCGACCTGCAGCAGCCGCGCATCCTCGCCGGGCCTGGCGACGAGCTGGATCGCCGGCGGCAGCCCGTCGCCCGCCAGCCCCACCGGCAGCGAGACGGCGGGATTGCCCGTCAGGTTGAAGGGCATGGTGTAGGGATACCAGGCGGCGCGCAGGTTCGGCACGGCCTCGTTGTCGATGGTGATGGGGCCGAAGAAGTCCTGGTCGATCGGCAGCGCGGTGCGGGAGAGGGTGGGCATGGCGACGATGTCGGCCTCCTCGAACCAGGCCTGCACGGCGCGATAGAGCGTCGTGCGCTGGAAGATGCCCTGGTAGAGCTCCTGCGCGGAATAGCTCGCCACGCGGTCCATCTGGCGGACGAAGACCGGGTCCATGATGGCGCGGTGCTGCGCCAGGTGGTGGCCGTACTGCGCCATGCGATAGCTGCCGTTCACCACGAACCAGACCGCCTCCGGGTTCTCGAAGGCGGCCTCGGTCTCCGCCACCCTGGCGCCGAGGCCGGCCATGTCCTGCAGCGCCTCGGCGCAGAGGCGCACCACGTCCGCGGCGACGCGCTGGTTGCCGAGGCGCATGCGGAAGGCGATGCGCGTCCCCTCCAGCCGCGCTGGCGCCCTGCGCACCGCCTCGGCGAAGGCGGGCTGCGGGCGGCCCACCGTCAGCGGGTCGGCGGGATGCGGCCCCGCCATCGCGTCCAGCATCAGCGCGGTGTCGAGCACGGTGCGCGTCATCGGCGTGATGTAGGAGATGTTGCCGAAGCCGTCCTGCGCCCATTCCTGCGGCACGACGCCGAGCCCCTGCTTGAAGCCGACGAGGCCGTTGCAGGCCGCCGGGATGCGTGTCGATCCGCCGCCATCCGTCGCCACGCCGATCGGCCCGATGCCCGCCGCCACCGCCGCCGCCGCGCCGCCGGAGGAGCCGCCGCAGGTGCGGCCCCGATCCCAGGGGTTGCGCGTGGTGCCGAAGAGCGGCGACTCCGTCAGCGGCTTCTGGCCGAATTCCGGCGTGGTCGTCTTGCCGAAGAGGATCGCCCCCGCCGCGCGCAGCCGCGCCACCACGGCGGCGTCGTGCTCGGGCACGTGGTCGGCGAAGATGCGCGAGCCCCAGGTGGTGCGCAGGCCTGCCGTCGGCACCAGGTCCTTCACGTGCAGCGGCACGCCGTGCAGCGGGCCGAGCGCCTCGCCGCGCATCACCGCGACCTCGGCGGCGCGCGCCTCCTCCAGCGCGCGGTCGGCGCAGAGCGTGACGAAGGCGTTCAGCACGGGCTGCGACCGCTCGGCACGATCGAGCGTCGCCCGCATCGCCTCGACGGGGGAGAGGCGCCTGGTGCGGATCGCCTCGGCGAGGTCGGCGGCGCTGGCCCAGGTCGGATCGATCATGGCGCGCATATCCCCGGGGTCGGGTCGGTCATGGCGCCAGGGTGGGGCAGGCCGGGCGTCTGGCCAAGCCCCCGGGCCTGTGCCAGGAATTCCGCCTGCAACGCCAACCGGAGGGGAACGCATGCTCGAGGTCGAGACCGTCGAGGCGCTGAAGGCCCATATCGGCAAGAAGCTCGGATCCAGCGACTGGCTGGTGGTGGACCAGAAGATGATCGACCAGTTCGCCGAAGCGACGGGCGACCACCAGTGGATCCACATCGATGTCGAGCGCGCCAAGCGCGAGATGCCCGGCGGCAAGACCATCGCGCATGGCTACCTGACCCTCTCCCTGCTGCCGAAGCTGAACCAGGGCATCTTCCGCATCACCAGGCGCAAGCGCGGCGTGAACTACGGCTCGAACAAGGTGCGCTTCACCGCGCCGGTGCCGGCGGGCGCGCGGGTGCGCGGGCATCTCACGCTGAAGGGCATCGAGGAACTCGGCAATGGCTGCTCGCGCCTGACCATGGAGGCGAGCGTCGAGGTCGAGGGCAACGAGCGCCCGGCCCTAGTCGCCGAGACGCTGTCGCTGGTCTACGAGTAGGCCGCTACCGCCGGGCGGTGGCGGAGGCGATCGCGTACTTCGCCACCGCGGCCCGGTCGAGCGCGATGCCGAAGCCGGGGCGGTCCGGCACCGCCAGCATGCCGTCCCTGGGTCGCGGCGCATCGGGCAGCAAATGCGGCCAGAGCGGGTCGCGCGCGGGATCGGCGAAGCATTCCACGCAGATCCCGTGCGGGATCGCGGCCAGCATGTGGGCGGCGATCTGCGGCTCCTCGTGATGCGCCATGCGCACGTCCAGCAGCGCGCAGGCGGCGGCGGCGCGGCGCCATTCGGTGATGCCGCCGGCCTCCGAGGCATCGAAGTTCACGATGTCCACCGCGCCGGCATCGAGCAGCCGCCGCACGCCGCGGGCGCTGTATTCCGACTGCCCGGCATTGATCGGGATGCGGCAGGCGCGGCGCACCTCCGCCATGCCGCGCGCCTCGTCGTCCCAGCGCACGGGCTCCTCGAACCAGGCGATGGGCAGGTGCTCGACCAGGCGGGCGAAGCGGATGGCGTCGGGGACGGACCAGCCGCGGTTGGCATCGACCGCGATCATGAAGCCCGCGCCGGCGCCGTCGACCGCGGCCTTCACGCGCTCCGCATCCTGCTCGGGCGAGAGGCCGCCGACCTTCACCTTGCAGCCGCCCATGCCCCAGGCCCGGAGCTGCTCCATCTCCTTCGCCAGGTCGAGCAGCGTCTTGCCCTCGGCGTAGTAGCCGCCGATGGAGATGATCGGCAGCTCGGTGCGGCAGCCGCCCAGCAGTTGGCGCACGGAGAGGCCCGCGCGCCTGCCCAGCAGGTCCCACACAGCGGTGTCGAGGCAGGCGATCGCCTCCATCGCCAGCTTGCGGTCGCGGTTCGGCAGGGTGACGGCGAACATGCGCTGCCACAGCTTCTCGTAGGCGATGGCGTCCTGGCCGAGCACCAGCGGCGCCAGCTCCTTCGTGATCAGCCGCACCAGCTCGGCGCCGTGCTCGCGGTTGTCGCCGTTGTAGACCTCCGCCTCCAGCCCGTCCGCGGTGCGCAGGCGCGTCACGATCGCGCAGCGCGTGGTCATGGCGTAGACGCTGCCGGCGAACTGCCGCGGCAGCGGGATCTCGATGGCGGTGGCCTCGATGCTCTCGATCGTCATGCGGGCAGGTCTTCTTGAACGGTTCCTGCGTGGAGCCTAGCCTCCCCGACGAGCCCGGAGGAAGCCATGAACGAGGTCAGCCTGCGCGAGCGCGTGAAGGAACCGCCGAGCGCCGCCCTGGTGGAGAGCTACTACCGCCCCGCGCTCGCCCGCTCGAAGCCGCAGGTCTTCGCGCACGAGATGTGGGCGCATCTCGCGCATGCGCTGATGCTGGAGAAGCAGGGCATCCTGGCGGCGGAGGCGGTGCCGCCCATCCTGCGCTGCGTCCTCTCGCTGGCCGGGCAGGGACCCGACTCGGTGCCCGTCGATGACCGGCAGGAGGACCTCTACAGCTATGTCGAGCGCCGCATCCTCGCCGAGCTCGGCCCCGAGATCGGCGGACGGCTGCACACCGGGCGCAGCCGCAACGACCTCAACGCCGCGACCTGGCGCATGGTGCTGCGCGAGCGTGTCCTCGCGGCGCTCGAGGCGCTCTCCGCCCTGCGCGCCCGCCTGCTGGACATGGCGGAGGCGCATGCCGGCACGGTGATGCCCGGCTACACCCATTGGCAGCACGCCCAGCCCGTCACCTTCGGCTACTGGCTGCTGGCGGCGGCCGAGGTGCTGGCGCGCGACCATCGGCGGCTCTTCGCCTCGCTGGCGCATACCAATCTCTGCCCGCTCGGCGCCGGCGCGCTGACCACCACGGCCTTCCCGCTGGACCGCGCCATGGTCGCCGAGCTGCTCGGCTTCGACGCGCCGATGGAGGTGGCCTACGACGCCGTCTCCTCGCACGATGACGGGCTGGAGGCGCTCGGTGCCATGACGGTGCTGATGACCTTCCTCTCGCGCCTGGCCACCGACCTGATCGCCTGGTCCACCTGGGAATACGGCTTCGTCGAGCCGGCGGACCGGCACAGCGCCGTCTCCTCGATCATGCCGCAGAAGAAGAACCCGGCGGCGCTCGAGCACATGCGCGCCGCGGCGGGCATGGTGCAGGGCGCGCTGACGGCGGCGCTGGCCTGCACCAAGAACACGCCCTTCGCCGACGTGAACGATGCCGTCACCGCGGTGAACGAGCCGATCCTGGACGCCGCGCAGCGCACCACGCGGGTGCTGGTGCTGGCCGAGGAGGTCTTCGCCGGCCTCTCGCTGCGCGCCGACCGCATGGCGGAGGCCGCGCGCCTCGGCTTCGGCAGCGCCACGGAACTCGCCGACGTGATCGTGCGCGAGGCCGGGCTTTCCTTCCGCATGGCGCACAACGTGGTGGCCGGCGTGGTGAGCGACGCCCTCGCCCGCGGCATCGGCGCGGACGCGATCCGTTCGGCCGATCTCGACCGCTCGGCCGAGGCGCATTTCGGCCGGGCGCTCCACATCCGCGAGGAGGCCGTGCGCCAGGCGCTCGACCCGGCGGAGAACATCCGGAGCCGCACCGTGCTGGGCGGGCCGGCGCCGGGCAACATGGCGGCGATGATCGGAGCGCGCCGTGCCGCGCTCGCGGCCGATCGCGCGGCGGTCGGCGCGGTCGCGGCGCGCGTCGATGCCGCCCGCGACCGCTGCTTCGACCTGGCGCGCAGCCGCGCCGGCGCTACCGCCCAAGCCCCCGCATAGGGTCGTTCAGCCGCGGGTCCGGGAGGGTGCGCTCGGGCCGCGCCTCCGGCGTCATCCAATGCGGCGGTGGCGCGAGCTGCGGCGGCATGGCGATGTCGGGCCATGGCCGCGGCGCCTGCATCTGCGGCGCCGCCTGGTATTGCGGCGGCGGTGCGAAATCCGGCGCGGGCCGAGCGCCCGGCGGAGGCGCGCCCCAGGACGGGGCCTGCGCGCCCGCCGGCGCGGCCGCGAGGGCCAGCGCGAGCAGCGTGGCCGCCGCGCGCCTCACGCCGGCGCCGGCAGGATGGTGCCGCGGCATTCGCCGAAGCCGATGGAGACGCAGCCCTCGCGCCGGGCATGCGCGCGGAAGATCACCTCGTCCCCGTCGGTGAGATAGGCGCGCGTCTCGCCCGAGGGCAGCGGCACCGCGTTGCGCCCGCCCTGGGTGATCTCCAGCAGCGCGCCGAAGCCGCCGGGCTCGGGCGTCGAGATTGTGCCGCTGCCGAAGAGATCGCCGGGATGCAGGTCGCAGCCGCCGATCGTGTGGTGCGCCACCATCTGCGCCACGGTCCAGTAGAGGTGCTTCGCATTGCCCAGGCTGAGGCGGTGCGGCGCCATGCCGTGCGCGCGCATCGCCGGCGTCAGGATCAGCACCTCGAGCTGCAGGTCGAGCCCGCCCGAGGCCTGGTCCTGCGCATCGAGCAGGTAGTCCATCGGCGCGGGGTCGCCCTCCGGCCGCGGCGGCTGGGGGATGCGGAAGGGCGCCAGCGCCTCTGGCGTGATCACCCAGGGGCTGATCGTGGTGTGGAAATTCTTCGCCAGGAAGGGGCCGAGTGGCTGGTATTCCCAGGCTTGGATGTCGCGCGCCGACCAGTCGTTCAGCAGGCAGAAGCCGGCGACGTGATCGGCGGCGCGGGCGATCGGGATCGGCGCGCCCGGCGCATTGCCGGGGCCGATCCAGATGCCGAGCTCCATCTCGTAGTCGAGGTTGCGGCAGGGGCCGAAGCTCGGCGCGGGATCGGCGGGCGGCTTGCGCTGGCCCAGCGGCCGCCGCACCGGCTGGCCCGAGACGCGCACCGAGGAGGCGCGGCCGTGATAGGCGACAGGCACGTACTTGTAGTTCGGCAGCAACGGATTGTCGGGCCGGAACTGCCGGCCCGTATTGGTGGCGTGGTGGATGCCGGCGAAGAAATCCGTGTAGTCACCGATCGCCGCCGGCAGGTGCAGCCGGCAGGAGGCCGCCTCGTGTAGGAGCGCCTCCGCCTGGGCGCGCTGCGCGCTGCCTGCCGCCAGCAGGTCCGACAGCGCGACGCGCAGCGCCTGGCGCGGGCCGGGGCCCAGCGCGAAGAGCGCGTTCAGCGTCGCGCCCGCCGCGGCCTCGGCCGCGCGCCGCGCCTCGCCCGCCAGTAGCGGCGCGACGGCGCCGAGATCGAGGATCATGTCGCCGATCGCCACGCCGCCGCGCGGCGCGCCGCCCTCCTCCGGCGAGAAGATGCCGAGGGGAAGGTTCTGGATCGGGAAGTCCGGGTGGCCGTTGGCGCTCTCAACCCAGCTGCGGCGCCCAGGATCGTGCGTGCGGTTGTCGTTCGTGCGGTCCGGCATGGTCAGCGCGTGCCCCGGAAGCTCTTCGGCAGCCCGTCCCAGCAATGGTCGTAGCCGCCCTGCAGCTGCGGGGCCTCCATGGCGAAGCGGGTCGGGCGGATCACCAGGCTGGTCTCGAACATGAAGGCCAGCGTGCCGCCGATGCGGTGCGGCACGAGGTCGGCGTTGATCGCCTTCTCCGTCGTCGCCGCGTCCGGCCCATGGCCGCTCATGCGCGGGTGCAGCGAGACGCCGCCGGGCAGGAAGCCTTCCGCCTTCGCGTCGTAGACGCCGTGCACCAGACCCATGCACTCGTTCATCACGTTGCGGTGGAACCAGGGCGGGCGAAAGGTGTTCTCGGCCACCATCCAGCGCGGCGGGAAGATCACGAAATCCATGTTGGCCACGCCCGGCGTCGCGGTCGGGCTGGTCAGCACGGTGAAGATGCTGGGGTCGGGGTGGTCGTAGCTGACCGTGTTGATCGTGTTGAAGCGCGCCGTGTCGTACTTGCAGGGCGCGTTGTTGCCGTGCCAGGCCACGACGTCGAGCGGCGAGTGGTCCAGCATCGTCGCCCAGAGCGTGCCCTGGAATTTCTGCACGAGCTCGGTCGGCTCGTCGCGGTCCTCGAACCAGGCGACGGGGGTGAGGAAGTCGCGCGGATTGGCCAAGCCGTTCGCGCCGATCGGACCGAGATCGGGGATGCGCAAGGACGCGCCGTGGTTCTCCGCGACATAGCCGCGGGAGGCGCCGTCCAGGAGCTCCACCCGGAACTTCATGCCGCAGGGCACCACCGCGATCTCGCCCGGCGCGAGGTCGAGCAGGCCGCATTCCGTCGCCAGGCGGATGCGCCCCTGCTGCGGCACCAGCAGCATCTCGCCATCGGCGTTCATGAAGACGCGCTCCATGGAGCGGTTGGCGCGCCAGACATGGATGGTGACGCCCGTCAGCGTCTCGGCCGGCCCGTTGGCGCCGATGGTGGCGAGGCCGGCGACGAAATCCGTGGGCTCGGCCGGGATCGGCAGCGGATCCCAGCGCAGCCGGTTCGGGTTGGGCGCGGCGAGGGTGCCGCAGAGCGCGCCCTGCCCGATGGGGCGGAAGGCGTGGTGCGCGGCGCTGGGGCGGATGCGGTAGAGCCAGCTGCGCCGCGCCTCGTTGCGGGGCACGGTGAAGGCGGTGCCGGAGAACTGCTCGGCATAGAGGCCGTAGGGCACCTTCTGCGGGCTGTTCATGCCGACGGGCAGGGCGCCGGGCAGGGCCTCGGTGGCGAACTCGTTGCCGAAGCCGGACATCAGGCCGGCGCTTTCGACACCCGCCTCGGCGGGGCGCGAGATCAGGGTCATGGCGGTCTCCTCATGCGCCGGCGCGCGACCGGCGGATGGCGCCAATCTGCCCCGGATCGGCCCACCCGCGCCAGCATGCGCGGGGATCAGCGGCCGGCCATGTGTTCCAGGTAGCGGATGATCGCCTCGATATCGGCATCGCCCAGCGCCTCGGGCGGGAAGCCCGGCATGCGCTGGCCGGGCCAGTGCCGCACCGAGGCCGGGTCGCGGATGTATCGCACCAGCGCCGCGCGCTGGAAGTAGTGCACCGGGTTCATCGGCCGGTTGAGATCCGGCCCGACCTCCGCCTCGCCGGCGCCGGAAAGCCGGTGGCAGGGCAGGCAGGTGGCGGCGAAGAGCGCCTGGCCGCGGCGTTCCGGCGCTGCCGCCGGCAGCTCCGCCGCGACGCGCAGCTGCGGCCAGCGCGCGGCCGGGCTGGCGGTGGCGGCGAGCGCCACGACCTGCCAGGCCCAGTACTCGCTGGAGATGCTGCCCCCCGCATCCTGCCAGACGATGTAGAAGGGCCCCGCCGATCCCTCGCCGCGCGGCAGCTTCGGCCAGGGGGCATCGGGCGGCTCCACGGCGAGCCAGGCGCGCGGCGCGCCGGGCTCCTCGCGCAGCACCAGCGTACCCGGGATGTGGGCGACGAAGCCGTCCCGGGCGCGGGCCAGCAGCGTGCCGTCGGGCGTGACGCCGAGCGAACGGGCGAGCGGCGCCAGCGGCACGGCGCGGAAGCGGCGCGGGCCGGGACCATAGGCCTGGTCGGCCGGCAGCGTGATCGTCGCGGCGTCGGCCGCCGCGAGCAGCGCCTCCGTGTCCCGCGGCGGCTGCCCGCCGAGCTCCAGCGTCGCGGCAGCGGCCGGGGCGGCGAGCAGCAGCAGCGCGAGCAGGGCGGTGACGCCGCGCCCCGGCATGGGGTTCAGCGCCGCGCGCGGGCCAGCAGCCGCTTCGCGCGCTCCACGACGGGAATGTCGACCATCGCGCCCTCGAAGGCCACCGCTGCCTTGCCCTCCGCCACGGCGGCGTCGAAGGCGGCGATCAGGCGGCGGGCGCGGTCGGCCTCCTCGGCGCTCACGCCGAACTCCTCGTTCACGACCGGCACCTGCGTCGGATGGATGCAGGCGGCGACCGCGAAGCCGAGGCGGCGGGACCGGCGCAGCCCCGCGCGATAGGCCTCGAGGTCCGAGAAGTCGGCGAAGGCGCCGATCGAGCCCATGGGGAGGATCCCCGCGGCGCGGCAGGCGGTCACGTTGGCCATGCCGAAATAGTAGAGCATGTCGGCGCCTGGCTGCGCCTCGATCTCCATCGCCATGTCCTCGACGCCGATGCCCATCGCCGCCATGCGTGGATCGGCCGCGGCGATGGCGTGCAGCGCGGGGATGGCGTCGGGCGTCTCGACCAGGGCGATGAAGCGCGTGCCGCCGATGGCCATGCCCATCGCCGCCTCGCGCGCCGCGACGACCTCGGACAGCAGGCGGATGTGCTCCGGCCCCATCACCTTGGGCAGCATCAGCGCCGCGACCCGCGGCATCACGGCCGCGGCGATATCGGGGATGCAGAGCTCGAGCGGGCGGTTCACGCGGACGATCACGTCGGCACCGGCCTGGCCTACCGTCGCGGCGGCCTTGGCCAGCGTGTCGCGCGCCGCCTGCTTCTCGGCGGCGGGGATGGAATCCTCGAGGTCGAGGATGATGCCGTCCGCGCCGCGGGTGTGGGCCTTGGCGACGAAGCGCTCGCCGGTCGCGGGCACGAACATCAGGGAGCGCCAGGCGGGCAGGGGCAGCGGGGGCATCACGCGTTCTCCTCGGCCGCGCCGCTTGCCAGCATCGCCTCGATCGCGGCCTGGTCGAAGCCGATCTCGGCAAGGATCTCCCGCGTCTGCTGGCCGAGGCGCGGGGCGGGCAGCACGGCATCGCGCATGCCGCCGCGGAAGGTGACGGGCGTGCGGGTGCGGCGGATGCGGCCCTCGGTCGGGTGGTCGTCGAAATTCCAGAAGCCGACATCCTGCAAATGCGGGTCGGTCAGCAGGTCGTCGATGGAGTTGTAGCCCGCGGCCGGGACATCGGCCTTCGAGAAGATCTCCAGCCACTCGGCGGTGGTCTTCTGCGTCAGGCTCTCGACCTGCACGCGGAAATAGTCGGCCGCGTTGATGGTGCGCGAGATCGAGGATTCGAAGCGCGGATCGGTCTTCAGCTCGGGCCGGCCCACGGCGTCGAAGAAGGCGAAGGCCTGGCGGTTGTTGTTCGGGCGGACGGTGATGTAGCCATCCTTCGTCGGCAGCGGCCGGTAGTCGGGCGAGAGCAGGCGGCCATCGCCGGTCGGGCCCTCGGGCGGGTCGAAGGTGGCCGCGCCCAGGTGCTCGGAGGTGACGAAGCTCGCCATGGTCTCGAACATCGGCACCTCGATGCTCTCGCCGATGCCGGTCTTCTCGCGGCGGAACAGCGCGAAGCCGATCGCCTGGGCGCTGACGAGGCCGGTGATGTGGTCGGTCATCACCATCGGCACGAAGCGCGGCTCGCCGATCGCGCGCTGGAAGGTGCCGGCGACGCCCGAGAGCGACTGGATCACCGGGTCGTAGGCCGGGCGGTTGGCGTAGCGGCCATCCGTGCCGAAGGCCACGATGCCGCAATGGATCAGCCGCCTGTTGATCGCGCTCAGGCTCTCCCAGTCGAGCCCCGCGCGGGCCAGCGCCGCGGGCCTGACGTTGGAGACGAAGACATCGGCCTCCGCGATCAGCCGCCGCATCGCCTCCATCCCCGCCGGCTGCTTGATGTCGAGGACGATGGAGCGCTTGTTGCGGTTGAAGTTGATGAACTTGCCCGACATGGCGGGCGAGCGGCTGCCGGCCGCCAGGTAGCGCAGGATGTCGCCGCCGCCCGGCGCCTCCACCTTGATCACCGTCGCACCCTGGTCGGCGAGGGTGCGCGTGCAGATCGGCCCCACCACGACGGTGGTGAGGTCGACGACCTTCACGCCCTCGAGCGGGCCCCCCATCCCCTTGGCGCTCATGCCGGCGCGAACCGGCACTCGGCCTCGCCGCAGAGATACCCCTCGGCGCTCTGCACCCAGGCCAGCACGCGGCCCTCGGCATCCGGCGCATGGCCGCAGAAGGTGACGGTGTCGCCGACCGAGATCGGCCGCGTCAGCCGCGCGGTGAAGGCCGCGAGGCGCCCCTTCGTGTTCCGCACCGCGGCATCGAGCAGCAGCTGCATGGTCAGGCCGCCATTCTGCACGGTGGCGGGATAGCCCTCCTCGTCGCGCGTGTAGTCGGCGTCGTAGTGGATGCGGTGCGCGT
>CAYNYQ010000017.1:0-29772 GCA_964401305.1 uncultured Acetobacteraceae bacterium | reverse complement strand
CAGACGCTGGACCGGCTGGCCGCGCACCTGATGGCGCCGCCCCCGGGCGCGCCCTTCCCCGTCGCGCCGCTGCCGCAGCATGGCTGGCTGACCCGCCTGCTCGGCACCTGGCGCTACGAGACCGAGTGCGAGGGGCCGCCGGGCCAGCCGCCGATGCGCGCGGCCGGGGTCGAGCAGGTGCGCATGCTGGGCAGCTTCTGGGTGATCGGCGAGAGCGAGGGCCAGTGCCCGGGCGGCGGCGGCCTCGCGCGCATGGTGGTGACGCTGGGCGCCGACCCCGGAACGGGCCGGTTCCGCGGCACCTTCGTCGGCTCGATGATGCCCTGGATGTTCGTCTACGACGGCGCGCTGGACGCGGCGGCAGGGACGCTGGTGCTGGACACCGAGGGCCCGGCCATGATCGGCGAGGGCATGGCGCGCTACCGCGACAGCGTGGCGATGCAGGGCGATGCGGTGCGCATCCTCGGCTCCGAGGTGCAGCGGCCGGACGGCAGCTGGCACCGCTTCATGACCGGCCGCTACGAGCGGGTGGGCTGAGCCATGGGCAGGCGGATCCTGCTGCTGCTCGGCACGCGCAAGGGCTGCTTCATCCTGGAGGCGGACGCCGCGCGGCGCGACGCCTGGGCGCTGCGCGGGCCCTTCTGCGACACCTGGCCGATCATGCACGCCATCGGCGATCCGGCCGACGGCACGATCTGGGCGGCCGGCGGCAACGAGTGGTTCGGCCCGGCGGTGTGGAAGAGCACCGATGGCGGCGCCAGCTGGACGCATTCCAGCGCGGGCCTCGCCTATCCCGAGGGCGAGACGCCGGTCCGCGCGGCCTGGAGCCTGGCGCGCGCGGCGGATGGCGCGCTCTGGGCCGGGGTGGAGCCGGCGGGGCTGTTCCGCAGCACCGATGGCGGGGCGAGCTGGACGCATGCCGAGGGGCTGCGCGCGCATCCCTCGCGCCCGCATTGGGTGCCCGGCGCGGGGGGGCTGATCCTGCACTCGCTGGTGCCGCACCCGACCGACCCGCGCCAGCTCTGGGTCGGCATCTCGACCGCCGGCGTCTTCCACACCGACGATGGCGGCGCCACCTGGCAGCCGCGCAACAGCGGCACGCGCTGCGACTTCCTGCCCGAGGACCAGCGCTACCCGGAATACGGGCAATGCGTGCATTGCCTGGTGATGGCGCCGGGCATGCCGCAGCGTCTCTACCAGCAGAACCATTGCGGCATGTACCGCAGCGACGATGGCGGGCGGAGCTGGACCAGCATCGAGCAGGGGCTGCCCTCCTCCTTCGGCTTCCCGGCCGCGGTGCATCCGCGCGACCCGGAGACGCTGTTCCTGCTGCCGCTGAACGGCGACACGCTCGGCCGCTACGTGCCCGATGCGCGGGCGGCGGTGTGGCGCACGCGCGACCGTGGTCGCGGCTGGCAGGCGCTGCGCCACGGCCTGCCGCAGAAGGACGCCTATTTCGGCGTGCTGCGCCAGGCCATGGCGACGGACGCGCTGGAGCCGGCCGGCGTCTATTTCGGCACCGGCGGCGGCGCGGTCTACGCCAGCGCCGACGAGGGCGAGCGCTGGCGCTGCATCGCCGAGCACCTGCCGGCGATCTCCTCGGTCGAGACGCTGGTGCTCGAGGACTGAGCCGTGCAGGTGCTGCTGCCGGAGGCGCTGGTGCGGCTCTTCCCCGGCGCGCCGCGGCGGGTGGAACTGGCGGACGCGGCGACGGTTGGCGAGGCGATCGCCGCGCTGGAGGCGCGCTGGCCGGGCATGGGCGACCGGCTCTGCGACAGCACGCCGGCGATCCGGCGGCACGTGAACGTCTTCGTCGCGGGCGAGAAGGCGCGGCTGGACACGGCCCTGCCGCCGGGGGCCGAGATGATCGTCATGACCGCGGTCAGCGGCGGATAGCAGGAGGGAGAGCGGCGATGCGGGTGATGGTGCTGGTCAAGGCCACCGCGGAGAGCGAGGCGGGCCTCATGCCCTCCGCGGAGCTGCTCGCGGCCATGGGCGCCTTCAACGAGGAGCTCGTGCGGGCGGGGATCATGCTGGCGGGCGAGGGGCTGCACCCTTCCGCCAGGGGCCGGCGCGTCGCCTTCGACGGCGCCGCGCGCCGGGTGACGGAGGGGCCCTTCGCGGCAACGGGCGAGCTCGTCGCCGGCTTCTGGATCTGGCAGGTGAAGGACATGGAGGAGGCGGTCGCCTGGGTGAAGCGCTGCCCCAACCCCATGCCCGGGCCGAGCGAGATCGAGATCCGGCCGATCTTCGAGGCCGCCGATTTCGGCGAGGCGTTGACGCCCGCGCTCGCCGACCAGGAGGCGCGGCTGCGCGCCGGGACCCCGGGCCGCTGAGCGCGGGAGGCAGCCGTCAGGCCGGCTCCTGGTCCCGCGCCGCCATCATGCGCTTGAAGGCGGGGCGGGCGTGGCAGGTGGCGAGCCAGTGCTTCACGCGCGGCGCGGCTTCGAACAGCTCGGGCGCCGGCAGGGCGTAGCGGATCACCTCCGCGACGTTGATGTCGGCGACGGTGAAGCGGCCGCCGACCAGCCAGCCGGTCGCGGCCAGCGCCGCGTCGAGCGTTGCGAAGGGCATGCGCAGCGCCTCGATCGCCGCCTCGGCGACCTTGGGGTCGCGCTCCTCGGGCGGCTTGCCGACGCGGTGGTAGAGGATGTTGATGCTGTGCGGCTCGGCCTCGGCCGCGGCCCAGAGCGCCCACATGCCCATCAGCCCGTCCTCGGCGATGTCCTTCGGGCCGAGCGCGCCGCCGTAGCGCTTCGCCAGGTAGAGGTTGATGGCGAGGGATTCGTGCAGCGTGAGGTCGCCGTCGACCAGCGTCGGCACATGGCCGTTCGGATTGATCTTCAGGAAGTCCGGGTGGCGGGTGTGCAGCGGCGCGTCCGGCGCCCCGGGATCGGCCAGGCGGTAGGACTGGATCACCGGGACCTGGCGGAACTCCAGCCCGGCCTCGTGGCAGAGCCAGACGTTGCGCGAGGCGCGGCTGCGCAGGACGCCGTAGATGGTCAGCATGCGGGGGATCTCCTTGCGCGCGCAGGTTCGCGGGGGCAGCGCCCCGCCGTCAAGCCGGGCTTGGTGCGGGCGGCGCGACGTGCCCATACTCGGCCCGGCAGACGAGGGAGGGCCGCAATGTTCGAGGTGCACTACTGGCCGACGCCGAACGGCAAGAAGGTGACGATCCTGCTCGAGGAGCTCGGCGTCCCCTACAAGGTCACGCCGGTCAACATCGGCCGCGGTGACCAGTTCAGCGACGAGTTCCTGCGGATGAACCCGAACCACCGCATGCCGGTGCTGGTCGACCATGCGCCGGCCGATGGTGGCGGGCCGCTCAGCGTCTTCGAATCCGGCGCGATCATGATCTACCTCGCCGAGAAGCTCGGCCGCTTCCTGCCGACGGCACCGCGCGCCCGCGCCGACGTGATGCAGTGGGTGGTCTGGCAGATGGCGAATCAGGGGCCGAAGCTCGGCGAATGCGGGCATTTCCGCCGCCTCGGCGACACGAAGGGCGACCAGACCTACGCCGTGACGCGCTTCACCGACGAGGCGAACCGGCTCTACGGCGTGCTGAACAACCGGCTCCACGATCGTCGCTACATCGCCGGCGACGCGTACACGATCGCCGACATGATCTGCTATCCCTGGACGGTGAACTGGAAGGCGCAGGGCCAGGACATCGAGGAGTTCCCCTACTTCAAGCGCTGGCAGGCCGAGATCGCGGCGCGGCCGGCGGTGCAGAAGGGCATGGCCGTCGGCGCCGAGCTCTCGGAGGATCCGGCGAAGCTGCCGCCGGAGGAGCGCGAGCGCCGCGCGCGGATCATGTACAACCAGCGCGCCAGACCGGCGCCGGCCGGGGGGCTGCTGTGACATGACGGCGGACGCGGTCCTGCTGATCGACGAGCCGCTGCCCCTGGTGCGGCGGCTGACCCTGAACCGGCCGCAGAAGCGCAACGCGCTGAACAACGCGCTGCGCGGCGCCATCTTCGATGCGCTGAACGCCGCCGACCGCGACGACAGCGTGCGCGTGACGATCATCCGCGGCGCCGGGCCCTCCTTCTCCGCCGGCTACGATCTCTCGGCCGACAATTCGAAGGACCAGCCGTACCAGACCGCGGCCGGGATCTGGCCCTGGTCGCGCCACGTGGTCGAGGGCTGGCTGCGCATGTGGGACCTGGCCAAGCCCGTGATCGCCCAGGTGCATGGCCATTGCCTGGCCGGCGGCAGCGAGCTGGCGACGGCCTGCGACCTCGTCTACGTCGCCGAGGACGCGCAGATCGGCTACCCGCCGACGCGGCTGATGAGTCCGCCGGACATGCAGTTCCACCCCTGGCTGCTGGGCATGCGCCGCGCGATGGAGATGTACCTCACCGGCGACGCCATCAGCGGCGCGGAGGCCGCGGCCGAGGGCTTCGCCAATCGCGCCTATCCGGCCGCGACGCTCGAGGCCGAGGTGCTGCGGATCGCCGAGCGCGTCGCCAAGGTCCCGCCCGACCTGCAGCAGATCAACAAGCGCTCCGTGCACCGCGCGATGGAGGCGATGGGCATGCGCGACGGGCTGCGTGCCGGGACGGAGCTGCAGGCGCTGGCCTTCTGCACCGAGAGCAGCCTGGCCTACCGGCGGCAGTTCCGGCGCGACGGCGCCAGCGTGCGAGACCTGTTGAGCCAGCGCGACCGGCAGTTCGGCGACTACCGCGAGCGTGCGGCCGAGAAGGACTGACCGCCTTCGGGGTTGCAGGGCGGCGCGCAGCCTGCAAGGCTGTGCGGGCAAGAGATGTCCCGGCGGAAGAACCAGCCGGACGCACGGGAGGAAGAACGATGAACCGACGGGATCTGCTCGCGGGTGCGGGCGCGCTGGCCGTTGCAGGCGGGCTTGGCGGGCGAGCGGCGCTGGCACAGTCCCAGACGCCGATCCGCTTCCTGACACCGGAGACCGACCCGACGCAGGTGCGGGTCTGGCAGGCCTTCGCCGAGCAGTACGGCGCGGCGAACCGCAACCTCGTCGTGAGGCCGGAATACGCCTCCTGGGACGATCTCGTGCGCAAGGTCTCGGCCGACCTGATGGCCGGCTCGCCGCCGGAGGTGGTGGCGGGGTCGAGCCGCGTCGGCTTCATGGCGACCGCCGCGCAGCGCAACCTGCTGGTGGACCTGACGCCCATCGTCGAGGAGATCGGCCGCGCCGATTTCCACGCGCCGAGCCTCGATGCGTGGAAGTTGAGCGGGATCCAGGCGGCGATCCCCTACGGCATGCAGTGGCCGGTCCTGTGGTGCCGTACCGACCTGTTCCAGGAAGCCGGGCTGCAGCTGCCGAAGAGCTGGGACGAGTATCGCGCGGCGGCGGAGAAGCTGACCAATCCGCAGCGCGGCATCTTCGGCGCCTGCTTCCCCGCCGGCCGCACCTGGAACACCGAGATCCAGGCCACAACGGCGATCTGGCAGGCCGGCGGCTTTCTCTTCGACACCAAGCTCAACGTCTCGCTCGACACGCCCGAGGTGCGGCAGGCGATGACCTACTACGCCGAGATGTGCCGCTTCTCGCCGCCCGACATCGGCTCCTACGGCTTCCGCGAGGCCTCGGCCGCCTATACCTCGGGCAAGTCGGCGACAACCTTCTACTGGGGACGGGTGCTGTCGCATCTCTACCAGCAGGCGCCGGAGCTGCTGCCGAAGACGCGCACCGTGCACTATCCCTACGGTGCGAAGCAGGCCGTGGCCTTCGGCTGGGACGAGTTCGTCGTCTATCGCGGGCGCAACAGCCGGGCCGGCATGGACTACGTGAAGTGGATGCTGCAGCCCAAGCAGATGTACGCGATGATGGAGCCGGTGATCGCGCATGTGGTGCCGACGCGCAATTCGGTGGTGCCGATGCTGCAGCAGCATGAATGGGTGAGGAAGCACCCCGAGATCGTGAACACGCTGATCGAGCCGATCGATTTCGGCATCTCCTCGGTGAAGGAGAGCCCGGAGCATCCGTTCAACTACAAGTTCAATGCCTTCCAGGCGCGCTTCATCGTGCCCGACATGGTCCAGCGCATCGTGCTGGGGAAGGAGCCGGTGGCGCTGGCGGTGGAGAAGGCGCACAAGGCCGCCGTCGACGCCGTCAAGGACGTGCGGCAGTAGGGCGCGGGAGCGGATAGCGCGCATGGCTTCCGACGAGGCGCGGCTGGCCGGCGCCGCTTCCCCGCGGGTGCGGACCGGGGTGGCGGCCGCGGTCGCGCCGCGCGGCGGGCTGCTCGGCGCACTGCGGGACCGGCATCTCGGCCTGGTGCTGCTGGCGCCGGGCGCGCTCACCTTTCTCGTGCTGCTGGTCTTCCCGCTGGGCTACGGCATCTACACCAGCTTCCTGCAGCGCCACGTGCTGGAGCCGGAGGGCGTCTGGGTCGGGCTCGACAACTACGCCTGGCTGCTCGGCAACGGGGAGTTCTGGCATTCCCTGATGCTCTCCGCCTTCTGGGCGATGGCGACGGTCGGGCTGCAGATCATCCTCGGCACGTCCGTGGCGCTGCTGCTGCACCAGCCCTTCAAGGGGCGTTCCATGGTGCGCGGCCTGGTGCTCTTTCCCTACATGATGCCGGTGGTGTCGGTCGTCCTGGTGTGGATGCTGCTCTACAACGCGCTCTACGGCGTGGTGAACTGGCTGCTGGTGCAGGTGGGCATCATCGCCGCGCCGATCGCCTGGCTGTCGCAGCCGGACAGCGCCTTCTGGGCCGTGGTCTTCGTCGGCGTCTGGAAGTACTTCCCCTTCGTCGTCGTCATCGTGCTGGCGCGGCTGCAGGTGATCCCGCAGGACCTCTACGAGGCCGCGCGCATCGACGGCGCGGGCCCGATCTCCCGCTTCGTCGACATCACCCTGCCGCAGCTGAGGGACGTGCTGCTGGTGGTGGCGCTGCTGCGCACGATCTTCATGTTCAACAATTTCGAGATCATCTTCCTGTTGACCGGCGGCGGGCCGCTGCAGGCCACCATGACGCTGCCGATCATGGTCTACGAGCAGGCCTTCGGCGTCTACGAGCTCGGCCGCGGCTCGACCATCGCCGTGGTGATGTTCCTGATCCTGATCGCGGTGATGTCCATCTACTTCGCCTTCCTGCGCAAGGAGGACCAGTGATGCTGCGCGCCCTGCGCGTCTACCCGGCGGTCCTGCTGCTGCTGCTGTTCGTCGGCTTCCCGCTCTACTGGATGACCGTCACCTCGCTGAAGCCGCAGACCGAGGTGTTCCGCGTCCCGCCCACCTTCATCCCCGGCACCTGGACGCTCGGCCACTACGTGGAGCTGTTCTGGCTGACCGATTTCGGCCTGCTCTTTCTGAACAGCCTGAAGGTCTGCCTGCTCTCGACCGGGCTCGCGCTCGTCGTCGGCAGCCTCGGCGCCTATGCCCTGGCGCGCTTCAGGGTGCCGGGGAAGGAGGCCTATGGCCGCCTGGTGCTGGTCGCCTACATGTTCCCGGGCGCGCTGCTGATCATCCCGCTGATGCTGCTGTTCCGCCAGCTTGGTCTGACCAACAGCCATCTCGGCCTGGCGCTGGCCTACCTCACCTTCGCCGTGCCCTTCGTGATGTGGGTGATGCGCGACTTCTTCGCCTCCGTCCCCGTCGATCTCGAGGAGGCGGCGCTGATCGACGGCGCCTCGCGCCTCGGCGCGCTCTGGGACGTGGTGCTGCCGCAGGCGGTGCCCGGCCTCATCGCCACGGGCATCTTCGCCTTCCTCTTCGCCTGGAACGAGTATCTCTTCGCGCTGATCCTGATCTCCGACGAGAGCCTGCGCACCCTGCCGCCCGGCATGATGCGCTTCGTCTCCACCACCGACACCAACTGGGGCCTCATCATGGCGGCATCGACGCTCGCCACCCTGCCGATGGCGATCGCCTTCGGCCTGGTGCAGCGCTACCTGGTCACCGGCCTCGGCGCCGGCGGCGTGAAGGGCTGATCCATGGCGGGTGTCCGGATCGAGCGCCTGCACAAGGAGTTCCGCGGCAGCGCGACGGCCAGCGTGCATGCGCTGGCGGATCTCACGCTCGACATCGCCGATGGCGAGTTCATCTCCCTCGTCGGCCCCTCGGGCTGCGGCAAGTCGACGGCGCTGCGCTGCATCGCCGGCCTCGAGCTCCCGACCTCGGGGCGCATCCTGTTCGACGGGCGCGACATCACCGGGCTCGAGCCGCGCGACCGCAACATCGCCATGGTCTTCCAGTCCTACGCGCTCTACCCGCACATGAGTGTGCGGCAGAACCTGGAATACGGGCTGAAGAAGCGCGGCGTCGCGACCGAGGAGCGGGCGCGCGCCGTCGCCGCCATCGCCGCCATGCTGCAGATCGGCCCGCTGCTGGACCGCCGGCCGCGCCAGCTCTCGGGCGGCCAGCGCCAGCGCGTCGCCCTCGGCCGGGCGCTGATCCGCGACCCCGAGGTCTTCCTGCTGGACGAGCCGCTGTCGAACCTCGACGCCAAGCTGCGCGTGCACATGCGCGCCGAGCTCGGCGCGCTGCACCACAAGCTGAAGACCACCATGATCTACGTCACCCATGACCAGCTCGAGGCGATGACGCTCTCCGACCGCATCGTGGTGATGAACCATGGCGTGATGCAGCAGGTCGGGACGCCGGAGGAGATCTATTCCCGCCCCGCCAACCGCTTCGTCGCGGAGTTCATCGGCACGCCCTCGATGAACATGATCGAGGGCGAGGTCCGGGCCGAGGGCGGCCAGGCGCACTTCGCCGGCCCGGGCGTCGCGATCGCCCTGCCTGCGCGCGCCGCGGCGGGGGGGCGCGCCACGCTCGGCGTGCGGCCAGAGGATATCAGCCTCGTCGCGCCCGATGCGCCGGGCGCCATCCCGGCACGCGTCACCGTCTCGGAACTCGCCGGCGCCGAGCGCTACCACTTCGTCGAGATGGGCGAGAGCCCGATCATCGTGCGCACGCCCGCGACCACCGTCCTGCATCCGGGCGAGGCCATCGCGCTCGGCCTCGATCCGGCGCGGCTGCACCTCTTTGCCGGCACGGGCGAGGACGCCGCGGCGCTGCGCTGACCCTTCAGGCCGCGGTCCCGGTACTGCCGAAGCCGCCCGCACCGCGCGCGGTCGGCGGCAGATCCTCGACCTCCTGCCAGGCGGCGCGCGTCACCGGCGCCAGCACCGCCTGGGCTATGCGCATCCCGCGCTCGACAACGAAGGCCTCGGTGCCGGCGTTCAGCACGATCACCTGCACCTCGCCGCGGTAGTCCTCGTCGATCGTGCCCGGGCTGTTCGGCAGCACGATGCCGTGCTTCAGCGCGAGGCCCGAGCGCGGCCGCACCTGCAGCTCGTGCCCGGCCGGCAGCGCGATGCGGAGCCCGGTCGGGATCAGCGCGCGGCCGCCGGGCGGGATCGTCACCGGCGCCGCCACCGCCGCCAGCAGGTCCATGCCCGCGGCACCCGGCGTCGCATAGGCCGGCAGCGGCAGGTCCGCCGCATGCGGCAGCCGCACGACCGCGATGACCGGTGGGCTCATGGCGCGAACCGCTGTGCGATGCGCCGCGCCAGCCGCGCCGCCACCTCGTCCTTCGGCATCTCCGGCCAGTCCTCCACGCCCTCGGCGCTGATCAGGTGCACGCGGTTGGCGTCGCCGCCCATTACGTCGCCGGAGACGTCGTTGGCGACGATCCAGTCGCATCCCTTGCGCTGGCGCTTGGCCAAGGCGTGCTCCACGATCTTCTCGGTCTCCGCGGCGAAGCCGACCACCAGCGCCGGGCGTTGCGTCGGGTGAGCGGCGATGGTCGCCAGGATGTCCGGGTTCAGCGCCATCTGCAGCGCCGGCGGCGCGGCGCCCGCGTCCTTCTTCAGCTTCTGCGCCGCCTCGCGCGCCACGCGCCAGTCCGCGACCGCCGCGGCCATCACCGCGATGTCGGCGGGCAGCGCCGCCTCGCAGGCGGCCAGCATCTCGCGCGCCGTCTCGATGCGGCGCACCGCGACACCAGCCGGGTCGGGCACCGCGACGGGGCCGCTCACCAGCGTCACCCGCGCGCCCAGCGCCGCCAGCGCCGCGGCGATGGCGTGGCCCTGCTTGCCGCTGCTGCGGTTGGCGATGTAGCGCACGGGGTCGATCGGCTCGTGCGTCGGGCCGGAGGTGACGATGGCATGCCGCCCCGCCAGCGGCCGCGCGCCGCCCAGCAGCGCCTCGATCGCGGCCAGGATCTCAGGTGGTTCGGCCAGGCGCCCGGGGCCGCTTTCCGGCTCCGCCATGGCGCCCTCGCCGGGCCCGACGACCCGCACGCCGCGGCCGCGCAGGCCCGCCAGGTTCGCCCGCGTCGCCGGATGCTCCCACATCGCCGGGTTCATCGCCGGCGCCACCAGGATCGGCGCGCGGGTCGCCAGCAGCACCGTGCTCGCCAGGTCGTCGGCCAGGCCATGCGTCATCTTCGCCAGCAGGTCTGCCGAGGCAGGCGCGACCACGACAAGGTCGGGCAGGCGGGCGAGGCGGATATGGCCGATCTCCGCCTCCGCCGCCCAGAGGTCGTCATGCACGCGCTCGCCGGTGATGGCGGCCAGCGCCTCGCGCGTGACGAAGCGGGCGCCGGCGGCGGTGAGGATGGCGGTGACGCCCGCGCCGGCACGGCGCAGCAGGCGGGTCAGCTCCAGCGCCTTGTAGGCGGCGACGCTGCCCGAGAGGATCAGAAGGATGCGCCGGCCCGCGATCATGCCGCCACAGTAGCGGGCCGCGCGCCGTCCCGCGACCCGTCCCGGCAAGGCTGGACCGCAGCCGCCGCAGACGCGAAGCCGCACGGCAGGAGGATCCCGCCATGCACCGGAGTCCGCTTCTGGCCCTGCTGGCCGCGACGCTGCTTTCCCCCGGTCCGGCCCTGGCGCAGGCCGCCGCGCAGGCCGAGCGCCTGGCCTATGGCAAGCTCGTCGCCGAGAGCTGGTGTGCCAATTGCCATGTCGTCGGGCGCCAGGCGCGCGGGCCCTCGGGCGATGCCGCCCCGCCCTTCGGCGCCATCGCCCGCGCGCCCGCGACCACGGAGATGTCGCTGCGCGCCTTCCTGCAGACGCCACACGACCGCATGCCGGACTACCAGCTGAGCCAGGCGGAGCTCGATGGCGTCGTGGCCTATATCCTGAGCCTGCGCCGCGGCGGCTGAGCCTGCCGCAAGGCGGGGCAGCGCGCCGGCAGAAAAAAGACCCGGCGGCGAGGCCGCCGGGCCGAGTCGAGGGAGTAACTCCAGACAGGCCCCGGCGCGAAGCCGGGACGACGCATTCATGCCAGGGGCCCCGCGCGGCGTCCTTGATCTGGCGCAATGACCCGGATCGGCTTTCCCGCTTGATCCGGATGCGGGTTCCGCGCTGACCTAGCTCCGCACGCCGGCCATGGACCGGTCGCGCGGCCGGCGCGGGAACGGGACCGCGGGAAAGAGACCGAGGGAGAGGCTTGATGGCACGGGTGGCACTGGTGACGGGCGGGCAGCGGGGCATCGGCGCCGCGATCAGCGAGGCGCTGAAGGATGCGGGGCGCACGGTGGTGGCGAGCTACGCCGGCAACGACGCCGCCGCGGAGGCCTTCACGAAGCGCACCGGCATCCCCTGCTACAAGTTCGACGTCGCCGATTTCGAGCAGTGCGCCGAGGCGATGAAGCGCATCGAGCAGGAGGTCGGCGTCATCGAGATCCTGGTCAACAACGCCGGCATCACGCGCGACGCGACCATGAAACGCATGAGCCGCGAGATGTGGGACGCGGTGATCGATACCAACCTCGGCTCCTGCTACAACATGTGCAAGCTGGCCTGGGACGGGATGACCGCGCGCAAGTTCGGCCGCATCGTCAACATCGGCAGCATCAACGGCCAGGCCGGCCAGTACGGCCAGGTGAACTACGCCGCCGCCAAGTCCGGCATCCACGGCTTCACCAAGGCGCTGGCGCAGGAAGGCGCGCGCAGCCAGATCACGGTGAACGCCATCGCGCCGGGCTATGTGGACACCGAGATGGTCCGCGCCGTGCCGCCCGACGTGCTGGAGAAGATCGTCGCCCGCATCCCCATGGGCCGGCTGGGCCGCGCCTACGACATCGCCCGCGGCGTGGTGTTCCTCACGGCCGACGACGCCGATTTCATCACCGGCTCGACCCTCTCCATCAATGGCGGGCAGCACATGTACTGAGCCGGGCGGGCGGCGCGCCGGGAACGCCGGCCGCCGCCCGTTCGTTGAAGCCCTTTCCACGACGGAGGGGCGCGATGACCAACAAGCATCCGAAGGACGAGGCGGACCGCGAGGCCGGGCTCGGCGCCGACACGCCGCGGCCGCCCGGCGACCTCGCGCGCGATCCCGGCATCGGCGCCGCCAAGGGGACCTTCGCCCGCGACAAGGCCGGCCCGGATGCGCTCGAGGGCGAGCATACCTTCGAGGGCGACGTGATGAACGACGCGACCCCGCAGGGCGGCGTCGACCCGAAGCAGCAGGGCCGCACCAACCGCTGAGGCCGCGGGCGGGCTCAGCGCCGCGGCGCGAGGCCCGCCAGCAGCAGGTCGAGATGCGCCGCCCGGGCGGCCTGCGGGTCGGGCGCAGCATGCGGGCCGAGGATCATGCGCCAGACCGAGGCGGCGACGGCGGGCGCCAGCACCACCTCGGCCAGGCCCGGGATCGCCGCGGCATCCGCGCGGAACTCGCCGGTGGCCGCGCCCCGGCGCAGCACCCCGCCGACCAGCGCGGTGGCGCGCGACAGCACCTCCTCCTGGTAGAAGCGCGCGAGCTCGGGGAAGCGGTCGGCCTCGGCGACGATCAGCCGGAACAGGGCCCGCTCGCGCCCGCCCTCGTCGAGGCGGCGATAGGCCAGGCCGATCAGCTCCGTCAGCATGGCGCGCGCCGAGCCGCCGCCGGCCTGCAGACGCCGCTCCGCCGCCTCGAACACGGGCTGGGTGCAGGCGCGGATGGTCGCCAGGAAGAGCGCGGCCTTCGACGGGAAATAGTGGTAGATCAAGCCCTTGGCGATGCCGGCGCGGGCCGCGACCGCGGCCATGCGGGCGCCCGCATAGCCGCGCTCGGCGAACTCCTCGAGCGCCGCGTCGAGGATCTGCGGCATGCGCGCCTCGGCCGGCAGGCGCCGCCGCGGCAGGGGAGGGTCGCTGGGCGCCGGCAACGCCCTTGATTGGATCTGCTCTTGGTCCATCTACCGGCAACAGCTATTGACCATCGGGTCAATTCGCAAGGGCCCCTTCGCCACGATGCCCGACCACAGCCTGCCCGAATCCGTGATCGCCGCGCCGCCCGGCACGGCCGCCCGCCGCCGCCGCGGCTGGCGGGGGCCGGTGCTGCTCGCGCTGCTGCTGGCGGGTCTCGGTGCCGGGACCTGGCTGGCGCTGCCCCGGCTGCGGCCCACTGCCCCCACGTCACCGCCGGCGGCCGCCGCCCCGCCCGCCATCACCGTGGCCCTGGCGCCGGTGCGGCAGGCCGTGCTGGCCCGACCGGTGATCGGTGACGGCTCGGTCGTGCCCTGGCAGGAGCTGGTCATCGGCACCGAGATCGGCGGGCTCCGCGTGGTCGAGGTCGGCTTCGAGCCGGGCGATGCGGTGCGCCGCGGCCAGGTGCTGGTGCGGCTCGACCCGGCCATTCCCACAGCCCAGGCCGCCCAGGCCGAGGCCGCGCTGGGCGAGGCGGAGGCGGCGCTGCGCATGGCCCAGGCCGATCTGCGCCGCTCCCTCGAGCTGGTGCGCACCGACATCGCCTCCCGCCAGACGCTGGATCAGCGCCAGTCCGCCGCCCAGCAGGCCGAGGCGCGGCTGCAGGTGGCGCGGGCCCGCCGCGACGAGGCGGCGGCGCGGGCCGAGCAGACCACGATCGAGGCGCCGGAGGATGGCATCGTCTCCCGCCGCAGCGTGCTGCTGGGCGCGGTGGTGCAGCCCGGGCAGGAGATGCTGCGGCTGATCCGCGACGGCCGGCTGGAGCTCGACGCCCGGGTGCCGGAGCTCGACCTCGCCGGCATCCGGCCCGGCCAGGCGGTGCGGGTGACGCATGGCGAGCGGGTGATCGAGGGGCGGGTGCGCGCGCTCGCCCCCGTCGTCGCCGGCGAGACGCGGCTCGGCATCGTCCATGTCGCGCTGCCGCAGGGCTCGGGGCTGCTGCCGGGCATGTTCGCCCGCGCCGAGATCGCCCCGGCCGAGGCCCGGCCCGCCCTCGTCGTGCCGCAGGAGGCGGTGGTGTTCCGCCAGGCCGGCCCCGTCGCCTTCGTGCTGCCGCCCGGGAGCGACCGGGTGGCGCAGCGCGATCTCGCCACCGGCGCGCGGCGCGACGGGCTCGTGGAGGTGGTCTCCGGCCTTGCCGCCGGCGAGCAGGTGGTGGCCGCCGGCGCCGGCTTCCTGACGGATGGCGACGTGGTGCGCGTGGCGGCGGCGACGGGACGCTGAGCGCATGTCGGACCGCATCCAGCCGCGGGCGCTCGACCACCGCAACATCTCCGCCTGGTCGATCCGCAACCCGATCCCGACCGTGGTGCTGTTCCTGCTGCTGACGCTGGGCGGGCTGGTCGCCTTCCCCTCGCTGCGCGTGAACAACACGCCGGACATCGACCTGCCGGCGGTGCTGGTGACCATCCTGCAGCCCGGCGCGGCGCCCTCCGAGCTCGAGACCCAGGTGACGCGGCGCGTGGAGGACGCGATCGCCGGGCTCGGCGACGTCAAGCACATCACCTCCTACGCGATGGACGGCACCTCCATCACCGTCGTCGAGTTCGCGCTGGGCAAGGATGTCGACCGGGCGACGAACGACGTGCGCGACAAGGTGGCGCAGATCCGCGCCGACCTGCCGGCTTCCATCCGCGACCCGATCGTCAACCGCATCGAGGTCACGGGCGGCGCCATCCTCACCTACACCGTCGCGGCGCCAGGCCTCGATCAGGCGCAGCTCTCCTGGTTCGTGACCGACACCGTGGCGAAGTCGCTGCTCTCGATCCCAGGCGTCGCGCAGGTGAACCGCGTCGGCGGGGTGGAGCGGGAGATCCGGGTCGCGCTGAAGCCGGACCGGCTGCTCGCCCTCGGCATCACCGCGGCGCAGGTGAACGAGCAGCTGCGCGCGGCCAACATCAACCTGCCCGGCGGCCGCGGCACGCTCGGCCAGAGCGAGCAGAGCATCCGCACCCTGGGCTCGGCCGGCTCGGTCGAGGCGCTGCGCGCGCGGCCGATCATCCTGCCCGGCGGGCGCACCGCGCGGCTCTCCGACATCGCCGAGGTCACCGACGCGACGGCCGAGGTGCGCACCGCCGCCCGGCTCGACGGCCAGCCGGTCGTCGGCTTCGAGGTGCTGCGCACCCGCGGCTCCTCCGAGGTGCGGGTGGCGGCGGAGGTGGCCAAGCGCGCGGCGGTGCTGGAGGCGGCGCATCCCGGGGTGGAGATCCGCAAGGTCACCTCCACCGTCGCCTTCGTCGAGCGCAGCTTCCACGGCGCGATCGAGGCGCTGCTCTTCGGCTCGGGGCTCGCCGTGCTGGTGGTCTGGGCCTTCCTGCGCGACTGGCGGGCGACGGCGATCGCCTCGGTGGCGATGCCGCTCTCGCTCATCCCGACCTTCCTGGTGCTGCACTGGCTGGGCTACGCGCTCTCCAACATCACGCTGCTGGGCCTGACCCTCGTGGTCGGCGTGCTGGTGGACGACGCCATCGTCGAGATCGAGAACATCGTCCGCCACCTGCGCGAGCGGCCCGAGCAGGGCGCCTATCGCGCCGCGCTCGACGCCTCGGCCGAGATCGGGCTCGCGGTGGTGGCGACCACGGCGGCGATCCTCGCGGTCTTCGTCCCGGTCGCCTTCATGCCCGGCATCCCGGGCCAGTTCTTCCGCCAGTTCGGGCTGACGGTCGCGGCGGCGGTGACCTTCTCGCTGATCGTCGCGCGCATGCTGACGCCGCTGATGGCGGCCTACATGCTGCGCCCCGCCGCCGCGACGCGCGCCCCGGAGGAGGTGGGGGAGGGACGCGTCGGCCGCGGCTACCTGACGCTGCTCGGCTGGTGCCTGCGCCACCGCTGGATCACGCTCGGCGCGGCGACGGCCTTCTTCGCCGTCTCGGTCGCGCTGGTGCCGCTTATCCCCTCGGATTTCGTGCCGGCCGCCGACCGCGGTCGCTCGGCGCTGGCGATCGAGCTCGCCCCCGGCGCGACGCTCGAGGAGACGGAGGCGGTGGTGCAGCGCGCGACGGCCATCCTGAAGGCCCGGCCCGAGGTGGTCTCGGTCTTCGCCTCCATCGGCACCTCGAACGCCGCCGGCGGGCCGGGCATGGGCAGCACCACCGTCTCGGGCGATCCGCGCAACGCCAACCTGATCATCACCCTCAGGCCCCGCGCCGAGCGCGGCGTCAGCCAGCAGGGCTTCGAGGCGGCCGTGCGGCCGGCGCTGCAGGCGATCCCCGGCGCGCGCATCCGCTTCGGCGCCGACGGCATGAGCGGCGCCAAGGCCTCCATCACGCTGGTCGGCGAGGATGCGGCGCGGCTCGCCGCCACGGCGCGCGAGCTGGAGCGGCAGATGCGCACCGTGCCCGGCCTTTCCGGCGTGCGCTCGGTCGCCAGCCTCGAGCGGCCGGAGGTGCAGATCGTGCCGCGCGAGGCCCGCGCGGCGGAGCTCGGCGTCTCGGCCGCGGCGATCGGCCTGACGGCGCGCATCGCCACCATCGGCGATGCCGACCAGAACCTCGCCCGCTTCAACCTTCCGGACCGGCAGATCCCGATCCGCGTCATGCTGGAGGAGGCGGCGCGGGACGACATCGACACGCTGCGCGCGCTGCGCGTGACCGGCCGAGGTGATATCGCCGTGCCGCTCGAGTCGGTGGCCGAGATCCGGCACGGCGCGGGCCCCGCGCAGATCGAGCGCCTCGACCGCGTTCGCCGCGCGACGGTGGAGGCGGAGCTGAACGGCATGCCGCTCGGCGAGGCCACGGCGCGGATCGCGGCGCTGCCCATCATGGACAACCTGCCGCCCGGCGTGCGCGAGCGCGAGACCGGCGACAAGGAGATCATGACGGAGCTCTTCGGCGGCTTCATCATGGCGCTGGCCGCCGGCGTGCTGCTGATCTACCTGGTGCTGGTGCTGCTGTTCGGCGGCTTCCTGCAGCCGCTGACCATCATGTCGGCGCTGCCGCTCTCGCTCGGTGGCGCACTGATGGCGCTGCTGGTCACGCAGAAGGCGCTCGGTGTCTCGGCGGTGATCGGGGTGCTGATGCTGATGGGCATCGTCGCCAAGAACTCGATCCTGCTGGTGGAATACGTGATCGAGGCGCGGCGTGCCGGACTCGGCCGCGGCGAGGCGCTGGTCGAGGCGGCGCGCAAGCGGGCGCGGCCGATCGTGATGACCACCATCGCCATGACCGCCGGCATGGCGCACATCGCCGCCGGGATCGGCGCCGATGCCGAGTTCCGCGCGCCGATGGCGCTGGTGGTGATCGGCGGGCTGATCACCTCCACGCTGCTCAGCCTGGTGGTTGTGCCGGTGGTCTACACGGTGATGGACGATCTTGGCGCGCTGCCGGGGCGGCTGCTGCGGCACCTGGCGCGGCGCCGCCTCGCCTGGCGCTGAGGCGTTCGGCATCGGGCGCGCGATGGGGTAGTCTCGGCGCCGCCGCACCGACCGGGGACCCGCCAGCATGCCCAAGCGCGCCATCGCCTCCGACCGCGTGTTCAAGGGGAGCCTGCCCTTCGCCCAGGCGACCCTTGCGGGTGGCTTCCTCTTCGTCTGCTGCACCGGGCGCGACCGCGAGGGCCGCTTCGCGCCGGGCGACGTGCGGGCGCAGACCCAACAGGCGATCGACAACATCCGCGCCCTGGTCGAGGCGGCGGGCGGCACCCTGGCCGATGTGGTCAAGTGCACGGTCTACGTGACCGACCGCGCCGACTGGGCGCCGATGAACGAGGTCTACTTCGCCAATTTCGCCGAGGATCCGCCGCACCGCGTCTCCTGCATCGTCACCGGGCTCGGCTCGCCGGACTGCCTGGTGGAGATCGATGCCACCGCCTATCTCGGGCCCGAGGCATGAGGCGGAGGGCACCGGACGGGCGGCCGGGCTTGCCGTCCACGGCCGCAGGGCGAAGCGGGGGCGCTGCGGCCTCCGCGCCGCGCAGCCGGCAACGCCCGCCGATGTGCCCCCGCCTGGCCTTGTTGCCGCCGCTGCTCCTCGGCCTGCTCGTGCTGCCGCTCCCGGCAGCCGGCGGGGACGCCGCAGCGGGGCGCAGGGTCTTCAACCAGTGCCGCGCCTGCCACACCATAGAGGCGGGCGGGCGCCACGGCGTCGGGCCGAACCTGCACGGCATCATCGACCGCAAGGCGGGCAGCGTGGAGGGCTACCGCTACTCCGCGGCGCTGCGCCGCAAGGGCGAGGAGGGGCTGGTCTGGACCGAGGATCAGCTGCGCGCCTACCTCGCCGACCCGAAGGGCACGATTCCCGGCGGCAGCATGACCTATGTCGGGCTGCGCAACGAGGCGATGATGGGCGACCTTCTCGCCTATCTCCGCGAGGCCGCCGGCGCGGCGCGCTGAGAGGCGCTGCACCAGCGCCGCCGTCCATCCCGGACGGGCCGATCCAGCGCTGCGCGCGGTCCGGCGCTCCGGCCGTCGGCCCGCCTCAGCCAAGTAGTCCTAGGCTCCGCGCCAGCATGGCGGCGGCGACTGCCAGGATCAGGCCGGCGAAGACCCGCGTCAGCGCCCCGCGCCGCCGCGCCAGCCCGGTGGCCGCGCGGGCGCCGAGCAGGCTGCCGAGCACCCCGCCGAGCACGAAGACCGCCGCCAGGGGCCAGTCCACCAGCCCGGCCATGGCATAGCTGCCCGCGGTGGTCAGGCCGAAGGCGGTCACCGCCACCAGCGAGGTGCCGACCGCCTGCAGCAGCGGCATGCCGGTCGCCATCACCAGGCCCGGCACGATCAGGAAGCCGCCGCCGATGCCGAAGAAGCCCGAGAGCGCACCGACCCCGAGCCCGGTGCCGAGCAGCGCCGGCGCATTGCCGCGGTTGAGCCGGACCACGCGGTCCTCGGCACCCTCGCGCCGGCGCAGCATCAGGACCGCGACCACGACCATCAGCACCGCGAAGGCGGCGAGCAGCGCCTGCCCGTCCACCCGTTGGCCGAGCTGCGCCCCGCCCGCCGCACCCAACACGCCCGCCGCCGCGAAGACCGAGGCGCAGGGCCAGCGGACATTGCCGGCGCGCGCATGGGCGAGGAGGCTGGCCGCCGCATTGGCGGCGACGGCGACGGCGCTGGTCCCGATCGCCAGGTGCGGCGGGTCCACCCCGACCAGATAGACCAGCAGCGGCACGGCGAGGATCGACCCGCCGCCGCCGACCAGGCCCAGGCTGAACCCGACGAGGGAGCCGGAGGCACCGCCGAGCAGCGCCGGCGCGAGGGCCAGGGTCGTCATGACGGTCGCCGCCTCAGCTGGCCGTGGCCGCGTCGGCCGGGCGGTTCCACGGCATCAGCCGCAGCAGGCGCGCGAGGCCGCAGGTGCCGCTGACGCCGGCGAAAACCAGGCCGGCGCCAACGAACCCCGAGAGGGCGTAGAAGCCCGGCGCCACCAGCGCGCCGAGGAGCACGCCGAGCAGCACCATGCCGCCCGCGGCGATCTGCACCTGCCGCATCAGCTCGAGCGGCTGGCGGCGGTCCTCGGCGACCGGCAGCCCGGCGCGCTTCCAGGCCTCGATCCCGCCGGCGACGACATAGGCCTCCACCGTCCCCGCCTTGGCGGCGAGACGGGCGGCATGGCCCTCGGTCCGGGCGCCGGAGCGGCAGTGGAACAGCACGGGCTTGCCCGCATGCAACGCGACCTCGGCCTCCTCCAGCGCGGAGAGCGGCAGGTTGCGGGCGCCGGGGATGCGCTGGCGCGCGTGCTCGTCCGGCTCGCGCACGTCGACGAGCGTGGCGCCGTCCTCGCGCAGCATGCGGGCGGCGTCTTCGGGGGTGATGGTCTTCAGCATGATGCCTCGGTCCTTCGGGTCTGATCGGGGGTGGCGGGGCAATAGAGGTCGCGCAGGACGGCGAGCAGATGCGCTGCCCTGGGATCGGCCAGGCGGTAGAAGACCGCCTGGCTGGCCTTGCGGGTGGCCACGAGCCCGTCCTCGCGCAACCGCGCCAGGTGCTGGGACAGCGCCGGCTGGGAGAGTTCGAGCGCCTGCACCAGCGCGCCGACGCTCGTCTCGCCGGCGCTCGCCAGGTGGCAGAGCAGCAGCAGCCGGTTCTCGTTGGCGAGGAGGCGGAGCAACCGGGCCGCCTCGCCGGCCCTTGCCTGGAGCGCCGCGAGATCGGCCGCCGCGGCGGCCCGGGGCGCTGTCGGGATGGGAAGGTCTGGGGTCATGGGATCGCGCAAGAATGAGCTTGCACTTAATAAGTGATTACTTATATCAATGTCAAGGCCAGCTCCGCAGGAGGACAGCATGCCCGACCCCGTCATCCGCCCCTTCTTCGACGAGCCCACCAATACGGTCAGCTACCTGGTCTGGGACCCGGCCACGAAGGAGGCGGCGGTCATCGACCCGGTGCTCGACTGGGACAACCGGAGCGGCACCGCCGATACGCAATTCGCCGACCGCATCCTCGCCGCCGCGGCCGAGGAGGGCGTGCGCATCCGCTGGGTGCTCGAGACCCATGCCCATGCGGACCACCTGACCGCCGCGCCCTACATCAAGGCGAAGACCGGCGCGCCGATCGGCATCGGCGAGCACATCAAGGAGGTGCAGCGCATCTTCCGCCCCGTCTTCGACGCGCAGGACCTCAAGCCCGAGGGGGGCGACTTCGATCGCCTGTTCCGCGACGGCGAGCGGTTCCGCATCGGCGGCCTCGAGGTCGAGGTGATGCACCTGCCGGGCCACACCCCGGCCGATGTCGCGTACCGGATCGGGGTCGCGGGGGACCCGCGCGGCGGCGTCGCGGGGGACCCGCGCGGCGGCCAGGACGTCTTTGTCGGCGACACCATCTTCATGCACGACTACGGCACGGCACGAGCCGACTTCCCGGGCGGCGACGCGCACCAGCTCTGGCGCTCCATCCGCCGCCTGCTGGCCCTGCCGCCGGAGACGCGGCTCTGGATGTGCCACGACTACAAGGCGCCCGGTCGCGACCGGTACGCCTGGCAGAGCACGGTGGCCGAGCAGCGCGCGAGCAACCCGCACGTGAAGGACGGCACGACCGAGGCGGAGTTCGTCGCCTTCCGTCAGTCCCGCGACAGGGAGCTGGCGGCGCCGCTGCTGCTGCTGCCCTCCATCCAGGTCAACATCCGTGCCGGGCGCTTCCCCGAGGCGGAGGAGAACGGCGTGCGCTACCTGCGCGTGCCGGTGAAGGCCAGGGGCGGCCTGGCCGCGTGACCGCGCGCGGCCGAGCCGGGGGCGGCGGCGGGTGACACCGTACGGGCGCTGGCTGCTGCCGCGGCTGATCGCCCGCGTCACGCAGGCGCCCGACCTCGGGGCCTACCGGGCGCGGCTGGTGCCGCGCGCCGCCGGCGTGGTGCTGGACCTCGGCATCGGCTCGGGGCTGAACCTGCCGCTTTACGGGCCGGCGGTGCGGCGCGTGATCGGGCTCGATCCGGCGCCGCTGCTGCTGCGTCGCGCCGCGCCCGCGGCCGCGGCCGCGCCGGTGCCGGTGCACCTGCTGCAGGCCGCGGCCGAGGCCATCCCGCTCCGCTCCGGCTGCGTGGATACCGTCGTGATGACCTGGACGCTCTGCAGCCTCGAGGATGCGCGCGCCGGGCTGGCCGAGCTGCGGCGCGTGCTGCGACCGGGCGGCGCGCTGCTCTTCGTCGAGCATGGCCGCGCCCCGGACCCGGCGGTGGCACGGTGGCAGCGCCGGCTGGACCCTCTCTGGTGGCGCATCAGCTGCCATCTCGACAACCCGGTTGCCGCGCTGCTCGCCGAGGCCGGATTCACCCTGGAGGAGGCGCGCTCCGGCTATCTCGGTCGCGGGCCGCGGACGCTCACCTTCATGACCGAAGGCGTGGCGCGCGCCTGAACGGCGTCACGTCGCGTGCGGCATTCGCACCGGCTGAGGCGAGGGTCCGGACCTCCCCGCAAGTCATCCGGATGAGCGGAGCACTGTCACGAAAGCTCCCCGCGTCTGTCACACGCCGGTCAGCGAAGCCGCTCTAAGCGCGACGGCGAAGACCGGCGAGGACGGGCGGAATGGCGCAACCGCGGAACGTGCTGCTGATCGTCGTGGACCAGTGGCGCGCCGATTTCGTGCCGCATCTCGGCGCCGGCTTCCTGCGCACGCCGAACCTCGACCGGCTCTGCCGCCAGGGTGTGACCTTCCGCAACCACGTCACCAACACCGTGCCCTGCGGCCCGGCGCGGGCCAGCCTGCTGACCGGCCTCTACCTGATGAACCACCGCGCGGTGCAGAACACCGTGCCGCTGGATGCGCGCCACTTCAACCTGGGCAAGGCGTTGCGCCTGATCGGCTACGACCCCGCGCTGATCGGCTACACGACCACCACGCCCGACCCGCGCACCACGGGGCCGCGCGACCCGCGCTTCACCACGCTCGGCGACCTGATGGACGGCTTCCGCAGCGTCGGCGCCTTCGAGCCGAGCATGGACGGCTATTTCGGCTGGCTGGCGCAGAAGGGCTACCGCCTGCCGCCGCGGCGCGAGGACATCTGGCTGCCCGAGGGCATGGATGCCGAGCCCGGCGTCACCGACCGCCCCTGCCGCATCCCGGCCGAGCTCTCCGACAGCGCGTATTTCACGGAACGCGCGCTGACCTACCTGAAGGGCCGCGGCGACAGGCCCTGGTTCCTGCATCTCGGCTACTACCGGCCGCATCCGCCCTTCATCGCGCCCGCGCCCTACCACGCCATGTACAGCGCGGCGGAGATGCCGGCGCCGGTGCGCCGCGCCACCTGGCAGGAGGAGGCAGCGCAGCACCCGCTGCTCGACTACTACCTCCGCGCCATCTCCCAGGCGTCGTTCTTCCACGGCGCGAGCGGCCCGGCGCATCTGCTGGGGGAAGCGGCGATCCGCCAGATGCGCGCCACCTATTGCGGCCTGATCAGCGAGATCGACGACTGCCTGGGCCAGGTCTTCCGCTACCTGGAGGAGACCGGGCAGTGGGACGACACCATGGTCATCTTCACCTCGGACCATGGCGAGCAGCTCGGCGACCACTGGCTGCTCGGCAAGATCGGCTACCATGACGAGAGCTTCCGCATCCCGCTGGTGATCAAGGCGGCCGGCGAGAATCCGCGCGCCGGCGCCGTCGAGCAGGCCTTCACCGAGAGCGTGGACGTGATGCCGACCATCCTCTCGGCGCTCGGCGGCGAGATCCCGCGCGCCTGCGACGGGCACGACCTGCTGCCGCTGGTCCGCCACGGCCCGCCCGAGGGCTGGCGTCGCTTCGCCTTCACCGAATACGACTTCCGCGACGTCTTCTACTCCCAGCCCGAGAGCGCGCTGGGACTGGCCATCGACGACTGCGCGCTCTCGGCCGTGCAGGACGGGCAGTACAAGTACGTGCACTTCTCCGGCCTGCCGCCGCTCTTCTTCGACCTTGAGGCCGACCCGCACATGTTCCGCAACCTGGCCGCCGAGCCGGGCGAGGCGGCGCGCGTGCGGGACTGGGCGCAGGCCGCGCTCTCCCACTGCATGCGCCACGCCGAGCGCACGCTGACGCATTTCCGCGCCACCCCGGGCGGCCTCGAGGAGCGCCGCCCCGCCTCCCGCACCGATGCCTGAGCCGGTCCACCCCGCAACGATGGAGGATCCCGTGATGCTCGCCCGCCGCTCGCTCCTGCTCTCGCCCGCGCTGCTCGCCGCGCCGGCCCTGGCGCAGTCCGACCAGCGCCCCGCCATCACCGTCGCCGTGCAGAAGGTGGTGAACTCCAACACGCTCGAGGTGCTGCGCGAGCAGTCCAACGTGGGCGAGCGCGTGTTCTTCACCTCGATCTGGGAGGGCCTGATCGGGCGCAACTGGCAGGGGCAGCTCGAGAGCGTGCCGGCGCTGGCCACCGCCTGGCGCCGCATCGACGACCGCACGGTGGAGCTCGACCTCCGCGAGGGCGTGCGCTTCCACGACGGCGCCGAGATGACGGCCGAGGACGTCGTCTTCACCTTCGGCCCCGAGCGCATGTTCGGCACCGGCGAGGCCGCGCCGGGCACGCCGCTGTTCCAGCGCATCCCCGGCGCCGCCGCGGGCGGGCGGGAGCCGCCGCCCGAGGTGCCGGCCGTCGCGCGCCGCATCTGGCCGGCGCTGGAGCGGGTGGAGGCGGTCGGCAAGTACAAGGTGCGTTTCGTCAACCGCACGCCGGACGTGACGATGGAGGGGCGGCTCGCCCGCTACGGCTCCGACATCATCTCCCGCCGCGGCTTCGAGGCGGCGGCGACCTGGCTCGACTGGGCGCGCAAGCCGATCACCACGGGCCCCTACATGGTGGCCGAGTTCCGCCCCGACGTGTCGCTGACGCTGGTGGCGCACGATGCCTACTGGGGCGGCCGCCCGCCGCTGCGCCAGCTCCGCTTCGTCGAGGTGCCGGAGGTCGCGTCGCGCATCAACGGCCTGCTGTCCGGCGAGTACCAGTTCGCCTGCGACATCCCGCCCGACCAGATCCAGGGCATCGAGCGCAACCGCGCCTTCGAGGTGCAGGGCGGCACCATCCTGAACCACCGCCTGACCTGCTTCGACAAGGCGCATCCGGCGTTGCGCGATGCCCGCGTGCGGCGCGCCATGACGCATGCGATCGATCGCCAGGCGATCGTCGACAGCCTGTGGGCCGGGCGCACCGTGGTGCCGAAGGGGCTGCAGTGGGAGTACTACGGCGAGATGTTCCTCTCGGACTGGTCCGTGCCGCGCTACGACCAGGCCGAGGCGCGCCGCCTGCTGCGCGAGGCGAACTACCGCGGCGAGCCGATCCCCTACCGCCTGCTGAACAACTACTACACCAACCAGAACAGCACGGCGCAGGTGCTGGTGGAGATGTGGCGCGCCGTCGGCCTCAACGTGCAGATTGAGACGCGGGAGAACTGGGCGCAGATCTTCGACCGCTCGACCCAGCGCGGCATCCGCGACTGGTCGAACAGCGCGCCCTTCAACGACCCCGTCTCCTCGCTGGTGAACCAGCACGGGCCGCGCGGCCAGCAGCAGCAGGTCGGCGAGTGGACCAACGAGGAGTTCAACCGCCTCTCCGGCGAGCTCGAGACCAGCACCGATCGCGCGCGCCGGCGCGAGGTCTTCCGCCGCATGCTGGAGATCGCCGAGCGCGAGGACCCGGCCTTCACCGTGCTGCACCAGAACGCGACCTTCACCGCCAAGCGCCGCGACATCAGATGGAAGGCCGCGCCCGCCTTCGCCATGGATTTCCGCGCCGCGAACTGGGGGGCCTGAGCGATGCGCCGCCGCGACCTCGCGCTGCTGCCCGCGGCGCTGCTGGCCAGGCCCGCCCTCGCCCAGGCGGACCGGCGGCCGGTGCTGACCGTCGCCGTGCAGAAGATCTCGAACTCCAACACGCTGGAGACGCCGCGGGAGCAATCCAATGTCGGCTTCCGCATCTCGACCCTCTATGCCGAGAGCCTGATCGGCACCGCCTGGACCGGCGACATGGGCCAGGTGCCGGAGCTCGCCACCGCCTGGCGGCGCATCGACGACCGCACGGTGGAGTTCGACCTCCGCCCCGGCGTGCGGATGCATGATGGCCGGGTGATGGGGGCCGAGGACGTCGCCTTCTCCATCGGCGGCGCCAGGCTCTTCGGCACCGGCGCGGGGCGGGAGGCGGGCGGCATCACCGCCGGCCAGTCCGGGCGCGAGCCGCCGGCCGAGGTGGTGGCCACCGCGAAGCGCACCTTCCCCGGCCTCGAGCGCATCGAGGTCGTGCGCGAGGGCGTGGTGCGCTTCGTCAACCGCACGCCCGACGTCACCATCGAGGGGCGGCTGGCGCAGAATGTCGGCGTGGTCCTCTCCCGCGCCGCCTTCGAGGCGGCGGAGAACTGGCTCGCCTGGGCGCGCGCCCCGGTCGGCACCGGGCCCTATCGCGTGGTGGAGTTCCGCCCCGACACCGCGCTGACCTTCGAGGCGCATGACGACTACTGGGGCGGCCGCCCGCCGGCGCGGCGTATCCGCTTCCTCGAGGTCCCCGAGGTCGCCTCCCGCGTGAACGCGCTGGTCTCCGGCGAGGTCGACTTCGCCACCGACATCCCGCCCGACCAGATCGCCGGCGTCGAGCGCAACCCGCGCTTCGAGGTGCTGGGCAGCCCGATCAACAACATCCGCGTCCTGGCCTTCGACCAGACCCATGCGGTGCTGCGCAACCCGCTGGTCCGGCGCGCCCTGTCCCACGCCATCGACCGCAAGGCGATCGTCGACAGCCTCTGGGCCGGGCGCACCGAGATCCCGCGCGGGCTGCAGCTCGAATTCTTCGGCGACATGTACATCCGCGACTGGGACAACCCGCGCTTTGACCCGGCCGAGGCGCGCCGCCTGCTGCGCGAGGCCGGCTATCGCGGCGAGCCGATCCCCTATCGCTGCCTCAACAACTACTACGTCAACCAGACCGCCAACGCCCAGGTGATGGTGGAGATGTGGCGCGCCGTCGGGCTGAACGTGCAGCTGCAGATGCTGGAGAACTGGTCGCAGATCCTGGCGCCCGGGCCGGACCGGGCGATCCGCGACTGGTCCTGCACGCATGTGTTCAGCGACCCGGTGGGCTCGCTGGCGCGCGCCATGGGGCCGGGCAGCCCGCTGCAGCGCCAGAAGGAATGGACGCAGGAGGAATTCAACCGCCTCTCCGCCGAGCTCGAGGGCTCGACCGACCGCGCACGGCGCCGCGTGGTGTTCCGCCGCATGCTGGAGATCATCGAGCGCGAGGATCCCGGCTACATGGTGCTGCATACCGCGGCGACCTTCGTCGCCAAGCGGCGCGACATCAGCTGGCGCGCGGCGCGCGGCTGGCCGCTCGACTTCCGGGCCGGCAACCTGGGCTTCCCGGCGTGACCCTGGTCGCCATCCGCGGTCTGGAGGTCAGCTTCGACGGCCAGCCCGCGCTGCGCGGCATCGATCTCGACGTGGCCGCGGGCGAGGCGCTGGGCCTGGTCGGCGAATCCGGCTGCGGCAAGTCCGTCACCTGGCTCGCCGCGCTCGGCCTGCTGCCGGCCCGCGCGCGCATCGCCGGCAGCGTCCGCCTCGGCGGGGCGGAGCTGCTCGGCGCACCGGCGGCGGAGCTCGACCGGGTGCGCGGCGGGCGGGTCGCCATGATCTTCCAGGACCCCGCGAGCAGCCTCAACCCGGTGCACCGCGTCGGCGCGCAGATCGCCGAGGCGCTCCGGCTGCATCGCGGCCTCGCGGGTGCCGCCGCGCGGGCCGAGGCGCGGCGGCTGCTCGACCAGGTCGGCATCCCGGATGCCGCGCGGCGGCTCGATGCCTATCCGCACGAATTCTCCGGCGGGCAGAACCAGCGCGTGATGATCGCCATGGCGCTCGCCGGCCAGCCGGAGCTGCTGGTGGCGGACGAGCCCACCACCGCGCTCGACGTCACCATCCAGGCGCAGATCCTCGATCTCCTGCAGGCGATCCGGCGGGAGGCCGGCATGGCGCTGGTGCTGATCAGCCACGATCTCGGCGTGGTTGCCGATACCTGCGAGCGCGTGGCCGTCATGTATGCCGGCCGCATCGTCGAGGAGGCGCCGGTGGAACGCCTCTTCGCCGGACCCGCGCATCCCTATGCGCAGGGGCTGCTCGGCGCCCTGCCGCCGCTGGACGGGCCGCGGCGCCGCCTCGCCGCTATCCCGGGCGGCGTGCCGGAGCCCTGGGCCATGCCGCGCGGCTGCGCCTTCGCGCCGCGCTGCCCGCACCGCATCGCCGCCTGCGAGGAGGCCATGCCGGCGGACATCGCCCTCGCCCCGGCGCACCGCGCCGCCTGCCTCCGTGCCGTGCCGGAGCGCGCATGCGTCGAGGCGTGACCCCGCTGCTCGAGGCGGAGGGCCTCGTCCGGCGCTACGCCATGCGGCGCGGCCTGCTCGGCGGCGCGGTCGAGCTGCGCGCGGTCGACGGCGTCTCCCTCACGATCGAGCGCGGCCGCACCCTCGGCCTCGTTGGAGAATCCGGCTGCGGCAAGTCGACCACCGGCCGCCTCGTGCTCGGCATCGAGACCCCCGATGCCGGCGCGGTGCGCTTCGAGGGCGCCGCCATGCCCCGCCCGGGCACGCAGCCCTGGCGCGCCCTGCGCGCGCGCATGCAGATGGTCTTCCAGGACCCGCTCGGCGCGCTCGACCGGCGCCTGACCATCGGCGCGCAGGTGGCCGAGCCGC
Organism: uncultured Acetobacteraceae bacterium; assembly: GCA_964401305.1. GTDB lineage: Bacteria > Pseudomonadota > Alphaproteobacteria > Acetobacterales > Acetobacteraceae > JAIEOP01. The sequence continues at coordinate 1,584 of CAYNYQ010000017.1, read as the reverse complement.
TGCGCATCCATGGCCTCGACGAGCGGCGCGTGCCCGCCCTCCTCGCCGGCGTCGGGCTGCGGCCGGACCAGGCGGCGCGCTACCCGCACGAGCTCTCCGGCGGGCAGCGCCAGCGCGCGGTGCTGGCGCGCGCGCTGGCGACGGGGCCCGCGCTGCTGGTCTGCGACGAGCCGATCAGCGCGCTCGACGTCTCGATCCAGGCGCAGGTGATGAACCTGCTCACCGACATCCAGCAGGAGCACGGGGTGGGCATGCTGTTCATCAGCCACGACCTGCGCGCCGTGCGCCAGGTCAGCCACCGCGTCGCCGTGATGTATCTCGGCCGCATCGTGGAGGAGGGCGAGCCGGACGAAGTGCTGCACCGGCCCGCGCACCCCTATGCGCGTGCGCTGGTCTCGGCCATCCCGCATCCGGGCCGGCGCGGTGCGCGCATCGTGTTGCAGGGCGACCCGCCCAACCCCGCCGACCGGCCGAGCGGCTGCGCCTTCCATCCGCGTTGCGCGCTCGCCACCGCGCGCTGCCGGGCGGAGGCGCCGGTGCTGGCGCCGCGCGCCGCCGATGGCCGCCTCGTCGCCTGCCACCATGCCGACGCGACCCTGGCGGAGGCCGCCTGAATGCTGCGCTTCGCCGCCATCCGCCTCTCCCGCGCCGCCGTCACCATCGTGATGGTGGTGACCTTCGCCTTCGTCGTGCTCCGCCTCTCCGGCGACCCGGCGCAGATCATCATGGGCGCCGATGCGCCGCCCGAGGCGGTGGAGGCCTTCCGCACCGCCTGGGGCCTCGATGAGCCGCTCTGGGTGCAGTACCTCTCCTATTTCGGCGCCATCCTCTCGGGCGATCTCGGCCGCTCCATGCGCGACGGGCGGGAGGCGATCCTGCTGGTGGTGGAACGCATCCCGGCGACCCTCGCGCTGACCCTGCCGGCGCTGCTGATCAAGCTCTGCCTCGGCATACCCGCCGGCATCCTGGCGGCGCTGCACCGCAACTCGGCGCTCGACCGCGCGGTGATGGTCCTCGCCGTCGCGGGCTTCACGGTGCCCTCCTTCGTGCTCGGCCTGCTGCTGGTGCTGGTCTTCGCCGTGCAGCTCGGCTGGCTGCCATCGGGCGGGCAGGAGAGCTGGCGCCACGCCATCCTGCCCGTGATCACCCTCGGCATCGGCGGTGCGGCGGTGCTGGCGCGCTTCACCCGCTCCGCGATGCTGGAGGTGCTGGGCCAGCCCTATATCCGCACCGCCTCGGCCAAGGGCGTACCCTGGCGCGCAGTGGTGTCGCACCACGCCCTGCCCAATGCCGCCATCCCGACGGTGACGATCATCGGCTTCATGGTCGGCACGCTGATCGCCGGCGCGGTGGTGGTGGAGAGCGTCTTCTCCTGGCCCGGCGTCGGGCGGCTGCTGGTGACGGCGGTCGCCAACCGCGACCTCGCGGTGGTGCAATGCGTGCTGCTGCTTGTTGCGGCCACCATGATCACCGCGAACCTGGTGGTGGACCTGCTCTACGGCGTGCTGGATCCGCGGTTGCGCGGCGGCGGCGGCGGCGCGCGCCGCGCCGGGGGGCATTGAGATGCCGGAGGCGCCGCTGCCC
>CAYNYQ010000016.1:0-31108 GCA_964401305.1 uncultured Acetobacteraceae bacterium | reverse complement strand
GGCACGATTTCACAATCTGAAAGGAGCGTTTGAGGGAATGTGAAAGGCGCCATAATACGGGTTTGCTGTGAAATTCGTATTTCATGCCTAACCGCGCTATATCAGCGAAGACAGCTTTCAGGTGCTTCGCATGGAAGACCCCATTCCCGTGCCCGCGGGCGAGGTGCAGCGGCACTTCGCCCTCTGGCAGGACCGGGCGCTCACGCGCCCTGTCGCCGTCACCAGCCGCGGCCGCCCGCGCGTGGTGATGCTCTCCGTCGAGGAGTACGAGCGCCTCCGCCGCCACGACCGCCGGGCGCACCGCGTCGAGGATCTCCCCAAGGAGCTGGTCAACGCGATCGCGGCTGCCGAGCCGCCGAAGGAGGCGCACCGTCTCGACGGCGAGGTTGGCTGAAAGGATGTTGCAGTGCAGGCCGCCTACACCGCGGCTGAGAAACGGAAGGAGCGCCATTGCAAGATCACGCGTGGCCTTCCCTGCACCGTCTATTCTTGCGGAACTTCCTCGGGCTCGAAGAGCATCTCAAGGTGAAGAATTGCGATTGGCCCTAGCTCCAAAGCCGAACGCTCGTGTCGGGAAATCATGGTCGGGTTAGCTTCACCGTGAATGTGCGCATCGGCGACTTCGAGAACCGGCGGAACGTACGCATTTATCGCCGCCCGTATCTCTGTCGTCCACGAGCGACCGTCCCGATTGAGCGTGTAGGCCAGCATGGCACCGAGCGGCCCCAGCGTGTAAGGCGAATCAGGTGTGAAGAAGCACCTGATCCCCTCCTCGGCCAGATAGCGGCCGGCAATGTCCGCTTCGGCGACGAGCGGCTTGGCTTCGATGGCCAGTTCCGGTCCGCCAATGCCAGTGGCAGCGGAAAACAAGAAGTCGATTTTGCGGGAGTAGCGGCCGGCGCGCGTGGAACTAGCGACCAGAGCTTCAACGTGGAATTCCACTTCATTCAACCTTAGAAAATGGTCCGTGGGCACGGTGCGCCGCAGGCGCCATATGATGTGGGCCAGTTCGGAGGTGATCGCATCCTCAATCGGAACGCGCTCGACGACCCCGCGACGGGCACGTCGCCTCGGCACCCCTAAAGCCCCGCGCTTCAGCTTGAACGCCGCCCATCTTGCCGGATCGCGCAGTTCCGCTGCGGCCGCCTGCAGCATTGCTGTCACGTGGACGACAAACTCCGCCCAGAGCTCAGCTTTCACCGGGGTGAAGCCGTGCGCTCGGAGCAGCTCACGTAGTTCTTCCCCTGCCGGCACGGCGGTTACGACCGGCCCACGACGAACGCGTCGATCATCTGCCGGCTGTCGGCGAACGCGCTGTCGATCGTCCACCGAAAAAACTCGAGGGGCTTGACGAACGTGACGCTCGAAGTCTGCGGGTCGTAGGCTGCTCCCAAGCTGTCGGAGAAGCTGTTGGCCGAGGAACGCGCGTATCGCTCCAGCGCCAGGTGGCACAGGTTGCCAAGATCACCCGGGAACTCGTCCCTCGTCGGGCCCTCCCGGTATCGGGCAGCGACTGCGCCCACACCCATGTCGGCGTCAGGGCGCGCCGTGACCACAAAGGCACCCTCGCGCCCGATCAAGCCGTCGAGCATGCGCCCCAAGACTTGGACGTACTCGCCGACCGTGTCGGAGTTCGGTTGCGCTAGCGCCTCTTCCGGAACGTCGCCGTCCTGGAAGCCGATCCTGAACTCCAGAAACTCCACCACTGCCCGCTCATAGTCCCCGTCAAGGCCAAGCGCATTGATGATGAAGCGATCGAGAGCCGCACCCTCCTTGTTCAGAAGCCCATCCACGCGGGGGTCGTCCAAGCCTAAGATCGGTACCGGGAAAGCGGCCAAGTCCGTCGGCTCGACATTGCGCCGATCCATCAACCAGCGCCGCCCGGTGGTTGCCACGAGGTACAGCGCGACGCGAGATTGCAGATACCGGCCGACCGCACGGAGCAGCTTCTTCTCGCGGTCAGAAACGGTCCCTGCGGGCTTCTGGAAGAACAAGCCCAGCGAGCTTGACGTGTAGCCAATCGGGTGCTCGACAAATCTGATGTTGCTGAAATTCCGCGGCACCAAGAGCACGTTCCCACCAAACCTCTCCTGGTAGGGCCGTGTCAGGTTCGACAGCTGCTCCGGGGGCAGCACGATGTCATGTGGGCTGTCGTCAGGCCCGAAGAGGCCGCCGCCATGCTCCCTTAGCAGCTCGATTGCAGGAACCGGGTCGCTCGGTGCGTCGATTAGAAAAGAGCGCTCGATGCCGGTCTCACTCGTGTTCCCGCCTCGGCGAATAGCGGCGCCAACGCTGTCGCACAGCGTTTCGAGTAAGCTGATCCGACCGCTGGCCGCCGCATCGTTGAGGTAACGGTGGATCTGCCGATCAACGGGGCGCAGCATGAAGGCCTCGAACCAACCCCGAGGCTCCCGCGTCACGTGCGTGTGGCGGAACACTTGGACGTCCGCGCGATCCAGCAGGATCGTCCAGGGCCATTTCTTACGCGCCATTGGTTGACCGATGGACAGCGGCGAGTAGACCCAAGTCTTGTCGTGCACCGTCGGGATTCGCTTCTCAGCGAACATGGCCACGACAGCCTGGCGGGCGCTCGCGAACATGCGGTAGCGCAGGTGCGCAAAGTTGGCTGCGCCGAACAGCGTGAGCTGGCGTGAGAGCTCGCGCCGGAAGTGCCACGATGTGGGATTGGTGAACGACTTGGCAGGAAGCAGGAATCCGAGCACCCCGCCCTTGCCTAAATGCTCGTACACCACCTTCCAGGTGAACAGCTCTGCGGCTTGGTTCTTCCCTGTAGGAGCATCCCGCCTGTGCCGGTCGCGCCATTCTTCAGCGGCTGGTGATTCGAGCTTTTCGATGGTCTGCCATGGCGGGTTACCGAGCACACATCGCACGCGGTCGGGGAGCCCCGGGAAGCAGGTGCGATCGGCGAAAAAGTCCTCTGTGAAAAGGTTAGACCCGACTAGACCCGGGAAGAGCTTCTCGGGAGCGTCGCCTTTCGCAATGCGCTTGAGGTCACGAGGATCAATGTAGTCGAGCATCGTTAGATACAGGCTGAACGCGGCGACATGGCAGGCGTCCGGATTGCGCTCGATCCCGAACACGTTCCGAACAAGGAGGTCGCGCAGTCCGTCGAGATCGAGGCCCTTTGCAGGGCGCCGCGCCTGTGTCCGCTCGATCAGACGGCGGTAAGCACCGACCAGGAACACGCCTGAGCCCGCGGACGGATCCAGCACCGTGACGCCATCCACAAAAGGCAGAGCTTCCTCGACGCGATCGAGTATGAAATCTACGAGGAATGGTGGAGTGTAGAACGCTCCAACCCTCCGACGCTCACCCGCTTTGATGTTTTCAAGAAATTGCTCGTACACCGCGGAGAGCGTCTCGGTCCGTAGGGCACCCAGGTAGAAGTCCAGGAAACTGAGCTGCAGGGCCCCGGATTGCACCGGATACGCCCCATGCTTCATCACGCGCCGGACTAGGTTGATGTGGCTACTGTCGATTTCAGCCCGCTCCCCAGCACTCAAGGGGAAGATGCTTCCATTGAAAATCAAGTCCAGGTCGTCGAAAAATCGCCAAGTCGCATCGGCCGGCCACTCGGCATGCTGTTCGGCAAGGTTGACCTGTCCATGCCCGCGCTCGGCCACCCACTCCTGACCGATAATGCCCCGATCATGGAGGAAGTAGACGTAGAGGAAGCGGCCGATCAGCCCGTTGGCTGCCGTGGCCGACAGCGGCCGCGAGACGCTGACGCCGCGGATGAGCACGTCGCTGAGCGCGTTGAGGCTTCCTAGAAGACGCTGGTCGACCCGCCTCTCCACGTCGATCGAGTGGTCGCGCCAGAACAGCGACGTCCTGAGCCGGATCGCGCGCAGGTCCCATAGCTCGCCAGCCGGCGACACAAACTCGCCTGGAATGGTCGGGTCGGGCGGCAGTTCATCCACGGCGGACCATGGAAACCAGCGTACGAGTGAGTCCCAAGTCTCCCGCGCAAAGGAAAAGCCGGGGCATAGCGCGACCCGCTCGGGGGTCAGTACCAGCAGGAACGGAACCAGTCCCTGACTCCATACCTTTCGGTGGATCTCCTTCACCGCGGCGCTGGCTGCCGTCGCGACGTAGACGATCGGCGTTGCAACGACGTCGCCACTCTTTCCTTCGCGCTTCAAGCAGAAGGCGCCGATGACTGACATCTCCCGCTTTGCTTGCTGCATGGCAAAGCGGTGCGCCGTGAGGTCGTCGAAGTCGTCGGCCGGCACCCACCCAGCGTTCGGTGAATAGCCGAGCCGAGCAAGCAAGCCCTCGACGAGCCACGAGGGGATCGCAGCTTCAGCAAGCATGGTGTTCACGCTGGCCTATCGGTGCGCCTCCGAACGCCGACGCTGGTTGGCTCCTGATCATCAGACGCTCAGCGCAGGGAACAGCGGGAGCTGCTGCACAGCATCAGGCATGCCGAACCCGTTCGACAAAGCCTCCAAGTGCGGCTCGAGTGGGAGGAGCAGGACGGCCGCGTCCAGATTGCTCCGATGACTGCCTGAGGCGCGCAGTTCGACCGCAGCGCTGCCGTACAACGCCATGACACAGCCACGCAGAGCCGGAAAAGACTTTCCCGCAAGCTCGTGCTGCATCTTGCCGAGCAGCTCGCGGTGAGCCTGCAGCTCGACCTTAAACTGATCCTTGAGAACGCCAGCTAGGCGAAGCGCCAGCACCGTCTGCCACGAATAACGCGCGTGGCTGCCTTTGCCGCGAGCTGGAATGTCAGGCCGAACCAAGCCTCGCCGCCCGGTCCACTCGCGGAGGCGGTCGGCAGTCAGGCCGGTTAGTGCCTGAACCTCCCGAGCTTTGACTAACCGCACGTCCGCTCCTCCAAATGGGCGCGACGCCCTTTAGTCCACGAAACGGGTATCACGCCCATTCCGTTCCGTAAAGATGGCGTGCGAGAAGGTCAGCTTCCAGGCGTGATCACGGCGGGCGCCAACTGGCCAAGCTGCCCTAAGGTCCTGTTCCCGCGTGATGTCGGTTGAAAGGAGCACTCCGGCCGCGGACGCGGCCTATGCGGGGCACCACGGGGCGCCGCCCCGAGGTTCCCCTCGGCACGCGGCCTACGGCGCGGCAGGACCCCTCGCTCGCATGGCCCAGGGGCCACGCTCCCTCCGGGGCCCGGCCGCGCCCGCCCGCATGCCACCCCTCCTTCCCCGGTCTCGCCGACGGGCAGGGAAGCAGCGGGGCTGCTTCCCGCTGCCACGAAGGAGGATCACCACATGACCGACACCATCGTCCGCGCCACGGCCGAGATCGCGCTCGGCAGGCTCGACCCCTCCCCCGCCAACGTGCGCCGCACCGGCGCCGGGCAGGGCGTCGAGGCCCTCGCCGCCTCCATCGCCGCCCACGGGCTGCTGCAATCCCTCGTCGTGCGCCCGAAGGGCGGGGGCCGCTACGAGGTGGTCGCCGGCGGCCGGCGGCTCGCGGCGCTCCGGCTGCTGGCGAAGGCGAAGCGGCTGCCGAAGGGCGCCGCCGTGCCCTGCCATGTGCTCGACGGCGACGCCGGCGAGGACGCGGCGGAGGCGAGCCTCGCGGAGAACGTGGTCCGGCAGGACATGCACCCGGCCGACCAGTTCGAGGCCTTCGCCGCGCTGCACCGGGCCGGCGAGGGCCTCGGCGTGGAGGAGATCGCCGCGCGCTTCGGCGTCTCCGCCCACACCGTGCGCCAGCGGCTCCGCCTCGCCGCCGTCTCGCCCGCCATCGTCGCGGCCTACCGCGAAGGCGCCCTCACCCTGGACCACGTCACCGCCTTCGCCGTGACCGACGACCGGGAGGCGCAGGAGCGCGTCTTCGCCGGCCTCGCGGAGTGGCAGCGCACGCCGGCGACCATCCGCCGGCTGCTGACCGACGCGCTGCTGCCCACCACGGACCGGCGCGTGGCGCTCGTCGGGCTGGACGCCTACGAGGCGGCCGGCGGGCGCGTGCAGCGCGACCTGTTCTCGGAGGACGGCGGCGGCTGGATCGCCGACCCCGCCCTCCTCGAGGAGCTCGTCGGCCGGCGGATGGCGGCCGAGGCCGAGGCGGTGCGCGCGGAGGGCTGGCGGTGGGTGGCGGTCGGGGCGGAGGCGTCGAACGCCCTCTGGCGCTGCCGCCGCATCTGGCCGGCCAGGGCGCCGCTGACCGAGGCGGAGGAGGCGCGCCGCGACGCGCTCTCGGCCCGCTACGACGAGCTCGCGGAGGGGCACGGCGGCACCGACGACGACCTGCCGGAGGCGGTCGCCGCCGAGCTCGACGCCATCGAGGCGGAGCTCGACGCGCTTGAGGCCCGGGAGGCGGCGTGGCGGCCGGAGGACCTCGCCCTCGCGGGCGCGCTCGTCACCCTCGCCGGCGACGGCCGGCTGGCCGTGACGCGCGGCCTCTTGCGTCCGGAGGACGAGCCGAAGCCGGCGGCCCCGCATGCCGACGGGCGAGACGAGGAGGACGGCGAAGGCCTGGACTCTCCCGGCACGGGGGAGGCCGAGGCCCCAGCCGCCGAGGGGGACGCGGAGGACAAGGCCCCTGCCCTCTCCGCCGCGCTCGTCGCCGAGCTCCGGGCGCACCGCACCTTCGGGCTCCAGGCCGAGCTCGCGGGCCGGCCCGACCTGGCGCTGCGGGTGCTGCTGCATGCCCTGGCGGGCGACGCCTTCTACGGCCGCTACGGCGACGCGGTGGCGAGCTTCCCGGCCCACCCGCCGGCCTTCGCCGGCGTGGCCGGCCTCGCCGACAGCCCGGCCCGGCGGCGCGTGGAGGAGGCCGAGGCCGAGCAACGCGGGCGCCTGCCCGCCGACCGGCGCGGCCTCTGGGCATGGCTGGCCGGGCAGGACGAGGCGGCGCTGCTGCGGCTGCTGGCCGTCCTCGTGGCCCGCGTGGCGGACGCCGGCGCCGGGGACTGGACGACGCCCGGGGACAGCGTGGCGGCCGGGGTCGCCGCGGCCGCGGGGCTGGACATGCGGCGGTGGTGGTCGGCGACGCCGGCGAGCTACCTCGCCCGGGTGCCGAAGGCCGCGATCCTCGCCGCGGTGCGCGAGGGCGCCGGCGAGGACGCCGCGCGCCGCCTCGCCGGCATGAAGAAGGAGCCGATGGCGGAGGCGGCCGCCGCCGCCCTGGACGGCCGGGGCTGGCTGCCCGCCGCGCTGCGCGTGCCCGGCGCGGTGGCCGCGAACGACGCCGCCGCGCCCCCGGCCCTCGCCGCCGAGTAGGGGCACGACCGGGCCGCCCCGAGCGGGCGGCCCTCCCCTTCCCCGCGCCCGTGCGCGCGGGCCGGCACCGCCGGCCCGCGCGGCTCCGCTTCCCCGGCGGCGCGACCCCGCCGCCACCGGCTGTTGTCGTCCCGCATACGCTTGTATATCGACCCGAATGCTAACCGATGGTGCTACGCCAGCAAAGCGGCTGCGCGGTGCATCCTCAGCACTCCACCGCTTCGAGGTAGTCGGGCGCCGACGCGGCCAACGCCAGCATGCGGCCGTCCCGCGTGACGACGGGCAGCCGGCGCACCCGCGCCGTCGCGATGATGAAGCAGTCGCCGGGGTCGCCGCTGCCGTAGACGGCGGGCACCGCGGAGGCCTCCGCCGCCACCGCGACGCTCACCGTCGCGAGCCGGGCCCCGGTCAGCGCCAGGGCCTGCCGGAACCACCGCGCCGCCGGCATGCCGAGCTCCGGCCGGTCGCGCCGCTTCAGCTCCGCCACCCCGAGCTCCCAGGCCGAGACCGCGGAGACGTAGAGCCGCCCCTCGTCCTGCGCCGCGCGCACCGCAGCGATCGCCGCCTCCGTCCGGAACTCGCCCCGCACCAGCCAGAGCAGCGCGTGGGTGTCGAGCAGCACCAGGCGCCGGCGGCTAGCGCGCCTTCCCCGGACGCTTCGCCGCGGCCGCCTTACGGAGCGCCGCGGCCTGCTCGTAGATCGGCTTCGTCAGGTCGATGCGCGGGTCGAGCTCCAGCGGCACGTCCCGCATCGCGCCGTAGCCGCGCGGCAGGCCCGCGAGTGCCGGCGCCGCCGCGCGCGGGCGCGCGGCCCCCGTCTTCCCCGTGGCGTGCGGCTTCGTGGGCATCGAGATCTCCGGCCCCTGACATGATGGGCGGCGCGCGGCGGTTCAACGCGCCGCCGGCCCGGACGCCTGCACTTGTATATCGGTCCGCATGCGTCACGCCAGCCCCCGGCGTCCGGTGCCCACCGGGTGCGCGGCGTCGGCAGGCGGGCACCAGGGCAGCCGCGGCGCTGCGCAATGGCCGCGTATTGCAGGCGATCCGATAGCGCTCCGCTTTACACATCCAATCGTAGTGCTGTGCTCCTGCCCCGCCGCTCGCGGGCGGCTGCGCGGTGCCTTCCCCGTTGATCGTCGCCTCCGGCGCCGCCGGCGCGGGGCACCACGGGGCGCCGCCCCGAGGTTCCCCTCGGCACGCGGCCTACCGCGCGGCAGGACCCCTCGCTCGCATGACGCTGCGCGTCCCGCTCCCTCCGGGGCCCGGCCGCGCCCGCCCGCATGCCACCCCTCCTTCCCCGGTCTCGCCGACGGGCAGGGAAGCAGCGGGGCTGCTTCCCGCTGCGCAGGAAGAAGGAAGCGGAACATGGCGGATCGGACGGGGCGTGGGGCCGGCGGCGAGGATGCGGAGGCGCGGGACGACATCTACGCGCGCGTCACGGAGCGCATCGCGGCGGCGGTCGAGGCGGGCGCGGGCGACTGGCGCATGCCGTGGCACGGCGGAGCGGACGGGCGCGTCTCGGCCCTGCCGGGGAACGCCGCGACCGGGCGGCCGTACCGGGGTGTGAACGTGCTGGTGCTCTGGGCGGCGGCGCAGGCCGAGGGCTACGCAGGCGGCACCTGGGCGACCTACCGGCAGTGGCGCGAGCTCGGCGCGCAGGTGCGCCAGGGCGAGCGCGCCTGCCCCGTGGTGTTCTGGAAGGCGCTGGACGGCCGCGGCGACGAGGACGAGGCCGGCGAGGAGGCGGAGGGGCGCGGCCGGCCCCGCCTCCTCGCGCGCGGCTACAGCGTGTTCAACGCCGCCCAGGTGGACGGCTACGACGCCCCTGCCCTCCCCGCGCTGCCCGAGGCCGAGCGGATCGCCCACGCCGACGCCTTCTTCACCGGGCTCGGGGTGGCGGTCCGGCACGGCGGCGCCCGGGCCTGCTACGCGCTCGCGGCCGACGAGGTCCGGATGCCGCCCTTCGGGGCCTTCCGGGACGCCGTCGCCTACTACGCCACGCTCGCCCACGAGGCGACGCACTGGACCGGGCACGCCTCCCGCCTCGCCCGCGACCTGCGGGGCCGCTTCGGCGAGGAGGCCTACGCGGTGGAGGAGCTGGTGGCGGAGCTCGGCGCGGCCTTCCTCTGCGCCGACCTGCGCCTCGCCCCCGAGCCCCGGCCGGACCACGCCGCCTACGTGGCGTCCTGGCTGAAGGTGCTGCGGTCGGACAAGCGGGCGGTCTTCGCGGCGGCCGCCAAGGCCCAGGCGGCGGCCGACTGGATGCACGCGCGCCGGGCATCGACGGACACCGCGGCGTAGCGGCGGGGCAGGGCAGGGGGCGCCGCCTCCTGCCCGGTCCGGGAATTCGCGCCGGCCGTCCCGGCCGGCGCTTTGCGATGTATATCGCCCCGATGGCGAATCGCCCCTATAGTGCCTGCGGGGCGGCATCGGAGCGGGATCATGATCCTCGTGGTCGGGAACACCAAGGGCGGGGTCGGGAAGACCACCCTCGCGGTCAACCTGGCGATCGCGCGCGCCCTCGACGGCCGCGACGTGCTGCTGGTGGACGGCGACGAGCAGGCCACCGCCATCGGCTTCACCGAGCTGCGGACCGAGCAGCTCGGCGCGCCCGGCTACACCGCCGTCTCGCTGCACGGCGCGGCCATCCGCACCCAGACCCGCCAGCTCGCCCCGAAATACGCCGACGTGGTGATCGACGTCGGCGGGCGGGACACCGGCAGCCTGCGCGCCGCCCTCACCGTCGCCGACACGGTGCTCATCCCGGTGCAGCCGCGGAGCTTCGACCTCTGGGCGATCGACAACATCGCCGCCCTCGTGCGCGAGGCCCGGGAGATCAACGACCGGCTCCGCGCCGTCGTCGTGCTCAACGCCGCCGACGCGCAGGGAGCGGACAACGACGCCGCGGCCGAGGCGCTCGGCGAGGCGGAGGGGCTCGAATACCTCCCGACGCCGATCGGCCGGCGCAAGGCCTTCCCGAACGCCGCCGCCGCCGGCCGCTCGGTCCTCGAGCTGACGCCGCGCGACCCGAAGGCCGCGCAGGAGCTTGCGGCGATGGTCAAGGCAGTGTTTGTATAGCGCATCGAGATCGGAGCGACAGCGGATGGCCATCGCACGTAGGCCGAACGGCAATCGCACCACCAGCCCGCCCGCGGCACAGGAGCGCGCCGCCGAGGCGTTCATCCAGGGCGCCGCGAAGGCCGCCGCGGTGGCCGAGCCGGAGGCGGGCGGCGGGCGCAAGACGCCCATCATGCTCCGCTTCGACGCCGCGCTGCTGCGCCGCGTCGACAGCGCGGCGCGGCGCCGCGGCATCAGCCGCAGCGCCTGGATCGCCTTCAAGGTGAGCGAGGCGCTCGACGCCGAGGAGGCATAGCGTGGCGCCGCCGGGGAAGGCTCCCGCGAAGGCCGCCCGCGCCCCGCGCGGCGAGGGCCAGTTCGACCTCTTCGCGGCGCTGCCCGGCGACCTGCCGACCCACGACCAGATGGAGATGATGGAGCGGCCCTTCTTCAGCCTCTCCAAGGGCAAGCGCACCGAGCCGATCGACTACCGCGTGCGCAACGGCACCACGGAGGTCCGCGTCCGGGTCACGGCCAACTCCGAGACGGGCATGGCGACCATCTGGGACGCCGACATCCTCATCTGGGCGGCGAGCCAGATCCGGGAGGCGATGACCCGCGGGGTGCCGACCTCGCGGCGCTTCCGCGTCAGCCTCTACGAGCTGCTCCGCGCCATCGGCCGGCCGACCGGCGGGGCCGAGTACGGCCGCATCGTCGAGGCGCTGCGGCGCCTCAAGGGCACCGTCATCGAGACGACGATCCGCCAGAAGGGCACCAGGCCCCAGGGCTTCGGCTGGATCGAGGAGTGGTCCGCCCCGACCGACGAGGAGGGGCGGTCGCTCGGCATCGAGTTCACCATCGCCGACTGGCTCTACCAGGGCGTGCTCGAGGACAAGCTCGTGCTGTCCATCGACCGCGAGTACTTCGCGCTCACCGGCGGCATCGAGCGGTGGCTCTACCGCGTCGTGCGCAAGCACGGCGGCCACCAGGGCGGCGGCTGGGGCTTCACCATGGCGCAGCTCCACCACAAGTCGGGCTCGACGCGCCGGCTCGCCGACTTCGCGAAGGACGTGCGCAAGGTGGTCGAGCGGCAGCGCCTCCCGGGCTACTGGCTGGAGCTCTACCGCACCGAGGGCGGGGAGGAGGCCCTGCGCTTCTCGGCCCGCGCGATGCTGCCGACCGACCACCCCGGCTACGCGCCGAAGCGCCTGCCGCGGCTGCGCGTGGCGGCGCGGCGAGAGCCCGGGGCCGCGGTGCCGGAGTGACGGCGGCGCCGGTGCGGGGCGCGATAGCCCGATAAGCCGGGCAGGCGGCGACGCCTCCGCGCCAGGGGACACCCGCCAGGGCGCGATAGCCCGATAAAACGGCCCCCAGACGTCCGCTGCCGTTGCACGCCGCGCCCGAAAGCGCCCCGGTATCGGGCGATCACGCCCTGATGCCCCGGTTCGGGCCGCACTATGGGCCGATCCCGGTTCGTCGGACGACGACGGGCACTTGTGCATCGGGCGATCACGCCCCGGAACGGGATGCGGGCGGGTCCGGGCCGGTTGTGGACAGCGGCCGACGCCCCTGTGAATCCTGTCGGGCGATCACGCCCCCGCGACCACGGGCTATCGCGCCCGTCGAACCCGGGCTTTCACGCCCCGAGTCTTGCCAAAAAATCGAGCCGAAACAGCCGCGTCGAGAGTCCGTAATATCCTTAACCCTACTTACGTAGACTCTCCTTAAGGAAAACCGCCTGTGGATAAGCCGCGCCGCCTTCCCAGGGCGCGAGAAGAAGAGGCTCATGAAAGGGAGCCGGCTGGAAGGGCGGTTCCGGACGACAGGGGAGGGGACACGGGAGAGGGGCACGGCTACCGGCTCCCAGGACCCACCCAGACGGGCGGCAGGGTGCAGGCACGACGGCCGCCGTGGTCGTAGGCGGTGCGCTCGCAGTGGCGGCGGAGGGCCGCGGCGTCGTTCAGCTCGGCCATCGCGGCGAAGAAGGAGGCCCCGCCCGGGGCGGCCGCCCGCGCCCCGCCATCCCACCGGCCGAGGGCATAGCCCCCGCCGAGCAGCAGCAGGCCGGCGGCGGCGAGGAGGGCGGAGGTCCGCAGGTCCACCCGCCGGGCCAGGGAGGCCACCTCCCGCTCGGCCCCAGCTGCCGCCGCCTCGGCAGCCCGCCGCACCAAGTCGCGCTCGCCCTCCGGCGTCAGGCCCCGCGCGCCTCCGACCGCCTCCCGCGCCGCCGCAGCGGCCTCGAAGGTCGCCAGCAGGGCGGCGCGCAGCGGGCTGTCCGGGCGCATGCCGGCGCGCTCGCACCAGCCCCGGACGTCCTCCGGCGTCGGGGTGGCCGTCGGGGCAGGGGCAGGGGAGGGGGCCGCGCCGGTCACGGCAGCCAGGCCGCCGCCCCGGCCTTCGCGCGCTTGCCCTCCAGGTCGGCGAGCCAGTCCTCGACCATGAACTGCTCCACAGGGTCGAGCGGGGCCTCGCCGTCGCCGGCCGCCGCGGCGTAGAGGCCGAGGCCCCGCCGGCGCACCAGGTCCATGCAGGCGAGGCGGGTCATGAGGACGGGCGCCGCGCCCTCCCGCACCATCCGCTCGAAGCCCGGGTCGGCCAGGGTGCGCTCGAAGGCACCGGCGACGGTGCGGCCCTCGCGGATGACGCCCTCGTTCAGCACCAGCAGCGTCCGCCTGGGCCGAAAGTAGCCGGCCTCCCAGATCGACAGCACGTGCCGGAGGTCCTCGTCCTCCGGGCCGAGGAAGTAGAGCGCGAGCGGCTCGATCCCCCGCCGGGCGCAGAACTCCACGAGGCGGAGGTCGCGCCCGTACTCCTGCAGCACCCGGTCGCCGCCGCCGAGGTCGAGCACGGCCGAGCGGCGCTCCTTCACCATCCGGTTCAGCACGCCCGTCAGCCACGCCTTCACGTCGGGTAGCTCCTCGGTCGGCGGCTGCATCGCCTCCGGGAAGATGCCGGCCAGCGTCCGGCTCCGCGGGTCGCCGTCGGCGACGATCACCTCGCGCCCCTGGTTGCGCGCCCGCCAGACGAGCTCGGCAAGCCCGGTGGACTTGCCCCCGAAGCCCCGGCCGAGCCCGACCGCCAGCACCACCTCGCCCGTCGCGGCGGGGGCGGCCTCCGCCCCGAGGGTCGCCGCCTGCCCGTTGCCCCTAGCCATGCCGCTTCCTTCCGCTGCGCTCGTCGATCTCGGCCCGCAGCCGCGCGAGGGCGTCCGTGCCGTCGGGGGCAGGGGACGCCGGCGCCGCGGCCGGGGCGGGTGGGGGAGGGGCCCGCGTCGCCGCCGGCGGAGGCGCCGGCACGGCCGCGGGCGGATGGGGAGGTGTCGCGCGCCGCGCCCGGGCGGCCGCCACGTCGCGGCGCACGCTCCACCAGGTCCGCCGCACGGTGTGGGCGGTAAGCGGCCGGCCGTCGGCGCCCGTCAGGCCGAGCCCGGCGAAGCCCTCGGCGAGGGCCGCCCAGTTCGGGCGGTTCTCCTCGACCAGCTCGGCGAAGGCGTCGTGGCGGGCCCGGAGCCAGCGGTAGAGGGGCGATCGCCCCGATCCCCCGCGGGCCACCTCGGCGATCCTGCGCAGCTCGGCGTCGGGCTTCATGGGAGGGATTCTGCCCGAGGCGGCGTCCGCTCGCGTGAAGGCAAGCGTGTGCCGCGCGCGAAGTTTACCCGCCCCGGTTGTGAAGGAAGTGGTCGCCGTCCGTGAAAGGCAACAAGCTGCACAGACCAAGGCACCCACCAGTGCGGCCCGTACCTCCGGTACGGCTGTCGAAGGAGCGGGACGATGGCACCTGCGGCGGCGTGCGACGATGACCGCCTCGCCCGGATCGAGGAGCGCCAGGACGCCCTTATTCGCGGCGTGGCCCAGATGAACGAGACGCTCGCGGCGCACACGGCGATGCTGGAGCGGATCCTCCTCGCGGCGGCCGAGGAGCCCCCGGCGGGCGGCGACCTGGCCGAGGCGATCCGCGACATGGCGAACGCCCTCTCGGCCCAGGAGGCCGTCATGGCGCGGCTGGAGGCCCGCCTCGCGGCGCTGCCCGGCGAGATCGCCGAGGCGCTCGTGCCCGGGGCCTGACCGGCCGTGCTGACCTACTCCACGATCGCCGCCGGGGAGCCGGCCTCGGCAACGGCGATGACGGACCACCTGCTGACGCGGACCCTGCCGCGGGAGGTCGCCGACCTCGCCCGCTACTACACGGGGGGGATGGATGCCGCCGGCTCGGCCGAGGACCGGAGCGTCGCCGAGCTGGCCGGGGAGATGGACAGAGGCAATCTCTCGTATAGCGAAGCGATATCGGAGTTGATGCTCCGGCATGCCGACCGCGGCGCCGACCCGGACGACGAGGAGGCCCGCCTCGGCGACCGGCTGGCGCTGGCCCTGGAGCGGCGCGACTTCGAAGCCGCCTACGGCCCGCCCGTGGCGGAGCCGCGCCGGGACATGCACCCACTGGTCGCCCGCGGTCTCGGCCTCGACCCGGACCGCGGCGTGACGCGCGACGAGATCAACGCCCTGCTCGCCGGCCGCCGCGCCGACGGGGCGAAGGTCGAGGGCAAGCAGTACGCCGTCGCCCGTCAGGTCACGGACCGGCGGACGGGCGAGGTGAAGGACCTGACGCCGATCGGCTCGGTGGACTTCTGCTTCACCCCGGACAAGTCGGTCTCCGTCGCCTGGGCCTTCGCCCGGCCGGCGGAGGCGGCCTCCATCTACGTCGCGCACCGCGACGCCGCCGCCGAGGCGATGGCCTACGTGGAGGGCCGCATCGGGCAGGCCCGCTACGGAAAGGGCGGGCGGGACGGCGCCGACCCCGGCCACGTCGCCTGGATCGCCTTCGACCACTACACCTCGCGCCCGACCCTCTGGACGGCACGGCAGGAGGGCGGGCGCACCGTCACCGAGAGCGTCGCCGTGCAGGTCGCCGGCGACCCCGACCTGCACACCCACTTCACCGTGCCGAACGCGGTGTTCTGCGAGAACGGCCGGGTCGGGTCGCTCGACCTCGACCGCCTCGACGGGCTGATCAAGGAGGCCGGCGCGCTCTACCAGGCGCACCTCGCCGCCAACCTCCGCCGGCTCGGCGCGGAGGTGGCGCTGGACGACCGCACTGGCATGGCCCGCCTCGCGGCGATCCCCGACCACGTGCGCGACCACTTCTCGAAGCGCACCCTCGGCGGCGAGGAGGCTGCGCGGGCCTATGCCAGGACGCTCGGCCTCGACTGGGACGCCCTGCCGCCCGAGCGCCGCTCCGGCCTGCTGAAGGCCGGCGTGCAGGGCACGCCGGCCGGGATCGACGCGGAGGCGCGGGAGCGGCTCCGGAAGGACGATGTGGCCGACTTCGCCGACTGGCGCCGCCAGGCGCGCGAGCTCGGCTGGCGCTACGAGGGCATCGAGGGGCCCCGGCGGGCCTTGCCGGGGCCGACGCGGGAGGAGCGGATCGCGCGGGCCTACGAGGCGGCGCTGCCCTGGCTGGAGCGGGAGCTGGATCGGCGCGCGGTGGTCAGCGGCGCGGACGCGCGGACGGCGGCCCTGCGCGGCCTCATCGCCGCCGGCATCGAGGAGACGGCCGACGTCGGCCGCGTAACCGCGCTCTTCCGGAGCGAGGGCGTGCGCCAGTACGGCGAGGCCACGTCGCTCGTCTGGGGCCGGGCCGGGGAGCGGGGCGAGGTCGGCATCACCACGGCGCTGCACGCGGCCGACGAGGCGGAGTTCATCCGCCTGGCCCGGGCCGCCGCCGGCGACCGCACGGGCGCGCTCCGGGCTGGCGAGATCGCCGCCGCGGCCGAGCGGGCCAGCCTCGCCTTCGAGGGCGAGCACGGCGAGGCGCAGCGGCGGGCCATGCACCGCCTCGGCGAGGGCGGCCGGCTCGGCGTCGTGGTCGGCGCCGCCGGCAGCGGCAAGACCACGCTGCTCCGGCCCCTGGTGGCCGCCTGGACGGGGCAGGGGAGGGCGGTGCACGGCGTGGCGCTGGCCTGGCGGCAGGCCGACGACCTCGCCGACGCCGGGATCGCGAAGGAGAACGTCCGCGCGCTGAGCGTCTTCCTGGAAGGGGCGAAGGCGGGCGTCTTCGTACTCAACCGACGCTCCGTCGTGGTGGTGGACGAGCTCGGCCTGCTCGGAACCCGGCAGGGCCTGGAGTTGCTGCGGCTGCAGGAGGCCCGCGGCTTCCGGCTCGCCATGCTCGGGGACGACCGGCAGTGCCAAGCGATCGAGGCGGGGCCGATCGTCGACCTCGTCCGCCGCGCGCTCGGGCCAGAGGCGGTGCCGGAAATCCTCACCACGGTCCGGCAACGCGCCGAGCGGGAGCGCGAGATCGCCGGCCACTGGCGCGAGGGTCGCGCGGCCGAGGCGCTCGCCCTGAAGCGCGAGGACGGCACGGCGGAGATGGTGCCGGGTGGCACCCGCGAGGCGGTCGAGCGCGTCGCGGCCCTCGTCGGGGAGCGGCTGCGGGCGAACGCCGGTGACCCGTCCTACACGCTCACCGTCTCGGCTCCCACCAACGCCGACGCGCACCGGCTCGGCGTCGCCATCCGCGAGGTGCGGCGGGGGCTCGGGCAGGTCGGGGAGGACGCGGTCCGGGTGCGCGCGGCGGACCGCGACGGGAACGCCTACGAGATGGCGCTCGCGCCGGGCGACCGGGTGCGGCTCTTCGCCAGCACCCGCGCGGAAGGGGAGGGGGGCAGCATCGGGCGCAACGGCTCGGTGCTGACCGTGCTCTCGGCCGACGTGGGGGGCATGCGCGTGCGGAACGCCTCCGGCCGCGAGGGCCGCGTCGCCTGGTCCACCCTCGCCGACCGCGCCACGGGCCGGGTGCGGCTGGCCTATGGCGAGGTGATGACCACCCACACCGCGCAGGGCTCGACCGCGACCGAGCACGTCCACGCGCTGCCGGCCGGCACGAAGGCGGTGACGGGGTTCGCTGCCTACGCCTCGGGCACGCGGCACCGCCGGGCCTCCTGGCTGATCGTCTCGGCCGGCGCGGAGCACGCCGAGGTGGTGCGGCGCCGGCCGCTGAACGACGTCCGGCCGGTGACGGAGGCGGACGCCTGGGCGAACGCGGCGCGCAACCTCGGCCGGCAGCCGCGGCAGGAGGGCGCGCTGGAGTTCCTCGCCCGGGCCGGCGAGGTCCGGCGCGGGGCGGCGCGGGCGCTGCGGGCGGGGGCGCGGCCTGCGGAGAGGCGCGCGGGGATGGGCCTGCCGGAGACGACGCTCGGCGAGCGGCTGGCGCGGGACCGGCAGAGCCGGACCGCGGCGCCGATCGCCGCACGCCTCGCCGAGGCGGTGCGGGCGCGGGGCGCGTTCGCCGAGCGGCTCTCGCGCCTCGGCGCCGAGCTGGCTGGGGCGGTACGGGAGCAGCTGGCACGCCTGCGCGGGCCAGCGGCCGAGCAGGGACGGGAGAGGCCGTCCCGGGGCCTCCGGCTGTAGACGGCCCAATTGGGCGAGACGGGGCGCATCTACGCCAGCCTCTGGTCGCAGCGGTCCCGGAAGCCGCAGCGGCGGCACCGCGCCGCCTGGTCGTGGCTCCGGTGCGCGTCGCGATCGCCCGCCATCGCCTCCAGCAGCGCGGTGATCTCGCGCCGCTCCCGGTCCCCGAAGGGCACGCGGACGGCCCGGTCCTGGTAGCGCAGCTCGCCTGCGACCACCCGTTCGCCGAGCACCTCTTCCGCCAGGAGGCAGTAGGCAAGGAGCTGGGCGCGCTCGCCGGGATACGGTCCATACGCGCCGCAGGCCCGCGACTTCACCTCGACCGGGACGAGGCCTCGCTTGCCGCGCGTGACGTAGTCCGGCCGGCCGACAAGACCGTAGCGGTGCGAGACCAGCGTCTCCGCGCCCGGCCCATCCCGGTAGACCACCTCGCCGGGCAGTGCCTCGACGCGGCCCCGCAGGAACAGCCAGAGGAGGAAGGCGAGCGCGGCAAGGGCGAGCAGGACGCCGCTCATGGCACCGAGAGCCACAGGCCGAAGAGGAGGAGGGCGACAGCGAGCGCCAGGACCAAGCGGGCCAGGACGCGGACGCGCGGGGTCGCGCCCACGCGCTCGCCGTGGCGCTGGTGATGGGCCGTTCCTTGTGCCCGCTCCGGTTCGCGTTCAGACGGTGCGCCTTGCCGTTCGAACCACCAGGCGCGCCGACAGAAGAGGAAGGTGTTGACCTCGCTCGCCTTCCGATAGCCGGCGCTACGGCCCGGCCTGGGGATCTCTCGCGTGTTCATGCGGCTGCCGGCGCCGCGGGCGCCGTGTCCCGTTCAACGTCCACGCCCAGGGTCGGCACGGCCGGAGGATCGCCGGCCCGCCGCCGGAACCAGGGATCGCGGTACCAGACGAGGCGGTCGAGCATCAGCAGCGCGAGCCGCCGGCGCAGCACGAGCAGCTTGTCGGCCGGCAGGCGCTGCACCTCCTGCGCCAGCATCAGCGCGCGCCGGCGCACCGTCTCGCTCTCGCTCTGCTTCTGCGGGTGCAGCCACCCGAAGAAGCGCGGCCGGCTGCGCGTGGTCTCCACCACGGTGTCCACGCCGCCCCGCTGGCTCACCTCCTCCGCCTGGCGCTGGTCGAGGCCGCCGAGCGCGAGCTCGGCGCCGGCGTTGGCGTAGATGTTCCGCGAGCCGTCCTCGCCGAAGGCGAGCCGCGTCTGGTCCTTCGACTGCACGACGATCGCCATGCGCAGGCCGGAGGAGCGGATGAAGGCCGTCGCGTCGGCCAGCACCCGGTGCTCGCCGAGCGCCCAGAACTCGTCGAGGAGCGCCAGCACGCGGTGCCGGTGCTCCCGCTTCTCCCCGAACTCCTCCCTCGCCATGGCGTCGATCAGCTGCTGGAAGAAGATCGCGTAGATCGGCCGCATGCGGCGCAGGTCGGAGGGCTGGGCGCAGAGGTAAACCGACATCCGGCGCGACCGCAGCTCGCGCACGTCGAAGTCGCTCGCCGCCGTCGCCGACGCGATGCGCGGCACCTCCCAGAGCGACAGCGCGGTCAGGATCGTCTGGCGGACGCCGCGCGCCTCCTCGCTGCCCTTCTCGATCCCGTCCGCCCAGCCGAGGGCCGTCTCGACGGCCGCGCGGGGGTAGGGCCGCCCCTCCCGCCTAGCGTCCGCCACCAGGGTACGAAGGTGGGCGACCGCGTCGCCCCGCCGGGCGAGGCCGGCCACGGCGGCGACGGTCAGCGGCGCGTCCGGCGTCTCGGACTGGAGCACAGCGAGGGCGGTGGCGACGCGGCGGCCGGCGTTGTCCCAGTAGGGGTTGTTGGCCCGCGTCTCCGGCACGAGGGCGAACATCGCCTTTTGGAGGTCGTCGGTGGCGTCCGGCGTGCCCCGCCGGACCAGGCCGAGCGGGTTCCAGCGATGCGTGCGGCCCTCCGGGTCGCCGAAGTCGAGGACGAAGACGTCGTCGCCCTTGCGCGCGCGCTCGGCCGCGGTCCAGCGCACCAGGTCGCGCTTGACCGAGAAGGCGACGAGCGCGCCGCCCCAGTTCATCGCGTTCGGCACGACGAAGCTGACGCCCTTGCCCTCCTCGGTCGGCGCGTAGACCGCGACGTGCTGCTGGCCGGGCAGGCAGGCGTAGCGGGCGAAGGGGCCTCGGCCCCACCTGCCGAGGATGATGCCGTCCGGGACCGGCCGGGGCGCGAAGACGATCCCGCTGCCCTCCGCCTCGCGCCGGGTGGCGAAGTGGGATTCGCCGTGCAGGGGGCGCTCGCCGCGGCGCCGCACGGCGACGGCCGCAGTGCCGGCCAGCAGCAGCGGCGCCAGTCCGAGGAAGCCCGAAAGGCCGACCGTGACGGCCGCCCACCAGTTGGCGCCGGCCTGCGGCGCGTAGAGCGTCCAGGCGGTCGCCTTCGTCCAGAGGCCGGCGGCGGCGAAGTAGGGGTGCGCGCCGAGGCCGGTGATCGAGAGGTAGGTGGCCGAGGCGACCGGCACCGCGGCGAGCGCAGCCGCGCCGAGGGCGCCGGCGAGCAGTGACCCGCGCAGCGTCATCGCCGCACCTCCAGCACCGCGGTGACGCGGTAGGGATCGCGCGCGCAGTGCGCGACGAGGTCCACGTGCTGGCGGAGCAGGCCATGCACGGTCGGGGCCTCCAGCGCGCGGCCCTCGGGGCTCTGCCGCACCATCAGCGCCGCCGCCTCGATCGCCGCCTCCGGGTCGGCGCCGTGGATCGTGGTGACGGAGGGGTGGCCGACGACGCGGGCTCGAAGGAACGCCCAGGCCTCGGCGCCCCGCAGCTCCTGGAAGGGCAGCCAGTCCGGCCGCAGCCGCATCGCGTCCTGGAGGCAGTCGGTCGCCGTCCGTCGCTCGCCGTCGAAGTAGAGCGGCGACCAGTTCTCGTGCGGCAGGTCCATCCACTCCGGCGTGTCCTCGATCGTCACGAGGCGCCGGTCGGCGGGGACGGCGCGGATGAGGGCCTCGGCGAAGGTGGTCTTCGAGGAGCCGATGGCGCCGGCGACGAGGATCGTCCGCCCCGCCTCGACTGCGGCCCGCCACCAGGCCGCGCCGCGGCCGGGCACGGCGGCGAAGTAGCCGCGCTCCTCCAGCCACTCGAGGGTGGGCGTGAAGTCCTTCGCGCGACGCCGGATCGCGAGCGTGATCGTGCCCGGCGGCGCGGCCGGCGGCCGCGCGCCCATGATGCGCTCCCCGCCCGGCAGCACGGAGGAGGCAGAGGGGCGGTCGGGGCCGACGCGCTTCGAGGTGCGCGAGGCGGCAAGGGTGAGGATCGCGTCGAGGCGCGCGAAGGTCAGCTCCGGCGCGTCGTGCCAGGTCCAGCCATCCTCGCCCTCGACCCCGAAGCGGCCGGGGCGGTTCACCACGATCTCCCGCGTGCCGGGGCGCGCCAGGGCCGCGGCGAAGGGCTCCAGCAGCCGCAGCAGCGTCGCCTCGCCCGCCAGCATCAGCGGAGCCTCAGGCGGTAGGCGTCGGAGAAGTCCACGGGCTGCGTGACGAGGACCGCGATCTCCTCGCCCTGGTTCTTCGTGACCGTGTTCGGGATGTTGATGCTGTCGCGCAGCACCGAGGCGACGGCGCCCTGCACGCCGCCGGTCTGGAGGTTGAGGTAGGTGTTGTTGTCGCCGCGCGCGAGCGCGGCCTGCACGGCGCCCTGCGCCGCGCTGATGGCGCTGCCCGAGAGCATGAGGAAGACCGCGCCGCCGAAGCGCTCCCAGAAGTGGCGGTCCACGGCGCCGTCCATGCCGACGCGGCCGAGCGCGTCGCCGACCGGCGCGCCGAGCGGCACCGGCACCCCCTGCGGCGTCCAGCCCGTCGCCGCGAGGGAGAGGATCCTGCTCTGGCCGGGGGCGACGTGGCTCTCGTAGCTGCCCTGGATGCGGGTGCCGGCCTCCATCAGCCGCACACCGGCCGGCGAGAGCCAGTCCTGTGTTACGTGGCAGAAGAACGGGCCGGGCCGCTCGCTGCTGACAGCGGTGTCGAGGGTGCAGCGGTAGACGCCGGGCATGAGCATCAGGGTCGTGTCGAGCGGGGCACCGGCGCGGGCACCGGCGATCGCCGTGCCGCGGAAGGCCACGGAGGTCCCGCGGCGCGCTGGGTCGGCCTCCGGCCCGCCCGAGGTGGCTCCCCGGCCGCCGCCCTCCGCGCCGGAGCGGTCGTCGAGCCGGGGAGGGGGCGTGACGACGTAGGACATCATCCGCGGCGCTCGCGGCCCGGATGCCGCCTGCGCCGGGGCTGCGGCGAGCTGGGGCGGCGGGGGTGGGGGAGGGAGCGCGAAGGCGACCGGCTCGGCCGGCGGCGTCGCGGGCGGCGGCTGCGGCGCGTCGAAGGTGACGCGGCGCCCGATGCCGCCGGCGGGCTGCGGCGGCTCGGGCGGCTCGTTCCCTGGGTGCCGCCAGAAGACGAAGGCGATCAGCGCCGCAGCGCCCAGGATCGACGCCGCGTAGGTCTGCTTCTGCGTCAGCAGCCGCCGGCCGGTGGTGTCGGGGGCGCCGCGGTCCTCGGTCATCGGCGCGCCTGCCTCGCCAGCTCGCGCACCACGTCGGGGTGGGTCGTCCCGGTCGCTGGATCGCGGCCGACCGGGTCGTAGGCGCGGTTGTAGACGGCGAGCACCGCGCCGCCGGGCAGCCGCAGGCGGATCTCGCGGTGGACGCCGGGCACGATCCACCAGATGCCGCGCAGGCCCGGCTCGTTGGCCGGCCGGGCGACGGCCTGCACCGACTGCTCGGCGCCGGAGGCATCGACGGTGAAGACGCTCGGCACCTGGCGGTTGCCGAGGTAGCGGAAGGCGGTGCGCTGCCCGTCGTCGCAGGTCTCGTCCGGCACGAGGTCGGCCGAGCCGCGCCCCTCGAAGGTCCAGTTGCGGCAGGCGAAGTCCACGGCGAGGCGGTCGCGCGCGACCTCTGCCTCCCGGCGGGCGCGGAATGCGGCGGCCCGCTCCGCCGCCTGGCGGCGGGCCTCGGCCGCCTCCGCCTCGCGCCGGGCCCGCTCGTCCGCGGGGTAGGTGAAGGCGAGGCCGTAGGTGGCGGCCGGGTCATCGGCGCACTCGGCCCGGCCGTCCGGGCCGCAGGTCCGCGGCAGGGGGCGGACCTCGGCCGCGAACTGGTAGACGCGGTCCGGCGCGCCGTGCCGCGCCGTGACCACCTGCAGCGTCGTCCGCCCCGGCGCCACGGCCCAGAGCGGCAGGACGTTGTTCAGCGGCGACTGCGCGAGGGCCTGCGCGTTCGGCGGCTCCCAAACGGTCTCGACCCCGAGCACAACGCGCTTCACCTGCTCGTCCGGGCCGAATGTGATCACCGTGGCCCGCCCGACGGTGCCGACGAGGAGGGTGCGGCCGGCCGGGTTGTAGGCCAGCGTCCGCATGTGCGGCTCGGCCGGGTCCACGGGCCGGGGCTCGTCGAGCGCCGCGGCAGGGAAGGGGAGGGCGAGGGCGGCGGCGAGCGCCGCCGCGGCGAGGGGTGCGCGCCTCATCGCCCGGTGTCCGGCTCGATGGAGTAGGTCACGACCTGCATGCCGGCCGTGTTCCAGTCCCGGTCTTCGGCGAGCTGGGGCAGCTCGGGGCGCCACTGGAAGTTCACCATCGCCGTCATCGGCGTGCGCGTCGTCACGCCCGGACCGCCGGCGCCGACGCGCGTCTCGACGCGGGTGTACTGCACGCGCCAGGTCTGGGTGCGGCCCTCGGAGGGGTACTTGAAGTAGCGGAAGCCCTCCGTCGTGCGGACGCCGCTGCGGCCGAGCGTGGCGAGCGGGCTCTCCGGGTTGGAGCGCGCCACGCTCGCGCGGAAGCGCTCCTGCATCGGCTCGGTGAGCAGGATGGCGCAGCGGTGCAGGTCGCGCTGGAGCGTCGCCGGGTTCGGCGTCGGCGCGTAGCCGTCGCAGGCCTCGACGAAGCGCCGGAGGTACTGGCGCGCGGTGTGGTCGGTGAAGGCGCGCGGCGCGTCGCGGGCGGCGAGCGTCGGGCTCACCTCCCCGGTCTCGCGGTCGAGGAGGGCGAAGTCGAGCCGCGCCGGCTCGGCGCGGAGGACCACGGTCGCCGCGACGCCGACCCCGGCGAGGCCGAGGAGCGCGCCGAAGGCGCCGGCGATCCAGCCGGCGCGGCGGAAGGCGAGGCCGGTGCGGCGCACCTCGTCGGCGCGCGCCGCGGCGTCGGCGAGGAACTGCTGCGCGGCCTCGGGGCTCAGCGGCTCGGCGGGCCACACGCCGGGCTTGAGGCGCAGGGGGGCGTTCATCGCAGGGCGGCCCTCCCCGTCGGCGGTGCCGCGTCGGGCCAGCGGTCCGGGTTCAACCGGAAGACCGGCCCGGAAGGCTCGGCGAGGCGCCGCGCCCCGTCGGAGCAGCCGGCGCCGAGCGCGGCGAGGGCCATGGCGAGGAGCAGGATACGGCGCGGCACGGCGGCGGGGCTCCTATCGGTTGGACATGGACGGCCCGGTCGGGCCGGGGGCGGGGCGGGGCAGGGCGAGCGGTATCGGCGCGGGGGCGACGGGCGCGGGCGACACGGGGGCTGCCGCTTGAGGAGGCGAAGGGTCGCGCTGCGGCGGTCCGCCGCCCCCGCCTCCGCCCGAAGAGCCGCGGCCGTAGGAGCGGATGTAGGGGAGGGCGTAGCCGGCGAAGCCACCGGTGATGGCGGAGGCGATGCCGGGAAGCTGGTAGGTGATCCAGCCGCAGGCGACGAAGAGCACCATCCCGGCCAGCAGCATCTGCACGCCGCGGATCTCGTTCGCCATGCCGCCGGCCGCGGCGAGGGTGGCGACCTGCGAGAGGAGCTGCGTCTCCGCGCTCAGCAGCAGCGCCAGCAGGGCCGTCGAGAGGACCTGGAGCACGATGTTGGCGAAGACGGTGTTCAGCCAGCCGATCGCCATGTGGCGGAACAGCGGGAACACGAACAGGCCCGCGAAGATCGGCCCGACGCCGATCAGCAGCGCGAGGATGATGAAGGCCTTCATCCAGACGAGGAAGGCGACCGCGATCGCGAAGACGGCGATGATCCAGTAGAACACGACGATGATGCAGAGCCCCAGGCCGGCGATCGACCAGGGCAGGCTGCGGTAGATGGCGAGGCCCGACACCCAGGCCTTGCCCCAGATCTCATCGAACAGGGGACCGGTGACCGGGCGATTTCCCAGGGCGCCGGCGAGCACGCGGCCCACCTCCGGCCCGAGGCCGTTCAGCAGCACGTCACGCGCCCAGGGGCCGTAACCGCCGACCGTCGTGACGAGCGCGATCGCGGCGGCACCCATGACGACCAGCCGCTCGACCTCGCTCAGCGGCTCGCCGTTCTGCACGAGCGCCTGCCACATCAGGCGACCGGTCACATAGACGACGAGGGCCACCTTTAGCCAGCCCGCGACCCAGCCAGTCATGGCCGCGATCATCGCGTCCACGCCCGCGGTGAGCGGGATCGCCACAAGGTCGTAGAGGCGGCTGAAGATGTCCCAGCCGTTCACGACCGTGGCCTCCGCGCGGCCGCCTCGGCGGCGCGAGCGGCGTCGCAGTAGAAGCGGGCCTGCTGCTCCGGCGTCAGCCGACCGCAGTGGGCGAGCTGCTGCGCGCGCTCCATTGGCCGGGTCGCCCAATAGCGTGGGTTGGTCGGCGAGGTGAGGTCGCCCTGGTTCCGGCGAGCCTCGGCCTCCGCTTGGCGCGCGCGCTCCGCATCGGGCGTCGCCCCGGCCGGCGGCTCCGGTCGCATGCCGGCGCGGGCCCGGGCCTCGCGCTCGGCGACGACGATGCGGGCCTGGTCGGCGTTCACGCAGTCCGGGGTGCCGCGCAACCGCCCCGGGTCGTCGCGGCAGGCGCGCGTGACGGCCTCCAGCGCCCAGGGGTTGGCGACGTACCAGGAGACGGTCCGGCGCTCCTGCGGCGGGAGCGGCTGCGCCACCCCGAGGGCCGCGCTCAGCGCCAGGAAGGCGAGCGTCCAGAGCAGTAGCCCCAGCCCCCCGAGCAGGTCCGGGTCGAGCAGCCGCGGTGCCCGGCACCGCGGCACGGCGCACAGACGGCCGGTCATCGCCACCACCCCCGGCCGCGTGCCTCCTCGAGGATCTCGTCGATGCTCTGCTGGAGGCGCTCCTCGCGCTGCTGCTCCCGCACCCCGGTCTGCGCGATGAGGTAGGTCTGGATGTTCTGCGCCTGGACCTGCTGGTTCTGGATGTAGGCCTGCTCGACGCCGAGCCGGGCGATCAGCGCCTCGCGCTCCGAGGGGTCCGGTGCGCCGTCGATGCGGGCCTGGAGCTCGGCGAGGCCGGCGACCCGCTCTCCCGCCGACTGGTAGAGCTGGAGGGCGAGCGCCTGCGCGCCCGCCAGCCCGCCGCCGTTGGCGAGGATCTGGCGCGTGGTCCAGGTGTCGTCACGCGGCGCGTAGACCGTGTTGCCGGTGTGCGTGCCCGTGTAGAGGCCCGACAGCGAGTTAAGCATGCCGCTCGCGCCACCCGTGCCGTTCAGCAGGCTCTGCGCCGCGTAGGGGTTGATCGGCAGCGGGTTGCGGATGCCCATCATGTTCAGCGCGGAGACGGCGCTGCCGAGGTCGGTCACGCGCGTGAGGGCCTGGTAGGTCATCACGAGCTGCTGGTACTGCTGCTGCATCTGCTGCAGCTGGCGGACCATGTCGGCCGCCTGCTGCGCCCAGGCGAGGTTGTCCGTCAGCTCTTGCCGGCAGGTCGGGCAGACGACGGTCCACTGCGCGTGCGCCGGCGCCGACGCCGCAGCGAGGAAGGCGAGCGCGGCGGCCGCAGCCGCCGTGGTGGGGACGCGCGTCATGCCGGGACCTCCTCCTCCGCGGCGGCACGGCGCCGCCGGAACTCGTGCTCGAGACGGCGCGGGTCGGCCCGCACCTCCTCGGGCAGCGCCTCGTAGGCGCGCAGCGCCGCCTCGCTCGCCGAGAGGGCGGCGAGCTGCGGCAGGCCGCGCAGGCGCAGCTCCGCGATCAGGCTCTCGCGCCCCTTGCAGACGAGGAACTGGCCGGACCCCTTCCCGAGCGCCCGCAGCGCGGCGAACTCGCCCGGCGTGCGCTTCAGGCGGCCGATGTAGTCCTCCTCGGAGGCGCGCGGGTTCGGCAGGTGGATCTGGTTCGGGCACTGCTCCAGCAGCTCGGCCGCGATCGGGCTGTTCGCGGCGTCGGAGGGCGACTGCGTGATGAACACCACGACGCCGTTCTTCGAGCGGATGGTGCGCAGCTGCGCGGCGATCGGGCGGTAGAAGGCCGGGTCCTCCAGCACCCGCCAGCCCTCGTCCACCGGCAGCAGCAGGCGTCGCCGGCCGTCGAGGTGCAGCCCGATCCGGTGGAAGAGGTAGAGCAGGGTCGGCGCCGCCGCGCGGCCATTCTTCAGCACGTCGGTGGCGTCGAGGCCGACGGTGCCGCCCGAGAGGTCGAGCGCGTCGCGCGGCGCGTCGAGCACCCAGCCGAGCTCGCCCCCCCAGCACCACTTCAGGAGCCGCGCCCCGGCGCCGTCCACGTCCACCTCCGGAGCGAGGAAGGCCGCCACCTCGGCGAGCCGCCGATCCTCCGGCGGGTTCTCCATGACGGTGCGGATGCCGAGGGCGAGGAGCCGCTCCTCCTCCGGCGTGAGGTCGCGCCAGCCGCCCTGGACGATGCAGCCACGCAGGAGGTCGAGCAGGAAGTCGAGGTTCGAGGGCGTCGGCTCCAGCCCCTTGAGCGGCGCGAACATCGGGTTGCCGCCGCCCATGACCGCGTAGGGCGCGCCGAGGTGCCCGAACAGCACCCGCCAGCCCTGCTTGTGGTCGAGGCCGACGACGTCCGCGCGGCCCGCCGTGCAGGCGATCAGGGCGCCGACGAGGGTGGTCTTGCCCGATCCGGTCTCGCCGGTGATGAGCGTGTTGCCGACGGCGTCGTCGCCCTCGCCGTCGTGCCAGTGGAATGGGTAGGCCGTGCCGGCGGTCGTCCGCAGCGTCAGGATCGGCGCGCCCCAGCGCGAGCGCTGCACGCCCCGCGCCGGCCCGTGCAGCGGCGCCATGGCGGCGAGGTTGCGGGTGGACAGCGCCCCGGGCCGGGCGCGCAGGCGATGGTTGCCCGCGAGCTGCGACAGCCAAGCCGCCATCAGCGCCTTGTTCTCCCGTGCGACCGCCGCGCCGCAGTTGGCGAGCGTCTTCCAGGCCGCGTTCACCACGTCGTCGAGCGGGTTCCGGCCGGGGCCGCCGGTCGCGTCGTCGAGCGCCGCTTCGACCCGGGCCGCGGCGACCGAGCCGAGGCCGGCCCCATGCAGTGCCGCGGCGAAGCGCCGGTACCAGGGCAGCGCCCCGCCGGCGCGGTCCGAGAACACCGCGAGCGAGACGCTGTGCGCGCCCATCGCCATCCTCCCGGAGGCGACGCGGTCCGCGGCCTCGTCGAGCTCGACGATCTGGCTGCGCGCCTTATCGCCCGCCCAGACCATCTTGTTCTGCTGGCGCGTGAGCAGTCCGATGCCGCCGGAGGTCGCGTGGCGCTCGAAGTGGTGGAGGAGCGTGCCGCGGAACGGCGCACGCTCGACCGCGGCGAGCATCCCCGGCCATGTGGCCGCGGGATAGCCCTTGAAGGTCAGGATCGCCACGAACTGGGTGTAGCCCGGGCCGCGCAGCTCCACCGTCTCGTAGTGGAACGCCACCTCCTCAGCGAACATCGCCTCGGCGAGCCGGCCCGTGGTGAGCGGGACGGGGCGCCATACGCCGGTCGCGGCGAAGGCGAGCGCCTCCCCGATCTCACTGAAGATCCCCTTGCCGCGCTCGGCGAGGCCGAGCGGCCGCGGGCCGTAGTCCGCCAGCTCCGACGCCAGCCAGTCGCAGATGCGCTCGAGTTCGCGGGCGCGGTCGATCGCCCGTTCGCCCGCCGCGTCCGCGCCCCGCTTGCGCGCCTTGCGCCGCGCCCACCACTCCGCCCCGCCTCCGGCGGCGGATCGCAGGTGCAGTCCGAGGAAGAGCCGGTTCTCGTAGAGGAGCCCGTCGAGCAGCCGCTCGCGGTAGCCCGCCGCGAAGGCGCGCGCGAAGGGTGTGAGGCGCGGGTCCGGTTCCGGCACCGCCGCGGGGTCCGCGAGGCTCCGGCAGAGGTAGACCGACATCACCATCCGGTCCCCGGCGGGGACGCCCATGACGGTGCCGTTAAGCCGGTCCACCCGCTCCAGCAGGTCGGCGTCGCTCGCCGTGTCGGCCGAGGGCAGGCCGTCGAGCGCGAGCATGGCGTAGGCGCCGTCGTCGGAGAGGCGCAGCACGCGATCGGTGAGGTGGCCCTCGATGGGGACGTGCTCGCCGAGCGTCGGCGCGCGGGGCGCGAAGCGGCTAGACACCGGACACCAGGTCCTTCGCGCGCCGCGGCGCGCGGTCCGGCAGGGCGCGCAGCACGCCGCCGATCGTCTGGCCGCGCGTGACGTACCACATGCGCAGCTCGTGGAAGAAATGCGGGTTGCGGTTGGTCAGCGCGACCATCGGCAGGTGCCAGACGAAGAAGGTCGCCCACCAGAGCGGGCTGCCGAGCACCATGCCGAGGAGCCAGGTGCCGAAAAGGTTGAGGTAGTAGCCCTCCATCGGCACGCCCCACCGCATCGCCGGGCGCGTCGCAGCGAGGAACAGCGTGTCGCGTCCGGCGGCGGGGGACATCGCTCAGCCCCCGATGAAGGTGTTGACGAAGTAGGCGCCGGTGAAGGCGGCGGCGCCGAAGAACATCGCCACGAAGCCGGCCGACGGCGGCGCCATGCGCGCCGCCGCCGCGAGGAAGGCGATGACGACACAAGCGATGATGAAGGCGATCCCGAAGGGACCGACGAGGAACTGCGCGAGGGCGGTCAGCGCGCGGGTCAGGACGTCTCCGCCACCCATGGGCGATCTCCTACCGGCCGGTCACGAGGTCCCGTCCCGGGCGGCCGCGACCCAGGTCGGGGAGGAGGGGAGGGGGGACCGGCGCTTGGCCGGCGCCGGCGAGCCCGTCGGGGCCGGCGGTGAGCGCCGCCGCGTGCTGCCCGACGCGGCGGGCGACCGCGGCGGCGTAGCTCGGCGCGCCGCCGGGGCGGCCGCTGTTGTAGAGCTGGAAGGCGGCATCCCGGAGGTTGCCGGCGAGGTGCGCCGCGCCCGCGCGCATGTTCTCGCAGGGGTCGAGCGCGGTCTCGACGGTGAGGCCGTGACGGCGCCAGTTGGCCCGGTGCGTGATCTGGAACCAGCCGAGCCCGAGCGTGCGCCCCGCCGCGTCGCGCGCGGCGGCGATCGCCACCGCCTCGGCCCGCGTCTTCGGGAACAGGCTCTCGCCCGTTGCCTCGTCCCGGATGGCGAAGGGCCGGAAGCCGGACTCCCGCTCCGCGACTGCGGCGAGTTCCGGCAGCAGCCGCCGGTGCTCGTCGGGTAGGCAGCGCGGGTCGCGCGCGACGCAGGCGAACAGGGCCAGCCCGGCGAGCGCCTCGCAGCCGGTCACCGCGTACCGCCGGCGCGGCGGGGGCCGCTACTCGGGAAGTGGCAGGTCGGGGACGTCCACGCCGGCCGGCAACGGGCTGTCGTCGGCCTTGACGTGCTTCGTGGTGGCGCCGCGCGGCAGGACGGAGCGCAGCCGCGCGAGGCGCGGGCAGTCCTCCTCGTAGAGCGAGACCGGGAGCTTGTAGGACATGTCGTCGCGGAGGAAGCGCAGCAGGCGGTCGAGGTCGCGCCAGCCGCGCACGCCGGGCCCGCGGAAGAGGGCGATGGCGACGTAGCCGCGCCGCCAGGAGGGCAGGAGGTAGGGCACGTGGTCGACGCCGTCGTCCGGGTCGCGGCGCGCGACCACGACGGCGGCCTCGATCCGGCCGCCGCGGAGCAATCCCTCCCGCAGGTCTGCTTCGCCGAGCGTGTCGCCCAACCCTCGACCGCCCCTCCGATTCGTGCCGGTGGGAGGCTAGCGAATTCCGCAATCCGGGCGAGGCCCCGCCTGGGCGGGGTAGGGGACGCGGCGGAGGTGCAAACTACCGAAAGCTGCACTGCGGTCCGGCTCCGAAGGGGCGGAGACGGGCGATGCTACCGATGGTGGTGGGACGCATACAAGATGCAATCATGGCCGAGCTCGGCCTGAGATGAAGGATTTTGCTTCACTCTACTGTGAAGAACAAAACCGGACTCGAAAGAATGGTCAGAAAGGCGAGACGAGACTCAGCTGTCGCGCCGGGTCAGTGCAGCAGCCAGCGGGGGTGCCAGTCCAGCCCCGGCGTTCCGGCGGGCGGAAGATGACAAGTCCGCGTTACCGAGCGGGACCGGCCAGAAGCACTCCACTTGGCCCTCCTCGCCGCGGAGCGCGAGGAAGACGACCCGCGTCACCTCGCCGTCCTCGCCCGTCTCGACGGCGAGGCGGAACATCAGCCCCTCCGCGCCGCCGGCGTCGCCAAGGGCCAGCGCGAGCTGCTGCGCCTCGCTCTCCTGCTGGCGCAGCGTGCGCTTCGAGGGCTCGTCGGCGTCGCCGCGGAAGAAGCGCACCGGCACGCCGTCGATGAGGAAGACGAA